>NZ_JBEPDU010000026.1:0-97956 GCF_040300525.1 Saccharopolyspora sp. NPDC000359 | reverse complement strand
GCGGCTGGTGGCGGGGGGAAGGTGTGCCGCACCGGCCCGGCTTGGGTGGTGGTCCCGGGGGTCGTGAGTGCGAAACGGTGTTGGAACACTGTTACGCACTCACGACCCCTCACCTGCGCAGGTGGTGGCGCCCGGTGGGCTGGTCGTCGGGGTCGTAGGCGGGGAACTCAGGCTGTGGCGGTGGTGGTGTTGGCGGCGGTGGCGTGAGCGGTTGCGGCGGCTGTGGCGGCGCAGGCGGTTCGAGCGTTATCGGGGGATGCTCGCGATAACGAGGCTGTGCTGGCGCGGCGGTGGCGCGTTCGGCTTCGATGTCGGCGATGAGGTGCCACACGGTGTACTCACCCTCGCCTGCCCCCGCATGTTGTCCCGCTGCGAATCTCAACCCCACGAACGGGATCTGCGTGGCGATCAGGGCGAGGATGAAGACGTTGAACAGCACGAACGTGCTCAGCTGAATCCAGAACATCAGGACCGGTTTCCTTTCTGGGGTGCGTTGTAGCTGGTCAGGACTCGTGAGCGGCGATGGTGGCTCTAATAACCATTCCCACTCACGAAGGTGTTTTCGCTGGTCAGGACTCGTGAGTGAGGATGGTGGCCATTACGACCTTTGCCGCTCACGAGCGTTGACCAGCAGCGATGCGGACACCGAACAACACGACCGTGCTCGCACGAATCCGAAACACGATCGAAGCGCCTTCTCCGGTCTCGCCGCTGGTCAGGAGTCGTGAGTGAGGATGGTTGCTCTTGCGACCATTCCCACTCACGAGGGTGTTTTTGCTGGTCAGGAGTCGTGAGTGGGGATGGTTGCTCTTGCGAGCTTTGCCGCTCACGAGGGTTTGGTGGTGAGGATGTGCCAGCAGGTCATGCAGGTCTTCTCGCGGATCCAGTCCACTTCGGACCGGTCGTGGAGTTCGGCGGCGTCGGTCGTTGCGCCGCAGTAGGCCTTCACCTGCTTCTCTGGCGAAGTTTTCGTTGCTGCGATGGGGAAAGCGTGGCGGCCGCCAGTGACGGGTCGCCACACGTACGTCAAGAAGCCGGACATCAGGACTCCCCTTCGGGGTGGCAGTTGCACGGCTGAGGCGATGCGCGGGTTCGGTTGCGCGAGCGCAGATGCGCTCGGTTGCGGGTTTCGGTTCATCTCAGTCGTGTTAGTCGTCTCATACAACTTGGGAAGATAGTGACGGGTGCGAGAGTTGGGCAAGGTGAGACACTCGTTCGTGAGGACTCAGACGTCTAATGCGAGGTGTTCTAATGTCCGCTGCGGCGAAGTACCAGGAGATCGCGGCGACGCTGCGGGGTCAGATCGACCGTGGTGAGTTGTCGGTTGGTGACCAGCTGCCGACTGAGCAAGCCCTGCAGGAGCAGTTCGACTCCTCCCGGACCACGGTGCGTCAGGCGCTGAAGGAGCTTCGCGAGGCAGGATTGGTGCAGATGCGTCACGGTGTGGGCGTGTTCGTGGCTCCGCCGAAGGTCGTCCGCCGTCTGGACTCCCGCGAACGTCTCTCCAAGGCTCGACGGGATGCGAACAAGGCCGCCTTCCTGGCCGAAGCGGATGCTCAGGGGTTCAGTCCGTCGTCGTCCGTCAAGGTGTGGTTCGAGCCCGCGCAGGACTATGCGGAACTCTTCGGCATTGAAGAGGCTTCTGAGCTCTGCGTACGTGATCGGGTCATGCGTGCGGATGGTGAGCCGGTGATGTTGGCGGTGTCTCGGCTGCCGCGTGAGATCACCAGGGGTACGGCGCTTGAGGAAGTCGAGACCGGGCCCGGCGGTGTGCTCGCACGGCTGGAAGACCAGGGCTTTGAGATCACCGATCACGAGGAAATCGTGAGTGCTCGGATGCCGGACGCGAATGAGCGGCAGATCTTCGGGCTTGGTGGCGGTCCGGTGCTGGTCGTGCGTCGGCGTACGTGGAGCGGTGACCGGGTGGTTGAGGTCAACGACATGGTGATGCCCGGCGAGTCCTACGAACTTCGCTACGCGTGGGATGCCCTCTGAGCCGTTGAACTGTACCCACCCGTCAGAGCAGGGCTGCTTCGTGGGCGAGTAGGGCTATTTGGGTTCGGTTGGTGAGGGATAGCTTGGTCAGGGTGTGGGAGACGTGGGCTTTCACCGTGGCCACGCTCATCAGGAGGTCCTTGGCTATCTCGGCGTTGGTCTTGCCGTTGGCCACCGCCAGGGCTACCTCGTGTTCTCGGTCGCTGAGGGTGCCGAACGCCGATCGGGCCTTCTCGCAGCGGGTCGCTCCGGTCGTCACCTTGGTCATCAGCTTCCTCGTCACCGCTGGGGAGAGGATCGGGTCCCCGGCCGACACCCGGCGGATCGCTTCCACGATCTCCGGGGGCGGGGTGTCCTTGAGCAGGAAGCCGATTGCTCCGGCTTGGAGGGCGTGCACGATCACGTCGTCCGCGTCGAAGGTCGTCAGGACCACCACTTCTGGCGGGTCCTGCCGGGAGCGGAGGGTCCTGGTGGCTTCGAGGCCGCCGATGCCGGGCATGCGGATGTCCATCAGCACCACGTCCGGGTTGTGGGCGTTGGTGGCCGTGATCGCCGACTCCCCGTCCGGGGCTTCGGCGACCACCGAGATGCCGTTCGCTCCGTCGAGCATCAGGGTCAGGCCCGCTCGGACCAGGGGGTCGTCGTCGACGATCAGGACTCGGATCACGGGGGCCACGGTAGCGAGGCCTGGAGCTGGAAGGCGCCGGTTGCGGTCAATTCGTGGTCCAGGTGGCCGCCGGTCAGCCGCACCCGCTCAGTCAGGCCGACCAGTCCGGTCCCGGTGCCCGGAAGAGCGGGTGCGGTGTTCGAGACCGGGTTGGTGATCTCGACCCGCAGCGCGTCGCCCGGGATACCGGTCAGCGCGACGCGTACTGGCTGGTCAGCAGCGTGCTTGCGGGCGTTGGTGAGGCCTTCCTGCACGACGCGGTAGGCGGTGCGGCCGATCGGCGGGGGTGGGGGCTCCGTCGTGGTGTTCGTGAAGTCGACGTGGGTGCCGGTTGCCCGGGTTTCCTCGATCAGCTCGGTCAGGTCCGGGATGCCGAGGCGGGGCGGTTCCGCGGTGTCGTCGCGGAGGACGGTGATCACCGCGCGGAGTTCTTCCAGCGCTTGGTGGACTCCTTCGCGGACGACGCCCGCCGCTTTGGCCAGCTGGGCGGGGTTCGCGTCTTGGCGGTACTCGAGCGCGCCCGAGTAGGTGGCGACCAGGGACAGTCGGTGGGCGAGCACGTCGTGCATCTCCCGGGCCAGGGCCGTGCGTTCTGCTGCGCGGGCCTCTGCGACGCGTCTGCCCTGCTCAGCTTCCGCGCGGCGGGCGCGTTCCTTGAGGGAGTTGATCAGCTCCTGCCTCGCCTTGAGCAGCGAGCCCCAGCCGACCAGGGCGGCGTGCGCGACCACGTCCAGCACCAGCCACCAGGCGTAGGGGAGTCCGGGCAGTGGTTGCCACCAGCCGAGGACCGCGTGGCCGACCACCCCCGCCAGCGCGACCCACGCGGCGGTGCTGGTGCGGCGTTGCCCAGCCACCAGCGCTACCGCCATCGTGGCTGGTGGGGTCGCCGTGATCGACAGTGCTGCGAGGGCCACCAGGCCCAGCGTTGCGCGTACTGGCCAGCGCCAGACGCCGAGTGCGAGGGCGCAGGCCAGCGCTCCCACGGTGATGTCCAGGGCCAGCTCACCGGTGTTCGACTGGGTCTTGGCGAAGACCTGCAGGGCGACCAGCAGCGCGACGGCGATCACTGGCACGGGGCGTGTGGGCACGCCGGACAGGGTAGGGCGGGCCGGTGGGGTGGGGGATCAGACCAAAGTCGATGCCCGCCTAGACCGCGGTCGGTGCGGGAATGGTCGTTGGCCCGGCGCGGTGCCGGGGGTGGCGCGGCCAGCATTCGACGCCATGAGGAAACGTGCTTTCGCCGCCACTTCGGCGGTCCTGCTCACTGCTGCGCTCTCGTCCTGCGCGGCGGAGTCCGACGCCGCACCCACCGGTGGTGAGCTGCTCGCGTTCGAGCCGCTGGTCTCGATGGACGCCGCTGGGCTCGCCGAACACCTGGTGCAGCAGGGGTTCGCGCCCGCCGACGTCCGCTACGGCGTCGACGCCTTCCGGTATCTCTACCGCACGACGGACTTCGCAGGTGAGCCGACGGTGGCCAGCGGTGTCGCCGCCTTCCCGCGGACGGACGAGGAACTGCCGCTCACCGTGTACCTGCACGGCACCAACCCGTCGCGCGGGACAGCGGCGTCCATCGTGAACAGCCCGGACCGTGCTGCGGTCCTGCTCTTCGCCGGGACCGGGCAGGCCGCCACCGCACCGGACTACGCCGGGCTCGGCCTGGGGCTCGGGGAGCCCGAGTACATGCTGGCCGCGCCGACCGTGCAGACCTCGCTGGACAGCATGCGCGCCACCCGGGCGATCGCCGAGCAGCGGGGCGCGGAGCTGGACGGCGGAGTCAACGTCGCCGGGTTCTCGCAGGGAGGGCACGCGTCGGTGCCGCTCGGGAAGGCCATCCAGGACGACCCGGAGTACGAGCTCCGGGCCGTCGGTGCGGTCGCCGGACCGCACGACATCGCCGGGACCGAACTGCCCGCCGCGCTGGACGGGCGGGTCGACCCGCGCTCCGCCGTGGTCTACCTCGGCTACTTCGTCACCTCGTGGAACCACGCCTACCACCTGTACGACTCGCCGAGCGAGGCGTTCCGGGCGCCCTACGACCAGACCGCGGAAGCGCTGTTCGACGGGACGCACTCCTTCCCGGAGATCCTGCAGGGCCTGCCGTCGACGCCGCAGGAACTGCTGCAGCCCGAGATGCTCCAGAAGCTGTCGCACCCCACCGGCGAGCTCGCCGAGGCCTTCGCGGCGAACGACCAGCTCTGCGCGCAGTGGGCACCGGACGTCCCAGTCCGGCTCCACCACGGCACCGAGGACACGGACGTGCCGTTCGCGAACTCCGTGCGCTGCCAGGAAGCGCTGGGCGAGCGCGCCGAACTCGTCGACGTCGGGCCGCTGGACCACACCGGCGCCGCGTTGGCGTCGATCCCGCAGCTCGCCAGCTGGTTCGCCGAGCGCGGCTGAGCGGAGGAGAACATGAATTCCCTGACCAGCAGGGTCTTCCTGATGGCCTGTGATGTCGATGGGAAGGGCCTGACCAACAAGCGGGACCTCGGCCTGGTGCTGCGAGGCGCGGTGCTGACCGAGCTCGCCATGGCCGGGCTGCTGGCTGATTCCGCCGGCAAGGCCGCTGCGGTGGGCGCTGACCTGCCCGCTGACCTGGTCCTCGCGGATGCGCTGGTCGAGGTCCGCGAGAGCCCGGTCCGCTGGAAGAAGCTGGCGCGGAGCCACGGACGCGAGACCTACGTGTGGGTGCGCGACTCCCTGATCGAACTGGGGGTGATCAGGGTCGGCAGCCGCCAAGTCCTCGGGGTTGTCCCGGTTGAGCGGGTCACCGCCGTCGACCCGGCCGCGGTGCGGGCGCTGCAGGAGCACGTCGCTTCGATCGTGCGCAGCACTGTTCCGGTGCGCGAGATCGCCCGGGAGGACGCCGCGCTCGTCGGCCTCGCCGATGCCGGAAACCTGCTTTCCAAGAGCATCGCCGCTGGCGAGCTGCGGAAGCACCGGTCGCGGGTCAGGGCCCTGGCAGAGCTGGGCGGCCCGGCCGTGCTCGCCGCTTCCGCGGCGGTCGAGCACAAGCGGCGCGTTCGGCTGGCCGCCGGGAACTCCGGCTGACGATGTCGGATTTCCGCCAGCACCGCCCCTGGACCAGGGGCGATGCTGGTTCCCGAACGCGGTTGCCGCTCGGGCACCGGTGGAGGAGAGGATGTTGCAGTGCACCCGGTGAAGACCATCGTCGACAGTCCCGTCGGCCCGCTTACCCTGGTCGCCGTCGGCGGTGCGCTGACCGGCGTCTACCTGGAGCAGCAGCGGCACCGGCCGCCGGAGGAGGACTTCGGGGAGCTCGACGCGGCGCCGTTCGGTCCGGTGGTCGAGCAGCTGGCGGAGTACTTCGCCGGTCGGCGCACCGACTTCGACCTGCCGCTGGATCTCATCGGCACCCCGTTCCAGCAGCGGGTGTGGCATGCGCTGCGCGAGATCCCTTATGGCGAAACGGTTTCCTACGGCGAGCTGGCGGCGCGGATCGGGCGTCCCAGCGCGTCGCGCGCGGTCGGGCTGGCCAACGGCAAGAACCCGATCAGCATCATCGTGCCGTGCCACCGTGTCGTCGGCTCCGACGGCAACCTGACCGGCTACGGCGGTGGCATCGACCGCAAGCGAAGCCTGCTGGACTTCGAGCAGCGCAACGCGGCCGGAGTCCAGACGGCACTGGCGCTCTAGGCGCGGCGTTGGATGCGCCCACCCGGTTCGAGCTGGGGGCAGGTCGGTTGCACCGACGAATCGCCACGTCGTCCCAGGCGGAGCGCCCGGTGGTGCGGTTCCCCGCGGAAACCGCACCACCGTCGGTCACCGCTTCCAGGCTGGGTCCCGGCCGGTCAGGGCGAGGAGGCGGTGCAGCGGTGGGGCGGTTTCCGGTACCGCCACCTCGTCCGCGAAGGCACCCATCGCTCGGCCCTGTTCCGCCGTCTGCTCGGCCTGGGCGTGGGCGAAGGTGACGAGGTCCTCGTCGAGCTGCAGGGGCTGGTCGGTGGCCCGCGCCAGGTCCCAGGTGTGCACCGCGCATTCCATCGCGACCATGCCGCCGATCATGGCCGAGGGCATCTCGTTCGGTCCGCCCATGTGGGTGGTGCCGGTCCACGCGTCGGGTGTGCTCCAGGCCTGCGCCATGCGGTCCAGCAGTTGCGTGAGCTGCCGCTTCCAGTCGTCGGGCAGATCCACGTCCGACTCGGCGGCGGCTGGGGGCGGGACCTGTTCCTTGTGGGCGGCGCCCTCCAGGGACGGGCCCCAGAACAGCAGGTGGTTAAGCAGGTCGCGCACCGCGTACTCGGTGCACGGGGTCGGTGCCGCGAGCTGGTCGGGGGTGATGCCTTCGACGACCCCGGCCAGGGCGGTGGTGGCGCGCTTCACGTGTTGTGCTTCGGACATGGCGTCGAGCCAACCACCGCGCGAGGCCGATGTCTTGAACGAACGCGACATACACTTCCACCATGTCGAGGGATGTTCGGGAGGTCTGCGGCGCTTGGCAGCAGCACCAGCGCCACTCCTTCCTGCAACCCTCGCCGGGCCTGACCCGCCACGTCGCGCGCTACTGGGCGGTTTCGTGGGAGTACGCGGAACCGTACCGGCAGTTGATCGTGCCTTACCCGAACGTGCACCTGACGTTCCAGGGCGGCCGCGCGTTGGTCACCGGCGTCTCCAGCGGGCACCAGTTCCGGGTGCTGTCGGGGCGCAGCGGCGTGCTCGGCGTGGCTTTCCGGCCCGGCTGCTTCCGGCCGTTCCTGGGCGCTGCGGTCTCCACGATCACCGACCGGACGATCGATGCCCGCGAGGTGTTCGGCCCCGCGCTGCCGTCGGAACCCGACGTCCCGGCCGTCGAACGGCTGCTCCGGGAGCACGCGCCGGAGCCCGACCCGAAGGCGGAGCTGGCCGCGGGCGTCGTCGCGCTGGTCATCGCGAGACCCGAGATCACCAGGGTCGATGCGCTGGCCGCGGAGTTCGGCACCAGCGTCCGGCAGTTGCAGCGGCTGTTCGCGGAGTACGTCGGCATCGGTCCGAAGTGGGTGATCCGCCGGTACCGGCTGCACGAGGTCACCGAGCGGATGGCGCAGGGCGCGGAGTTGGACTGGGCGGGGCTGGCCGTCGAACTCGGCTACGCCGACCAAGCGCACCTGGTCCGCGACTTCAAGGCCCTGTTCGGCGAGACCCCGACCCGCTACGCCGCGCGGTACTAGGGGGTGGTGAGTGCGTAACAGTGTTCGAACACTGTTACGCACTCACGACCCCTGGGACGGTGCGTTCGTCGCGGTGCGCGAGGCTCAGGTGGTCCTGGAGCCGGGCGTGCCGGAACTGGTACACCGCGCCGGACTGGCGCAGCACCCCGCGGCGGTAGGCGTCCTCGAAGAACTCCAGCGCGTCCCAGGGGAGTCGTCCGGTCAGCGGCAACCAGAACCGCACCAGCAGCACCCACTGGCCCCAGGCGGTGAAGGCCAGCGCGTAGGAGACCGCGCCGCCGATCCCGCCGATGGTGGCGGAGAGGAAGGCTTCGGGCAGCCAGCGCAGCGGTTCCCCGGTGAGGTCTTCGACGACGACCACCACCAGCTGGCCGAAGACGGTGATGCCCAGCATGATTACCGGCGCGAACGCCGCGATCCCGGACAGCACTGTCGCGCGGTTGGCGGCCACCAGGTCGGCCGGGCTGGTGACCGTGCTGATGTCGCGCGGCGCCTCCAACGCCCGCACCAGCGCGAACGCCGTGCCGACCACGAGGCCGTAGACCAGCGCGAACACGAAGATCTTGATCAGCGAGCTCCGCACCGCTTCGGCCAACGTGTCCGGGAACCCGCTCTGCAAACCCAGGAGCAGGGTGTTCATCGGGCCGTGCCCGATGCCCAGCACGATCCCGCCGAGCGCGCCGACCCCGAACCGGGTGGCCAGGTCGCGCCGCAGCCTCCCGCTGCGCTGGTTCCGGTGCCGCAGCCGCAACCGCATGCGGATCGGCCGGAACTCGCCCCGGCCGAAGACGATCACGACCCCGTGGATCAGCCCGAAGACCAGCCCCACCTCGGTTCCGACGAGCAACCCGTCCAGCACGGCGATGCCGAACCCCGGTGCCCCGTGCCGGACCAGGTAATAGGGCAGCAGGACCAGGAAGTCCAGCAACCCGATGCAGGTCCCGACGGCGAGCACCACCAGCAGGATGCGCGTGGAGCGGCGCACCGAGCTGCTCAGCTGCCACCACGCGATGTCCGGTGTTTCCCGCTGGTCCAGGTGCTGCGCCAGGTGGCCCAGCCAGCGCTGGACAAGCCGCGGTTCCCGGTTCCGGCCGGGGCGCGGGCGGTAGGCGGTCGGCACGAAGCTGCTGAGCAGGTGGTCGCCGATGGCTTCCGGTGTCGGGAACCGGGTTCCGTCCAGCAGGTCCGCCGGGTCCTTGCCCGGGGCGTCGCTGTAGACGGCTCGGGCGAGCCCGATCATCAGCGGGGTGCTCAGCGCCGCCGCCAGGTTGCGTCCTGCCGGGTCGTCCGCGCGGAGCGCGTCGACCACCGGTTGCCACGCGGCGTTGTGCGCGGTGCGGGGCAGGTAGTTGACCAGGTCGGTCGGGTCGAGCCGGATCAGCTGGACACCGGCGGCCCCGGCCAGCGTGGTGCTTTCGGTCGCCCGCTCGAACTGCTCGGGACGGCTGGTCAGCAGGAACGGCAGCGCAGTGCTGTTGAGCTCGTGCAGCGCGGCCCGGTGCAGCCCGTCCGCGACCTCGTCGAACCCGTCGAGGACCGGTAGCACGCGGCCGGATTCGACCAACGCGGCGGCCAGCGTCGACCCGCCGGGCGCGCTGGCGACCAGCCCCGGGTGGTCGCGCAGCAGCTGGTCGATCAGCCAGTCCCGCAGGCCGGTGGCCGTCGGGTCCCACGAGCCCAGGCTGAACACCACCGGGACCGGCTCGTCACCGGTGCGGGTCCGCAGGTGGTCGAGCGTGAACCGCAGCGCGAGGACCGTCTTCCCGGCCCCCGCCTCGCCCAGCACCACCAGCCGACCGGACGGGATCCTGCGGTAGGCCTCGGCGATCTGACCCAGGTCACCGGCCAGCTCCACCGGCCCGGACCCACCTCCGGGCGGTACCCGGTTGATGTTGTCCCAGTGGTCGACCAGGTGCGCGGCCACCGGCTCGAACCGCACGGGCAGCGGGAACGGGTCGTGGACCCGCCGCTGCTCCTCCTCGCGCTGCCAGCGGGATTCGACGGCCTGCCGGAGTTGATCGGCGGCGTCCGCCAGCGCGCCCTGCGACGCCGTCCGCGGCTCGGTCGGCTTGGGCGGGGCTTCGGGCTCGGCGGGTTGGGGCGGTTCCTCGCGATCCGGCGGGACGGCGCGGCCGGGTTCGATGGCGTCCAGCATCCGCCGGTGCGCGTCCGGGATGTCCGGGAACGCGCCCGCGAGCTGGTTCACGGTGGCGATGCGGGGCGCTGCGGACGGGTTGGTCTCCAACCTGCGGATGGTGCGGACCGCGACCCCGGACCGCTCCGCGAGCCGCTCCTGCGTCATGCCCGACCGGGTGCGCAGTTGACGCAGCACCGCGCCGAACCGGATCGCCACTTCGGTGCCCTTCCTCCGGGTTTGCCTGGCGCGAAGCACCTTATCGAGGCGACCGGCAACAAGTGGCCGGTTCGCGTCCTGGCCCGGTGATCAGCGGAAACAGCAGCATGTGCGGTGCCGGTCGGACTTCCCGGTCGGCGGTGTCGGGCCTACTCGGGAGGGGACGGCATGGCTGGCAACTGCCGGTGCTGGTGCGGCGAGTGCTCCTACCGGACGGCGTGGCTGTCGGAGGAGGAGAGCGCCGAGCAGCAAGCGAGGCACTTCGCCGAGCACCACCCGGGCGTTGCGCCGAGCCACCGCGTCGAGTTCCGGGCGAAGAAGCACGAGGGGGCTGGGTGCGTCGTGGTGGTCGCGCTCCTGCTGCTGCTCCTGATCGTCCTGGCCACCTGCCAGTACCAGTCGGGCAGCGCCTCGATGCCGCAGCTCGACGCGTTCCGGCTGCGTGGGTGAAGCCCCTGGGGGTGGGCTTCACCCCGCTCCGCGCGTCCCGCGTGAACACGGAAGAGGAGAAATGGTGAAGAGAATCGGAAAGCGGCGGCTGACGGCCCTGGGAGCTGCGGTCGCGACCGCGTTGGTGCTACCGGTTTCGGCGCAGGCAGCGGAGACCGCGGACATCCAGGACCTGCTGAACGCCTACCAGGCGGAGGTCGGGCCGGGGGCCGGGATCTACTTCGGCGACAGCACCGGTTCCCAGGAGCTCTCCGCGGGGACCAGCGTGATCAGCGCCTTCCGGCCCATCGGGTCGACCGACCACTACCGGATCGCCAGCCAGACGAAGACGTTCGTCGCGGTGGTGACGCTCCAGCTGGTCGACGAGGGCAAGGTGGGACTTGACGACCCGATCGAGCGCTACCTGCCCGGGGTGGTCAGCGGCAACGGCTACGACGGCAACACCATCACGGTCCGCCAGCTGCTCCAGCACACCAGCGGAATCCCGACCAACGAGGCGCCGAACCCTGCGCCCAGCGCGGACGGCACTTACGCCCTGGAGGAGTTGATCCGGGACGGGTTAAGCCTCCCGCCGGCGAGCGCGCCGGGCGAGCAGTTCCACTACTCCAACACCAACTTCCAGCTCATCGGCATGATGATCGAGGAGGTCACCGGCACCTCGGTCGGCGAGCAGGTCACGAGCCGCGTCATCGAGCCGTTGGGCCTGGCCGACACCAGCTACCCCGAGGCGGGGGACCGGTCGATCCCGGCGCCGCTGGTGAACGGCTACATCGGCGGTCGCGTCCCGCCGTTCCACTTCTGGGTCGACGGCACGGCGTGGGAGCCGTCGTTCTTCGGCCCGGCGGGGAGCATGATCTCGACCCAGCAGGACCTCACCCGCTTCTACCAGGCCGTGGTCGGCGGTGAGCTGATGTCGCCGGAGAGCCGGGCGGAGATGCTGAAGACGGTCCCGGCCCACGATGGCGCGTCAGGACTCGGCATCCTCAGCTACACCTTGTCCTGCGGTGTGGAGACCTGGGGCCACAACGGGATCGTCCAAGGCTACATCACCGACACCGAGGTGACCACGGACGGTCGGCACGTGTCCACGGTGACCAACTCCAAGATCAGGTCCCCGAAGCTCCGGGAACTGGTCGACGCAGCCATCTGCAGCTGACCCGGAAGCCCGTGCGCCACCCCACCGGCGCACGGGCTTTCTCGTTGGCGCACGCGAGTCGGTGGGGCGGTGCGGGGCGTCCCGCCAAGCACCCGTGATGCGGTCGCGGTGCCGGTTCAGCGGCGCAGGCGGGACACCGCGAGTTCGAGGCAGGCGAGGGCGTGGGTGCCAGCTCGACCTGGTGATCTCTGGCAGGCCTGAACGGCGCTGCCAGACCGGGTGGTCAGTCGGCGGGGAGGAGGCCGACGGCGGCGTAGCTGTTGGTGCGGGCCGCGTCATCGGGGTCGACCGGGTCGTCCGGGCGCCACTGGGGCAGCAGGACCAGGCCCGGGTCGACGAGGTCGTAGCCGGTGAGCAGGTCCTCGATCTGGGAGCGGGTGCGCAGCGTGCCGGGCGTGGAGGTGCGGTTGTAGATCTCGTGGCCGACGCTGAGCTGGTCGTCGGTGAAGGTCACCGGGGACAGGTGCGACAGCGCCAGGTAGCTGCCCGGGGCGCACGCGTCGCGGTAGCGGCCCATGATGCCCACCGGATCGTCCTCGTCGGGCACGAAGTGCATGATCGCGACGGCCAGCACGCCGACCGGCCGGGTGAAGTCCAGCAGCCCGGCAACGCCTGAGGCGTCCAGCACGGTCTCGGGTTCGCGGATGTCGGCCTTGGTGATGGTCACCCGGGGGGTGTCGGCGAGCAGCGCCTGGGCGTGCGCGACCGCGACCGGTTCGTAGTCCACGTAGGCGACGCGTGCGGTTGGATCGACGGAGTGGGCGATCTCGTGCACGTTGCCGACGGTGGGGATGCCCGACCCGAGGTCGAGGAACTGGGTCACGCCCTGCGAGATCATGAACCGCACGGCGCGTCCGAGGAACGCGCGGTTGGCGTAGGCCCACTGCCGGGCGGTGGGCACGACGGAGAGGAACTTCGCAGCTGCCTCCCGGTCGGCTGCGAAGTTCGCGTTCCCGCCGAGGTAGTAGTCGTACATCCGAGCCGCGTTGGGCGACTCGACATCCATCTCATCCAGCGGATCCGACCCGTGCTCCACCATCCCGGCATGATCGCCGAGCAGCACCCCACCCGGCAACCCCGAGGTCACGGCATCGGCTGCTCGTCGACCTTGATGTCGAACTTGACGTCCTTGCCTTCGACGGACTTGACGGTGACGGTCACCCCGAGCCGATCGCCACCGGCCGTCAGCTCGCACCGCTGGGACTTCCCGACCTCGGCCTCCACCGGCCCAGGGCAGGTCACCGAGTCAGGTCGCTTCCCGACCGACGCGGTGAGGCCCTCGCTCACCTTCTGCTCCAGCTCCTGCTTGCTCACCTGCATCCCCCCAACGGAGAAGCTCGCCGAGCAACCGGTGAGCAACAGACCCCCGCACACCGCGGCGGCCACTAATCGGATGACGCGTGACATCAGCGTTCCCCCACACAGCTCTAAAAGGCCTTGAAGCCGGTCGCGGACGGCGCCGACCCGCTGATCATCCTGGCAGAGCTGCGGCTCAGGTACGGCCACTTTGCCGAGTTTGTGACCTTTGGCAACCACCAAGGGCTGTGGTCGGGAAGCGGGGGCCAGCCTTCGGCACGGCTGGGGAGCGCGATGGAGGAGTTCAGGTACTCGAAGTTCCGCAGGTGCGCTGCAGAGCGGCGGCTTCTGCCTCGACGAAGCGTCGGATGCGTCGCGAGACCAGGGGCGTGAGGAGTGGGGCCAGGCCGCCGGAGTAGGTGATCCGCAGGCGGACTTCGCTGCCGTCGCCGGTGGGGCGGATCCAGTGCGAGGCGACCATCCGGCCGCCCGCGAAGCGGGTTGCCCAGCTGAACGACGAGCCCGGCTCGACCTCGACCACGTGCCACACGGCTGCGGGCACGCCGGGCTGCTCGACCCGAAACCGGTGCCCGACCTGGAGCCCGTCGTCCAACGCCACGACGGAGTTGACGGTGGGCGTCCACCCGGGCCAGCCGGGAACGTCGGCCAACACGGCCCACACCTCGTCCGGCGGAGCGGAGATCACCACGCTGGTCTCGTGCCGCATGCCCGAACACGCTACTGACGACCACCGAACCAGATCCAGCGGTCGCTAGTGCCAGATCAGGTTTCGAGGCCGGTTGGCGAAGTCCGGGTGTCAGGGAACGGGCAGGATCACACCATGGGCGACACTCGAATTTCGATCATGGCGAAGGGCGTGCCTCAGCGGGACGAGGACACGTGGCAGCGTCAGCGCGCACTGCTCCAGCGGTCCGGTGCGACCTACGACGCTGAGACGCGGGCATGGTGGCTGGTCCTGGACCCGGCTGACGGCCAGCGGACAGCCGCATCGTTGGCGTGCCTGTTCAAGGCGGCACGCAACTACGGAGCCACGGTGCGCGTGATGGACCCGATCACGGAGATGCCTGCGGCTGCTCCAGACCCATCACCGTCGCCCTCGAAAAGTGACGGTGGTTCGGCCACGTAGGCGCGCTTGCACAACCTGGAGGAGCTGCGTGTCCCAAGGTCGTGACCAGCGGTTTTGTGGCCCCGGCAGGATTCGAACCTGCGACACCCGCTTCAGGGGAGCGGTTCCAGGGGGTAGCGAGGTCTAGCCACAGAAGGCCAGGTTGATGTGTGGGCCGGTCGGAGGTGGTTCAACCACTGACAAGTGCGGAGGCAGCGCAGCTCGCGGCGGTGGGGAGCCCTCGACGGTGGTAGCCCGAGCTGATGAGGCGGTCGCCGGGGCGAGCAGCGACTAGAACGCGGAACGCGCCCCGAACCCTTCACTGAGTGCGGGGACGCGTTGGTTCAGGCGGCGCGGTGCCGGATAGCCTGCCGAACCCGATCAGGGTTGCAGCGTGGGGCGCTCGTGCTTCGGCGGCAGAACGACCTACAAACGACCTACAACGGAGTACTGGGCAGTACCTGCTCGGCAGGTCAGCCGCTGGGACTTTCAGCTGCCTGGGCGTCCCTAGCCGGAAGCAGCTCGCTCAAGGTCGTGACCCGGTCCGGTCCCAGGACAAATTCGGCATCGAGGTTGCGGCGGTCGATTTGTTGCATGAACTCGCGGCAACGACCGCAGGGTCGCAGGACCATCAGGGTGTTCGTCCGCTCATCGCGAGTCACCGCGACTACCTGGGCGATCTGGAACTGCCTCGCAGTGACCATCGCCGCGACCGCCGCGTGCTCGGCGCAGAACCCCATGCTGCACGCGGTGTCGATGCAGACCCCGCGGAACACATCGCCATGACGCGTGACGATCGCGGCGGCCACGCTTCCGGATGCCCGGTCGTCCTGCTCGGTGGGGTTCAAGCAGTCCGCGGCGGTCTTGATGATCTCGGCGGGCTTCATGCCGCCTTTGCTAGCAGCCACGGTCCGCTACCGGCAATTGGATTTGCTTCCCACGGATTCGGGCGTGGGGGCACGGTGGTTGCCACCTGTCAGGCTACCTCTCGTCTGGGCCCGGCGGGCTGTAGGACGGCGGCCTGGTCGAGCCGAGCAGTCCCCGCGTGATCGAGGCGGGCAGTCGCAGCTCGGCCCCAGCGCAGCAGTGCGTGGACCACGGCACGAGCGGCACGACGAGTGTGACCATGCGGCGGTCGCCGCGGCCCTGGACGGGGGGCTGGCTCCTAACGCTGCCCCCATTTTGCCCCCATCTGGGGATGCTGCGGCAGGAGCCAAGATCATCGATCTGGCGTCTCGGCGCAGGTCAGCAGGCTGATTCGGCTGGCGCCCCCGGCAGGATTCGAACCTGCGACACCCGCTTTAGGAGAGCGGTGCTCTATCCCCTGAGCTACGAGGGCCTGGTTGGAGGGTACCCGGCCCGTTGGTGGGGGTTGGCACCGGTTGGGGTTGTGCGGGTGGGCCGGGAGGTGGGGCTCGTCGCGTATCGTCAGGTGATCGTTACCGTTCGGCGCCACTGGGGTGGGTATGGGCAACGAGTTCCGCGGTACCGCGCGCAGCGTCGTGCAGGCCGGGGTGATCAACGGGGACCTGCACTTCCACGGGGATCCGGGCGGCGCCGACCTGGGGCAGCTGCCCGCGCCGCCGCTGCACTTCGTCGACCGGGAGGCTCCGCTGGCCGAGCTGGACCGGGTGCTCGGGGAGCAGCGGCGGGGGCGGGCCGGTTGTGCGGTGATCAGTGGGGTCAGCGGGGTGGGCAAGAGCGCGTTGGCCGTGCACTGGTCGCACCGGGTGCGCGAGGGGTTCGCGGACGGGCAGGTCGCGTTCGACTTCGGGTTGGGGTTGCGGGCGCTGGGTGAAGCCGCCGAGCACTGCTTGCGCTCGCTCGGTGTCGCGGGGGAGCGGATTCCGCGGGCCACCGGGGACAGGGTCGCCATGCTGCGGAGCTGGACGAAGGACCGGAAGCTGCTGTTCTTCTTCGACAACGTCGCCGAGCTGCGGGACGTCGTGCAGCTGCTGCCCGCGTCCGGCGAGAGCTTCGTGCTGTGCACCAGTCACCACGACGGGGCTGAGCTGGTCGCGGACGGGGCTCGGCCGATCCGGCTGGAACCGCTCGGGGCCGCGCACGCGCTCGACTACCTGCGGCGGAACGGGCTGCGGGAGCGGGTGGACGCCGAGCCCGCCGCCGCGGCGGAGCTGGTGGCCGCGTGTGGCGGGTTGCCCATCGCGCTGCACGTGATGATCGGTCTGTTGAACAGGCGGACGTCGTGGACCATCGCGCGGGCGGTCCGGGAGCTGTCCGACCGGAGCAGGCGGCGGCGGCACTTCCGCGAGGCGTTCTCGGAGCTGGACCTCGCGGTGGAGCAGCTGTCGCGGGACGAGGCCCGCCTGTACGGGCTGCTGGGGCGGGTCGGGCTCGCGCTGCCGGTTGGCGCGGTCGCGGCGTTAGCCGACCTCACCGAGGTCGATGCCGATACCCATCTCGCCGAACTGCACAGGACGTGTCTGGTGGAAGAGAACGATCAGGAGCAGTTCCTGCTCCACGACCTGGTGGCGGTGCACGCCGCGGAAACCCTCGACGCGGCCGATGCCCGGCCCGACGACGCCGTCCGGCGCCTCGTCGCCTGGTACCGGCAGCAGGGCGCGTTCGCGGACCGGGCGGTGATGGAGCCGACCCGGCTGCGCGTCGTCGACGACGACCTCGCCGGGGAGAACCCGTTCACCAGGGAGCAAGCGCTGGAGTGGTTGCGGGCCGAGCGCGTCAACCTGCTCGGCATGGTCCGGCTGGCCGCCGAGAGCGGTTGGCACGTCGACGTGATCGCGCTCTGCGACGGTCCACTGTGGGCGCTGCACAACCAGGACAAGCACTACTCCGACACCCTGGCCGCGCTGGTGGTGGCGATCGACTCGGCGGTGGCACTCGAAGACCCGGTCGCCGAAGCCCGCATGCGCAGCCTGCGCGGCCAGCTGCTGGTGGAGTGCGGTGAGCTCGACGAAGCGCGCGCGGAGTGCGCACAAGCCGTCGCGGTCGCCGAACGCGCCGGACACCGACGCGTCCTGGCCTCGGCGCTGGAGTTCCAGGGCAAGGCGCTGCACGCCAGCGGCGAGTTCGACGCGGCCATCGGGAACTTCCAGCGAGCCCGCCAGCTCAACGAGGAACTGGGTCGCCAGCGCGGCATGGCGATCCAGGAGTACCTGACCGGCACCTCGCTCGCCGCCCTCGGACGGCACGCCGAGGCCCTCCAGGTGCTGGCCGAAGCGCAGGACCGCATCGCCCAGTTCCCCGAGGACAGGCGCCTGCCGAGCCGCATCCGAGTCGCCACGGCCCGCGCCCACCAAGCCCTCGGCCAGCACGAACTGGCGATCACCCTGCTCCGCGGCGCGGTCGAGGCCACGCGCGAGCGCTCGTCCTTCGACCTGGCAGAACCCCTGGAACTGCTCGCGGATTCCCTGGTGGCGCTGGGCCAACCGGGTGCGCAGGAGTGCCTCGAAGAAGCCCTGGAGATCTACCAGCAGGCAGCCAGCCCCGGAGCCGACCGGGTCCGCGCGAAGCTCAGCGCGGGGTGAAGGGGGCCACCGGTAGTGGGTGGGGTGGCCAGGGGGGTTCGGGTAGTTCCAGGTGGCGGTAGAGCAGTTCGCGGAGGCGTTCGTGGGAGTTGGGGGCGAAGGTCAGGTCGGCGAGGTGGTGGTGGTCGGGGAGTGGCGCCGCTGCTTCTACCTGGGGGCGCAGCGGGGCGGTCAGGTCCAGGCGGCGGGCTTGGTCGCCGAGGAGCGCCATCGGGGAGTTCGGGACCACCTCGGTGTTGCTGAAGGTTGCTAGGAGCAGGGGTTTTCCCAGGGCGGCGGCGTAGAGGGCCAGGGAGCCGTGGTCGGTGATCACGACGTCCGCGGCGACCAGGGCCGCCTGCCACTTCCGCAGGCGCGGGACCAGGAGCAGGTCGTTGCGCAGGGCCGTGCCGAGCCAGGTCCGCAGCTGCAGGTCCTCGTACTTCTGCCAGATGTTCGGGTGCAGGACGAGGGCGGTCCGGTGGTCCGGTAGTTCCCGGGTGAGCCGTCTCGGCAGGTCACCGCACCTCGCGAACAGCGAGTCCGGGCCCCACGTCGAGGCCACCACCACCAGCTCGCGGTCGCCCGCCAGGGCGGTGCGGTACTGCTCGCGCATCGGCAGGCTGGCGCGCAGGCGCGCGTAGCAGGGGTCGCCGATCACCTCGGCGCGCGGCGCCGCTTCCGGGCACTGGCTGGCGAGCTGGGCGAGCTGGCTCGGGTGGGACAGGCCGACGACGGCCGGGACCACTCGTCCCTCGTGCACCAGCTGGGTGCGGGAGAGCCCGGAAACCTCTTCGGCGACACCGGATTCGGTGGCGCGCAGCTTGTTGTGGCCCGCGCCGTGCGGCAGCGTCAGGACCGGCACCTCGAGCTCGTGCAGCGGGCCGTTGCCGCTGGGGGAGAGGGCGAAGTCGAAGTCCTTGCCGATCGCGGTCCCCCAGTCGACGACCTGGGCGCCGGTCAGGTGCAGCTGCTCGGTGAGGTTCGCCGCGAACTCAGAACCGGCCGCGACCGCGAAGCGGGTCTCCACCCGCATGTCGTCGGCCAGCAGCGGGAGCACGTCGAGCAGGCGGTCCAGCGCCGTCAGGGTGCGGACGACGCCCAGCACCCGGCGCTCGACCGGCGCGCTGTCCCAGCGACCCGCGCGCTCCGCCGCTTCCGGGCTTCCGGGCTTCCGGGCTTCCGGGCTTCCGGGCTTCCGGGCTTCCGGGCTTCCGGGCTTCCGGGCTTCCGGCGGATTGTAGCTGCTCAGAGCGGGTTCTCCCTGCGTCCCGATGGCGATCTCGCGCGGTGCGCATGACCGCCCATCCTAGTCCTGCGGCGAGGTCCGGAGCGGGTGCGCTCAGCCCGTGGTCGACGAGTCCGAGGCCGGGCGCTGGTCGATCTCCACGCGGTTGCGGCCCGCCCGCTTCGCCCGGTACAGGGCGATGTCCGCCGCAGCGAACAGGTGTTCCAGGTTCGCCGGGCCCGCCGCGACGCCGATGCTCACCGTCGGGGCCTTGGTGATCCGGCCCAGCACCAGGCGCCAGTCGTGGTTGTGCACCGCCGCGCGGATGCGCTCGGCGACCACCGGCCCGGCGTCGCGGGACTCCTCGCTGGAGCCGACCAGCAGCACCACGAACTCGTCCCCGGCCCAGCGGCAGATCAGGTCGTCGGCGCGGCACTCGCGGCGCAGCAGGTGCGCCACCTCCTGGAGGACGACGTCGCCCGCGGTGTGGCCGGCCAGGTCGTTGACGTCCTTGAACCAGTCGACGTCCAGCAGGACCAGCCACGGGACCCGGCCCGCAGCCGCGGTCTGCTCCAGCAGCAGGGGTGCGCGGCGCTCCAGGCCGAGGCGGTTGGTCAGGCCGGTCAGCGGGTCGCGGAGCGCGGCCTCGCGCGCGGCCATCGCCATCCGCTGGGCCTGCACCGCGACGCGGCGCTGCTCCAGGGCCTGGCCCAGGCCTTCGCGGAGCGCGTCGACCGCCAGGCGGCTCGCCGCGACCGTCCTGCGCAGGGCGGCCGACTCGCCGACCGGGTCGCACAGCGCCTCGCAGATCGCCGCCAGGTCCAGGGAGAACTGGCTCATCAACATCGGGTCGCGGATGGTCTCCGCGGCGTCGAGCGCTCGGCTGGCCAGCGTGCGGGCCTCCTCCAGCCGGTTCTGCTGGCGCCGCACCGCCGCCAGCACCCAGTTCGCCACCGCCGAGGTGAACCAGTCGTCGGCCGCGCGGGCCAGCGCGAGGGCCTCCTGCGCGACCTGCTCGGCGGTGTCCAGCTCGCCCACCCCGACCAGCGCCCGCGCCAGCCCCGCCATCGCCGAGCGCTTCACCTGGCCCGGCAGGGACAGCGACCGCGCCTCCTCGAACAGGTCGCGGGCCAGGGCGAACTGCGCGTACCGGTCTTCACTCGGAAGGGTGGCGGCGCGGAAGATGCGGGCGTTGCCCTCGCGGCACAGGCAGTGGGCCAGCGCCGCCATGTCGTCGGAGTCGCGGGCCAGCTGCACCGACAGCGCCATCATCTCCAGCGCCGGGCCACGGTGGCCGATGGTCTCCAGCAGGTAGCCGAGCATGCTGACGGTGTGCGCGGCGGCCGCGCCCTCCGGCCGGTCCACGTCGAGCTCGGTCCAGCCCTCGGCGAGCAGCTCCAGCGCGATCGGGATGTGCTTCAGGCGCCAGGCCAGGGAAGCCCGGTGCACCAGCACCGCGGAGCGGTTCCACTGCTCCGAGACCCGGTTCGCCCCGGCCGCGACCAGCTCCTCGAACGCCGCCTCGGCCTCGGCGAAGCGGCCGGAGTCCAGCAACGACCGCACCTGGCGGTCTTGGGCCGGGATGTGCCCGACCATCAGCGGATCATCGTGCTGCACCGCTTCCTCGCAGGGGGCGCACCTCGTCGTGGAACCGCGAGCGGGCGGTCTTGTCGCGCTACAGGCTACCGGTTGCGACCGTTCCCGTACTTGTCGTAGTGCAGGACGTCGTCCAGCGGGAGCCGCTGGCGCCAGCCGTGCCGCTCCAGGTCGGGCGCGTCGGCCAGCGCGCGCACCGGGCCCACGCACAGCCAGGCGACCGGGCGCACCCCGCTCGGGATGCCGAGCAGGCGGCGCAGGAACTCCTCCCGGTAGAAGCTGACCCAGCCCACGCCCAGCCCCTCCGCGGTGGCCGCCAGCCACAGGTTCTGGATGGCCAGGCACACCGAGTACAGCCCGGCGTCGGCGATCGCGTGGCGGCCGAGCACCTGGGGCGCGCCGCGCTCGGGGTCGTAGGTGACGGCGATGCCGAGCGAGGACTCCGCGATGCCCTCGACCTTGATCTTGGCGAAGGTCCCGGCGCGCTCCTCGTCGAGCTGGGAGGCGAACACGCTGCGCTCGGCGAGCACGTGCTCGCGGAAGGCGCGGCGGGTGGCCTCGTCGCGGACCAGCACGAAGTCCCAGGGCTGGGACAGCCCGACGCTGGGCGCGCTGTGCGCGGCGGTGAGCACGCGGCGCAGCACCGGCTCGGGGATCTCCGCGCCGGTGAACTCGCGGCGCACGTCGCGGCGTCGGTTGATCACCTCGTAGAGGTCGGCGGCGGGGGCGGTCTCGGTCAACTTGGGGCGTCCGGCGATCGTCATCGCCGTCCATCCTGCCCGGCGAGGCGCCGCCACGGGCAGGGGGCTGTGGTGTCGGACTGGCGGCACCACAGCCCCGGGACCGCTCATCTACGGGCGTTGCCCGGGTACGGGAGCAGCGCCATCTCGCGGGCGTTCTTGATCGCCCGCGCGACGTCGCGCTGCTCCTGCGTGGTCAGGCCGGTGACCCGGCGGGAGCGGATCTTGCCCCGGTCGGACAGGAACTTGCGCAGCAGCGCGGTGTCCTTCCAGTCCACCTGGACGACCCCCTCGCGCTGGAGCAGGTTGGGCTTGCGGCGGTCGGTGGTGCGCACGGCTCACCAACTCGACTTCGCCACGCCGGGCAGCTCGCCGGAGTGCGCCAGCGCGCGCAGCCGCACCCGGGAGACGCCGAACTTGCGGAAGTACCCGCGGGGCCGCCCGTCGATGGCGTCCCGGTTGCGCACCCGGACCGGGCTCGCGTCGCGCGGCTGGCGCTGCAGCTCCAGCTGGGCCGCGCTGCGCTGCTCCGGGCTGCTGCCGGGGGCGGCGATGATCTCCTTCAGCTCGGCCCGCCGCTCGGCGTACCGGGCGACGAGCGCTCGCCGCTGCTCGTTGCGGGCGATCTTGGACTTCTTGGCCACTGGGCCGCTTCCTCTCGTCGGTGCGCTGGGGTCAGCGCTCTTCGCGGAACTCGACGTGCTCGCGCGCGACCGGGTCGTACTTGCGCAGGACCAGCCGGTCCGGGTCGTTGCGGCGGTTCTTGGTCGTCACGTAGGTGAAGCCGGTGCCCGCGGTGGAGCGCAGCCTGATCACTGGCCGGGTGTCGGTGCTCTTGGCCATCAGAGCCGCTCCCCTCGGGCGCGCATCTCGGCGACGACTGCTTCGATGCCGCGCTTCTCGATCGTCCCCATCCCCTTCGCGGACACCCGCAGCCGGATCCAGCGGCCCTCCGAGGGCAGCCAGTAGCGCTTGCGCTGGACGTTGGGCAGCCAGCGGCGGCGGGTGCGGTGGTGGGAGTGGGAGACCTGGTTGCCGTAGCCGGGCTGCATCCCGGTCACCTGGCAGCGGATGGACATGACCTACCTCTCGATAATGACATCCATTTTCAATATGACCACGTCCGAGGGTACCATGTGGGCGGCATAGATGAAAACCGTTGTCGATTGAGGTGGGGATGGAAACCGAGTCGTCCGCGATGCCGCTGGTCATGGTGGCCGGGATCCGCGCGGACCAGGTCGCGTCGACCGCTGAGGCGGTCCGGTGCAGCGACCCGGCGGGCACCGCGCTCGTGCACCACGACCTGCGCGAAGTCGCCCAGGGCGTGGTCCGGCGCCTGATCCGCCGCGGCGGTACCGAGCAGGTCGAGGTGCTGGAACTGGCGCACGGCTGCGTGTCCTGCACCCTGCGGGAGGACCTGCTGCCCCTGCTGCGCAGGTTGACCGCCGCGCCGGAGGTGACCAGGGTCGTCGTGCAGCTCGACCCGGCGCTGGAACCGGAGACGATCTGCTGGGCGCTGCAGCACGTCGAGGTCGACGGTCGGCCGCTGACCACCGACGTCCGCGTCGAGGCCGTGATCACCGCGGTCGACGCGGCGACCTGGCTGGCCGACGCGACCGGCGAGGAGGAGCTGGTCGAACGCGGCATCGGCGGCAGCCCCGACGACGAGCGCACCGTGGCGCAGGTCGCGGTCGGGCAGGTGGAGTTCGCCGACGCGGTCGTCCTGCTGGGCGAGGCCGACGACCGCTGGACCCAGGTGCGCACCGAGGCCGTGATCGCGCGCCTGTCCCCAGCGGCGCCGCGAGTCCGGTGGGAGCCCGATCCGCGAGTTCCATCGGAATCGCGGTTGGACGTCCCCGGGCTGCTGGCGCGGATCCCCGGCGGGGCGCGGCGGGGTGAGGTCGACGGGCCGTACGGCCCGCTGCTGCGGGGGCAGCCGCCGTTGGACACCGACGCCGGGGTGTCGACGGTGCTGTTCGAGGAGCGCCGACCGTTCCACCCGGAACGCCTGCACGAGGCCATCGACGTGCTGCTCGACGGCGTGGTGCGCACCCGGGGCCGGGTGTGGGTGGCCAGCCAGCCCGACGTGGCGCTGCAGGTCGAGTCCGCCGGGGGTGGGCTCGGCGTCGCGCACGGGGGTCCGTGGCTGGCTTCGCTGGCGCCCGAGCAGTGCGCCGAGGTGTCCGCGGAGCGGCAGGTCAGGGCCTCGCTGAACTGGGACGACTACTACGGCGACCGGGTGCAGGAGCTGGTCGTGATCGCCCACGAGGCCGATCCGCAGCACATCGTCCGCACCCTCCGCCGCGCCCTGCTGACCGACGACGAGCTCGCCGCCGGCGAGCAGGCCTGGGCGCACTACGCCGACCCGTTCGGCGAGTGGCACACCGATCCCTGCGGCGACGACCCGGCGGAGCGCTCCGCCGACGCCGCGGGCGAACGGCGCAACCGGTCGTGAGCGCACGACCCCGACACCACGAGGAGGCACCGTGAAACCCGGCATCCACCCCGAGTACCGCCCGGTCGTGTTCCAGGACCGCACCACCGGGCAGAGCTTCCTGACCCGGTCAACCGCGACCTCCGACGCGCGCGTCGAGTGGGCGGACGGCAACTCCTACCCGCTGGTCGTGATCGACGTGACCGCGTACTCGCACCCGTTCTGGACCGGTGACCAGCGGGTGCTCGACACCCAGGGCCGGGTGGAGAAGTTCCACCGCCGCTACGGCGGCCGCACCCGCTGAGCACGAGGAGGAGACATGGCAGTCCCGAAGCGCAGGATGTCGCGGAGCCGCACGCGGCACCGCAGGTCGCAGTGGAAGGCGGCAGCGCCGGACCTGGTGCCGATCGTCGTGGACGGGCAGCGGCGGCTGGTGCCGCGCGCCCTCATCCGGCACTTCCACCAGCCGTGACCCGACCGGCGCGGGCTGGTCACCGCGGGTGATCAGCCCGCGCCGGAGGTGAGATGGTCATCACGGCGCGGCACGACGACAGGTGCGGTTCTCAGCTCGTTCTCAGGGCCAGGGGTAAGACTGTGCCCATGCGCATCCTCGTCGTCGACGACGATCGTGCCGTGCGGGAATCCCTGCGCCGGTCCTTGCAGTTCAACGGGTACCAGGTGGAGCTCGCCGCGGACGGTCAACAGGCCCTGGACCAGCTGGCCGCCAGCCGCCCCGACGCCATGGTGCTCGACGTGATGATGCCCCGGCTGGACGGGCTGGAGGTCGCCCGGCGGCTCCGCAGCACCGGTGACGACCTGCCGATCCTGGTGCTCACCGCCCGCGACGCGGTCTCCGACCGGGTCGCCGGGCTGGACGCGGGCGCCGACGACTACCTGCCGAAGCCCTTCGCGCTGGAGGAGCTGCTGGCCCGGCTGCGCGCGCTGCTGCGCCGCGCCAGCCCGCCGGAGGCCGGTCCGGACGAGCACCCGGCGGCGCTGCGCTTCGCTGACCTGGAGCTGGACCCCGGCACCCGCGAGGTCCGCCGCGGCGAGCGCCCGATCAGTCTCACCCGCACCGAGTTCGCCCTGCTCGAGCTGCTGATGGCGCACCCCAAGCAGGTGCTGACCCGCAGCCGCCTGCTGGAGGACGTGTGGGGCTACGACTTCCCGACCTCGGGCAACGCCCTGGAGGTCTACATCGGCTACCTGCGCCGCAAGACCGAGGCCGAGGGTGAGTCGCGGCTGATCCACACCGTCCGCGGTGTCGGCTACGTGCTCCGCGAGACGCCGCCGTGACGGTCCCCGCCCCGCCCCCACCGGACCTGGAGCAGCCGCGCCCGCGGGGCCGGTTCCAGCGGGTCACGCTGCGCAACCGCGTCACCTGGCTGGCCGCGATCTGCGTGGCGGGTGCCGTCGCGCTGGTGTCGGTCGCGGCGTTCGTCACCGTGCGGGACAGCCTCTACCAGCAGCTGGACGACAGCCTGACCGAACGCGCGGTGGAGGCCGCCGAGGGCCCGCTGGTGCGCACCGCCGACCTGCAGCAGGTGCCGGTGGCGTTCTTCACCGCGACGAACTTCAAGATCAGCGTGCTGGGCGCGGACGGCTCCGAGTTCGGCCCGAAGGGCCAGCGGCCGCCGCTGAGCTACGCCGAGCTGGCGGTGGCGCGCGGCGAGGTGCCCCAGTCCCGGCGCACCGACCAGCGCACCAACAGCCGGGTGGTGGCGGTGCCGACCGGGCAGAACGCCGCGCTGGTGATGTCCACCTCGCTGGACCCCACTCAGCGCACGCTCGCCCAGCTCAGCGTGGTGCTGGTGGTGATGGGCGGCGCCGGGATCCTGCTCGCCGCGGCGGCCGGGACGGCGGTCGCGCGGGCCGGGTTGCGCCCGGTGCAGCGGTTGACCGCCGCGACCGAGCGCGTGGCGCTGACCGGTGACCTGCGGCCGATCCCGGTCGACGGCGACGACGAGCTGTCCCGCCTGACGGCCAGCTTCAACGGCATGCTCAGCGCGCTGGCCGAGTCGCAGGAGCGGCAGCGGCGGCTGGTCGCCGACGCCGGGCACGAGCTGCGCACCCCGCTGACCTCGCTGCGCACCAACCTGGAGCTGCTGATGGCTTCGGCCCGGCCGGACGCGCCGAACCTGGCCGAGGAGGACCGGCAGGAGATGTTCGCCGACGTCCAGGCCCAGGTGACCGAGCTGTCCGCGCTGGTCGGCGACCTGGTGGAGCTGGCAAGGGAGGACACCCCGCAGGCGGTGCACGAGCCGGTGGACCTGGTGGACGTGGTGGAGCGCGCGTTGAGCCGGGCGCGGCGGCGCGCGCCGCGCATCGAGTTCGAGGTGCGGTTGCAGCCGTGGGTGATGATGGGCGACGCCACCGCGCTGGAGCGGGCGGTGCTGAACCTGCTGGACAACGCCGCGAAGTGGAGCCCGGACGAGGGCCGGGTGCGGGTCGACCTGGTGCCGGATCCCGGTTCCGGGCAGGTGCTGCTGGAGGTCGCCGACAGCGGGCCGGGCATCGCGCCGGTGGATCGGCCGTACGTGTTCGAGCGCTTCTACCGGTCGTCGGACGCGCGGACGTTGCCGGGCTCCGGGCTGGGGCTGTCGATCGTCAAGCAGGTCGCGGAGCGGCATGGCGGTTCGGTGTGGGCCGGCGAGGCGCCGGAGGGCGGTGCGCTGCTGCGCATGGCGCTGCCGGGGAGCACACCGCAGACCGAACAGCAATGAACAGCATGCGTCAAAACTCGTCTGGCGAGCGCGGTCCGCGAGGTCGCGCTGGTGGCGGCGCCTAGTGGCCGCGGGTGACCGACTTCCCGCATGCCAGGGCCAGTGGGGACGTCCTCGCCGGGCGAACGGCGGGAATTCGCGCAACCACACTTCCGCGTATCACTCATTCGGGTAGTGTTGGTTCTTGTTCGCTTCGCTGATCTGAGGGGACGAGTGTGCTCGCACGGCAACGCCAGGAAGTCATCCTCGACGAAGTGCGGCGCACCGGTGCGGTGCAGGTCGGCGAACTGGTGCTGCGACTGGGCGTGTCGGACATGACCATCCGCCGCGACCTCGACGCGCTGTCCCGCCGCGGCCTGGTGGAGAAGGTCTACGGCGGCGCGACCTCGGTGGTCGGCCGCAGCACCGACGAGCCGGGCTTCGAGGCCAAGTCGGTGCGCCAGCTCGCCGAGAAGGAGGCCATCGCCGCCCTCGCCGCCCACCAGGTCCAGCCCGGCACGGCGATCGGGCTGTCCGCGGGCACCACCACCTGGACGCTGGCCCGCCACCTCGACGACGTCGCGGACCTGACCGCGGTGACCAACTCGGTCCGCGTCGCCGACGCGCTGCAGCGGCGCGGGCGCACCGACCGCACCGTGGTGCTCACCGGCGGCGTGCGGACCCCGTCGGACGCGCTGGTCGGGCCGGTCGCGGTCCAGGCGCTGCGCTCGCTGCACCTGGACATGGTGTTCCTCGGCGTGCACGGGATGGCGCCCCGCGCGGGCTTCACCACGCCCAACCTCAACGAAGGCGAGACGAACCGGGCGCTGGCCGAGGCGGCTGGCCGGTTGGTGGTGGTCGCCGACAGCTCCAAGTGGTCGACCGTCGGGATCTCCACGATCGTCGACTTCGACGAGGTCGACCTGCTGATCAGCGACCAGGGCCTGCCCACCGAGGCCCGGCAGCTGCTGGGCGAGCACGTGGAGCTGCTGCTGGCGGATCAGCAAGGCGCTGAGGAGGACTGATGGGCAGCCGCGCCGCAACCCCGGAGGCGACCGCCACCGCACGGCCCGGAGAGGCGGAACTGTGAAGCGCACCGCACGGAAGCTGGCCGACGGCCGGGAGATCATCTACTTCGACGCCGACCCGTCGCGGGTCCGGGACGCCGAGGACACCCGCGAGCTGCCGCCGCAGGCCCCGGCGTCGGAGATGCGCCGGGACCCGCTGACCGGCGAGTGGGTGGCGATCGCCGCGCACCGCCAGTCGCGCACCTACAAACCACCGGCCGAGCTCTGCCCGCTGTGCCCCAGCACCCCGGGGCGGCCCACCGAGATCCCGGAACCCGACTACGACGTGGTGGTCTTCGAGAACCAGTTCCCGTCGTTCGCCCAAGGCATCCCCGGTGAGGACTCCACAGTGGAGGGCATGCCGGTGGTGCCGTCCGCGCCCGCCCGCGGCCGCTGCGAGGTCGTCTGCTTCACCTCGGACCACAACTCCTCGTTCAGCGCGCTCACCCCGGCCCAAGCCCGCGGCGTCGTGGACGTCTGGGCCGACCGGACCGCCGCCCTGGCCGGGATCCCGGGCGTGGAGCAGGTCTTCTGCTTCGAGAACCGGGGCGAGGAGATCGGGGTGACGCTCCACCACCCGCACGGCCAGATCTACGGGTACCCGTTCGTCACCCCGAAGACCGGCAAGATGCTCCGGGTCGCGGAGGACTACCTCTCCCGGCACGGCCGCCACGTCCAGGCAGACGTCCTGGCAGCCGAACGCGAGTCCGGTGAGCGCGTGATCATCGACTCCGACCACTGGACGGCCTACGTCCCGGCAGCAGCCCGCTGGCCGGTGGAAGTCCACCTGGTCCCGCACCGGAGGGTCCCGGACATCCCGGCCCTCACCCCCGAGGAGCGGGACGACTTCGCCGCGACCTACCTGGAAGTCCTCCGCCGCCTGGACAACCTCTACGAACGACCCCTCCCCTACATCGCGGCCTGGCACCAGGCCCCGGTCCGAGTGGGCAGGGACCTCTCCTGGCTCCGCCTGGAACTCTTCTCCATCCGCCGCTCGGCGGACAAGCTCAAGTACCTGGCAGGCTCGGAATCAGGCATGGGGGTCTGGATCAACGACACAACCCCAGAACAACAAGCAACCCGCCTGAGAGCCTGAGCCGCGCGGTCCACGCACGCGCACAGAACCCGGACAGCATCGGAGGGGTGGTGACGGTTGCAATTTCGATTGAAATTGCACACCCACCACCGCAGGTTCCGTCGAGAACGAGCAATTTCGATTGAAATTGCATCTCCCCAAAGCCGACCGCCTACCGCTCTGAACCCAAAACCAGCCCCGCCCGCAACGTCGCCCCTCCACCCCAAAGCCCACGCCGGTATCCCCCTGGTCTCCGGCTCCTATCCACGGCTCACCCCTGGTCTCCGGCTCCTATCCACGGCTCACCCCTGGTCTCCGGCTCCTATCCACGGCCCACCACTGGTCCGCGGGCCCAACCATGCGGCCAAGGTCACAAACCCACCCCCACGTCTAGGCGCGTCCACAGGGGGGTCTCAGGCGGCTCTCAGCCGCGTGGAGCAGAGTGGGGGCATGACCGATCACACCCCGGGTTCCGGCAACCAGCCGGAAGAACCGACGCCGCGGCCGGAAGGCACGTCCGCGAGCACCGGCGACACGCCACCAGCCGGGGTGTCGCCACAGCAGCCACAGCCGCCCGGCTCGCCGCAGCCCCAGCAGGCCCAGCAACCCGGTTCGCCCCAGCAGCCGCAGCAGCCCGAGGGCCAGCAGCCGTACGCGCAGCAGGAGGCGACGAACCCGTACGTGCGGCCGTCGGAGGCGACGAGCCCGTACGCGGCCCAGCCGGAGGGGCAGCAGTCGTACGCGGCGCAGGGAGCGCAGCCGCACGCGACGCAGCAGTTCCCGCACGCGCCTTGGCCGTCGGCCGGTGGGCACGCCGCCGTGCCGCCTCCGCCGCAGCGGTCGCGCCGCAGCGGGCTGGTCGCGGGCGTGGCCGCGCTCGCCCTGGTGTGCGGGCTGGTCGGCGGCGGGGTCGGCGGGTACGTGGGTTACCAGTTCGGTGACCAGGGGCCCGGTGTGACGTCGCTGGACGAGTCGCGCCCGGCGCGCAGCATCAGCACCGCGCCGCAGGGCTCGGTGCAGCAGGTGGCCGAGCGGGTGCTGCCCAGCGTCGTCCAGCTGCAGCTGGTCACCGCGCGCGGTTCCGGCGAGGGGTCCGGCATCGTGATCAGCGACGACGGCTACATCCTGACCAACAACCACGTGGTGGACGGTGGCGGTGCGCGCGGCCAGATCACCGCGCAGTTCCAGGACGGCCGCTCCGCGCCGGTGCGGGTGGTCGGCACCGACCCGAAGTCCGACCTCGCGGTGGTCAAGGCCGACATCACCGGGCTCACCCCGGCCCAGCTGGGCCGCAGCGACGACCTGCCGGTCGGCGCCCCGGTGGTGGCCATCGGTTCACCGTTCGGCCTGTCCGGCACCGTGACCAGCGGGATCATCAGCGCCAAGGACCGCCCGGTGCGCGCCGGCGGCGAGTCCGGCAGCGAGGACACCGTGCTCAACGCGCTGCAGACCGACGCGGCGATCAACCCCGGCAACTCCGGTGGTCCGCTGGTCGACATGGACGGCAACGTGGTCGGCATCAACTCGGCGATCTACAGCCCCGGAAACGGGCAGGGGCAGGCCGGATCGGTCGGTCTCGGGTTCGCGATCCCGATCGACCAGGCCTGGCGGATCGCCAACGAGCTCAAGGAGCGGGGTTCGGCCACCCAGACCACGCTCGGCGTGCTGATCGGCGTCGGCAACCAGCCGGGAGCACTGGTTCGCAACGTCGTGCCCGGTGGCCCCGCCGAACAGGCCGGGATCCGCGTCGGTGACCTGATCACCAAGGTGGACACCCGGCCGATCACCGACCCCGATTCGCTGGTGGCAGCGGTCCGCTCGCACGCGCCGGGCGACCGCGTCAAGATCACCATCAGCGGGGGCGGCGGGGATCGCACCGTGGACGCCACGCTCGCCGGGCAGGGGTGACCGGACGCGCGGCCCGGCACCGCCGGGCCGCGTTCCCCCGCCGTCGGCCGCCCACCGGGCTGGCCCTGTCCCCTCCGCGCCCCCGGAGCGGCCGACGGCGGGGAAGGCTTGTGGCGCAGCTCGCGAATGCGGGGCGGAAACCCCGCCGGAGCTCGGCTTCTTCGTGATGAGGAGGAACATGTCCGACGGAACAGGCGTGGTGCAGCGGCGCCGGTTGGCCGAACTCACCGGCTCGCTGGCTCTGACCGACCCACCCCTTGGCACTACGGTTACCGGCATGGAACGCAGCGCGCAGCGTTTGGGACGGGCTTTGGTGGTCGTGGTGGACGACCGCGTCGCACAGGGCGAGCAGGAGGACAGCATCGGTCCGCTGGTGACCGAGCTGCTGGAGGAGGCCGGGTTCATCGTCGACGGCACCGTCGCGGTGGCCGGTGAGACGGTGGACATCCGCAACGCGCTGAACACCGCGGTGATCGGCGGGGTGGACGTGGTGATCACCGTCGGCGGCACCGGTGTGTCGCCGCGGGACGTCACCCCGGACGCCACAGCTGGTGTCCTGGACCGGCCGATCCCGGGCATCGCGGAAGCCCTGCGGGCCTCCGGCCTGGCGGCGGGCGCCGTCGAGGCGGGTGTCTCGCGCGGCCTGGTCGGCGTCTCCGGCAGCACGCTGGTGGTCAACCTCGCGGGTTCGCGTGCGTCGGTCCGCGACGGCATGGCCACCCTGACGCCCCTGGTGACCCATGTGATCGAACAGTTGTCCGGCCTCGAGACGGCCTGACCCCGACGAGGCGGAGCGGTGGCGGTCCCCACGCGGAGCCGCCACCGCTCCGCCAGTCGGTCAGGGTGTCTTCGGTGCCTGACCGGTGTCGCCGGGGCCCTTGTCCCCGGGGGAGCCGGGCTCCGGCCCCTTCTCGTCGGTGGCCTTGGGGTGCTGGCCGTCGTGGTGCTCGCGCTTGAGTACGCCCTCGACCTTGCCGCTGACGGTCTCGATCTTGTCGTGGTACTTGCCGCCGGTGGCCTTGTCCAAGCTCGACTTGGCGGCGTCGAGCCCCTTCGCGGCGCTCGGCCCCGCCTTCTCCGCGAGCTCCTCCGCCTTGCCCTTGGCCTGGTTCGCCAGTTCCTTGGCCTTGTCCAGGAATCCCATGTTCTCGCCTCCCGCGGCTGACGCCCGGTGAGCCAACGCCTGGCGCCGCTCCCGCGGCTGTGCGGACCTCGTGCCCTCAACTGTAGTCGACATCACACCCGGGGTCGGCGGTGTCCTCGCCCGGCTCCCGGGGTGCGGGATGATGGGGGTGCGCCACCTGCGGGGATCGGGCGCGGAGCCGGTGGGAGGTCTGGAGTTGAACGGCGAGACAGGTCGGAACGAGCGGGAGCGGCGGCGCAAGCTCGCGGAGATCTTCGGCGACGTGCTGCCCGAGACCACCTCGGACGACCGGTCGGACCGGGCGCCCGCTGAGGACGACGAGCGCTGGTACCGCGAGAACCGGCCGCCGCACCACGACCCGCGCTGACCCGGGGCCCTACTCCTTCCGCTGGCCGTCGATGGTGACCTCGGCCTTCTCCAGCTGGCTGGCCAGGCCCGTGACCGCGGGCAGGCCCTGCTCGCGGCGCAGCAGGTCGCGGATCTCCAGCAGCAACTCGATGTCGGTCGGGTCCGCCGGGGTCTCCTCCTTGCCCTTCTTGCGCCGCTCGTTGATCGTCTTCATGGGCAGCACGAACAGGAAGTACACCACCGCCGCGGTGATGAGGAAGGTGATCACCGCGTTGATCACCGCCGCGAAGTCGATGATCGACGCGTCGTTGCCCGCGCGCAGCTGGATGGTCAGGCCGGTGACGTTGCCGCCGCCGGTGGCCGCGATGACCGGCTTGATGATGGCGGTGGTGAAGGACGTGACCAGCGCGGTGAACGCGCTGCCGACCACCACCGCGACGGCCAGGTCGACCACGTTGCCGCGCATCAGGAAGTCCTTGAAGCCCTTGAACACGCTTGGAGCTCCTTTCGAGGTCAGGGTGCTGCGGCGCTCACGGACGGATGAACGCCGAATCGATGGGGTAATCGGCCTAAGGATGCTACTCAGCGCAGCGTAACGGTGACCGTCTGGTTGAGGGATGCTGCGGCCACCTCGCCCGCGAGCCGTTCCGGGAGCCCGACGAACACGAGTCGGCCGTGCTTGCCGCGGTCCTGCGCGGGCTGGACCGCGACCACCGGGGCGTTCTCGGCCAGCACCGAACGGCCTTGCGACCGAGCGGCTGTGACGATGTCCACCCGCCTGCCGGGTGCGAGGAAGTCGGCCACCTCGGGGTCGGCGAGCCGGATCGGCGCGGACACCGCCCCGGCTCCGGAAGCCGCGGTCGGGCCGTTGAAGCGTGCGTCGGTCAGCGGTTCCCCGCGCCGGGCGGCGGCGCTGAGCACCCGGCCCAGCGCGGCAGGGGCGTCCCGCAGCGCGCCGTCCGGGACCAGCTCGACCGGCAGCTCGCGGCGCGTCACGTCCACTTCGGACAGGACGCGGCCGGGCGGCAGGTCGTGCGCGGCGACGAGCACCGGCACCCCGGCTCGCGGAGGCCCGTGGTCCTGCACGGCCAGCGCGGCCGCGAGCAGCAGCAGGGCGAGCGCGGTCGACCTGCGTAGCAGCAGGCCCCCGCGCCGGGTGCGGAAGAGGGCGGCGATGCGGTCGTGCGGCCTCGCGCTGAGGCGGTCCTCGGGTGTCATGGTCGGCTCCGCTTCTCCGGGTGGAACGAACTCGTCCGAAGTTAGGGAGCGCTTCGCCGTAGCGGGAGGGGGTTTCGGAAATCTGTGGACAGACCGGTCCGGTGTGGACAACTCGGATCACTCGAACGGGAAAACGGTGATCACTGGCCGTGCACACGAAAATCGCCGACCGCGGGGCGCGGTCGGCGAGCGGGGATCGAGGTGCTCAGGAAGCGGCGGCCGTCGTGGTCGAGGAGCTGCTCGAAGAGGACGTCGAGGACGACGAGCTGCTGCTCGACGAGGACGACGAGTCGGACGACGAGCTGTTCGACGACGAGGACGACGAGCCGCTGCTCGACGAGTTCGACGACCGGTTGTCGGTGCGGTAGAAGCCGGAGCCCTTGAACACGATGCCCACGGCGTTGAACAGCTTGCGGAGCCGGCCGGTGCACTCCGGGCACTCGGTCAGGGAGTCCTCGCTGAACGACTGCACCTGCTCGAATCGGTGGTCACACTCGGTGCAGGCGTACTGGTAAGTGGGCACGGCCGCGAACCTCCGGCTTCTCGTCTTGGCACTCGAACTACAGGAGTGCTAACCCGATGATGCTTCAGAACAGGTGTCCAGCGCAAACAGGCCTGCATCACACGGGTAGTGACACGACACCGCGATTCGGGGTGAGCACCCCGGTCATCCGCACGTCGTGCGGCTCCCCGGGCAGCTCGGGGACGAACTCCTCGTCCCGGACCACCGCGATCAGCGGTGCCGCCGGATCGGCCATCGGCAGCGACCGGTCGTAGTAACCAGCGCCGCGCCCCAGCCGCACGCCCCGCCGGTCCACCGCCAGCGCGGGCACCAGCAGTGCCCCGGCCTCTCCGACCGCCTCGGCACCGAGCCGCGGGCCAGCGGGTTCCAGCAGGTCGAAGCCCGCCCCGCGCAGCGAGTCCGGGCCGGTGTAGTCGGCCCACTCCAGCGGTTCGCGGCGGTTCACCACCGGCAGTAGCACCCGCAGCCCCGCCGCGCGCAGCGCCTCCAGCAGGTCCGGCGAGCCCGGCTCGCCGCCAACCGGCACGTAGGCCGCGACGGTCCGCACCGGGTGCTCTGCCAACCAGGCGAGCGCCGCCTCCTGTAGCGCACCGGCTTCAGCCGACCGGGTGGCTTCGTCCACCTCACGGCGCTGCTGCAGCAGCTTGCGCCGCCACTCGGCCTTCGTCGTACGAGATTCCTCCAGCGAGCTCACCGTTCCACTGTAGGTTTGCCCGATAGGCTCACTTCCCATGAGCAGCCCGACGAGCACGCCCATCGCGTTCCGGACCGCCATCGTGCCCGCAGCCGGACTGGGAACCCGGTTCCTGCCGACCACGAAGGCGGTGCCCAAGGAGTTGCTCCCGGTCGTGGACACCCCCGGGATCGAACTGGTCGCCGCCGAGGCGGCCGAAGCGGGCGCACAACGCCTGATCATCGTGACCTCGCCGGACAAGGGCGCGGTCGCCGACTACTTCAAACCGCAGCCCGAGCTCGAGCGGACCCTGGCGGAGCGCGGCAAGGACGCGCTGCTGGAGAAGGTCCGCCGCGCGCCCGGCCTGCTCTCCGCCGAGACCGCGACGCAGGAGCAGGCCCTCGGGCTCGGCCACGCCGTGGGCTGCGCGGAGCCGAACCTGACCGACGCCGACGACGCGGTCGCCGTGCTGCTGCCCGACGACCTGGTGTTGCCCACCGGCGTCCTGCGGCGGATGGCGGAGGTGCGCGCCCGGCACGGCGGCAGCGTGCTGTGCGCCTTCGACGTGCCGCGTGAGCAGATCTCGGCCTACGGCGTGTTCGACGTCACCGAGACCGACGACGAGGACGTCAAGCAGGTCCGGGGCATGGTCGAGAAGCCAGCGCCGGAGGAGGCCCCGTCCACCTTCGCCGCGGCCGGTCGCTACCTGCTGGACCGCGCCGTCTTCGACGCGCTGCACCGCATCGAGCCCGGTGCCGGAGGTGAGCTGCAGCTCACCGATGCCGTAGCGTTGCTGATCTCCGAAGGGCACCCGGTGCACGTGGTGGTCCATCGAGGTGGGCGACACGACTTGGGAAATCCTGGCGGTTTCCTCAAAGCTGCGGTGGACTTCGCGTTGGCGGATCCCGAGTACGGGCCGGACCTGCGGTCCTGGCTCGTCGAGCGGATCGCGGAGGACGACGGGGCGTCCTGATCGACCCGAGCGCTCGCCGCGGTCCGCGCGGCCACCTCCGCCGGGACAGGACGTGATGACAGCCACGCCGGGCGGCGGCTCGGTGCGCGGGAAGAGGACGGCAGCCATGAGGTCAGTGGACGAGCAACTCGCACGCGTGCTCACGGCGGCTGTCCGGCCCGCACCGGTCCGGGTGGCGATCTCCGAGGCGCAGGGCCTGCTGTGCGCGGAGGAGGTCGTCGCCGAGCAGGCGCTGCCGGGCTTCGACCAGGCAGCGGTGGACGGGTACGCGGTGCGCAGCGTGGACGTGCAGGCCGCCGCCGACGAGTCGACGGTGCTGCCGGTGGTAGGCGAGATCCCGGTCGGCTCCCGGCAGCCCCGCCGACTGCAGCCGGGCCAGGCGGTCCGGGTGGACACCGGGGCGCCGCTGCCGACGCTGGCCGACGCCGTGGTCCCGCTGGACCACACCGACGAGCACCCGGCCAAGGTCACCGTGCGCCGCCCGGTGCCCTCGGCGGCGTTCGTCCGCCGCACCGGCGAGGACGTGCAGACCGGGGACGTGGCGGTGCGCCGCGGAGCGCCGATCGGCTCCGCGCAGGTCGGGCTGCTGGCAGCGGTGGGGCGGGACAAGGTGCTGGTGCACCCGCGGCCGCGGGTGTCGGTGATCTCCGTCGGCGAGGAGCTGGTGGACGTCGACCGCACGCCCGGGCAGGGCCAGGTCTACGACGTGAACTCCTACGCGCTGGCCGCGGCCGCGCGGGACGCGGGCGCCGAGGTCACCCGCGTCGGCATCATGAGCAGCGACCCGCGCCGGTTGCGGGAGGTCGTGGAGGGGCGGCTGCTGCTCTCGGAGATCGTCGTGGTCGCCGGTGGCGTCGGCGGCGCGGCCGGGGCCGAGGTGCGGGCGGCGCTGGCTGACCTCGGCGAGCTCGACGTGACCAGGGTCGCGATGCAACCCGGGTCGGTGCAGGGCTTCGGACGCCTGGGCCCGGACGAGATCCCCACCTTCGTGCTGCCCAGCAACCCGGTGAGCGCGCTGGTGGTCTTCGAGGTGCTGGTGCGGCCGCTGATCCGCGCCGCCCTCGGCAAGCCCAACCCGCACCGCCGCACCGTGACGGCCGAGCTGCTCTCGCCGATCACCTCCACCGCGGGGCGGCGGGGGTTCCTGCGCGGCCAGCTGCTGCGCGATCCGAAGAACGGCTCCTACCTGGTGCAACCGCTGGGCACCTCGGGATCGCACCTGCTCGCCTCGCTGGCCGAGGCGAACTGCCTGGTGGTGGTGGACGAGGAGGTCACCGAGATCGGCGCGGGTGAAGAGGTCCAGGTCCGCTTCCTGTCGCAGCGCGCCTGAGCGGCCGATGCAGCCCACCGACGCTGATGGGTTCCCGATCGGCCGCCACCCCGGGTGGCCCGCCCGGCTCGGGCCGCTGGTCACCGCGCGCGGGGCGGTCGCGCTGCGCCCGCCGCGGCTGCGCGACGCGTCGGCGTGGAGCCGCGCCCGGCTGCACGACCGGGCCTACCTGCAGCAGTGGGAACCCACGGTGGTCGGCGGCTGGCAGGAGCGCAACGCCCCGATGGCCTGGCCCGCGCAGTGGGCGGCGCTGCGCGGCATGGCCCGCCGCGGCCAGGCGCTGCCGTTCAGCATCACGGTCGACGGCGACTTCGCCGGGCAGCTGACCATCGGCAACATCGTCCGGGGTGCGCTGCGCTCGGGGTGGATCGGCTACTGGGTCGCCGAGCGGCTGGCTGGTGGGGGAGTGGCCACCACCGCGGTCGCGCTGGCCGTCGACCACTGCTTCGGCCCGGTCGGGCTGCACCGGCTGGAAGCCACCGTGCGGCCGGAGAACCAGCCGAGCATCCGGGTGCTGGAGAAGTCCGGGTTCCGCCGCGAGGGGCTGTTCCAGCGCTACCTGGACGTCGCCGGGGACTGGCGGGACCACTACGTGTACGCGCTGACCGCCGAGGAGGTCCCGGAGGGCGCGGTCGCGCGGTTGATCCGCGGCGGCGGGGCCAGCCGCCCCTGACGGCCGAACGGGCGGGAGATCTTGATCACGCACGGTCACCGCTGGCCCGGCCGGATGTGGCGGAAGTTGAGCCGAACGGACGTGTGATCGCACGCGTTTGGCGGTGTGGGGCCCCGCGCACGGGTGTCGATGTTGCCGCTGGCTCCGCTGCACGTGCGGTTCTGCAGGGCGCGCGGAACTTACCGTGTTCGGCGTGGCTCCAACACGGGAGTGGCAGATGTGACTAGCGTGGCGACCGCAGACTTGTGTGCTGCCGGTGGCCAGGGGGAGGTGGCGAGGCATGCCCAGTTCGTTGATCTTCGCTGCGCTGGCGGCGGCATGGCTGGTGGTGCTGGTGCCGATGTTCGCCCGCCGCCGCCAGGAAGTGTCCAAGACCACTGACTCCGCGCTCGCCGCGAGGGTGGTCCGACGCGGCAGCGGTCGGCGTCCGGCCAGGACCGGAGCCGTGATGACGGAGGAGGCCGGGATGCCTGACACCGAGCTGGACGACGTGGTCGAGGAGCACGACAGCGACGACGGCGCGTGGCGCCGGGTCAACGCCGACGACGTCCGGGCGGGCCGCCGCTACCGGCCCGGCCGTGGCGGGTTCGACCCGGAGGCCGCCGCGCTGGCCGCGCGCGCCAAGTACGCCCGGCGGCAGCGGATCGTGGTCGGCATGCTCGCGACCGCGGTCGTGACGGCGCTGCTGGCCGGACTCGTGTGGCCGGTCCTGTGGTGGCTGCACGGCGTCATCGACCTGGTGGCCGTCGGCTACCTGACCTACCTGCGCCGCCAGGTCCGCATCGAGGAGGACATCCGCTCCCGCCGCCTCGCCCGGATGAACGGCGAGCGCGACGAGCTCGAGTACGACGACGAGTACGACGAAGGCCGCCACGACGACGAGTACGACGACGTGGCCGAGGACGAGCCCGCCGACCGCCGCGACACCCGCCAGCCCTCCCACGCGGTCCGGGTGGAGATCGACGACGAGGACCCGATGTTCGACGAGCTGGACGAACGCACCTGGGAGCCCTACCGCCGAGCAGCCGGGGAATGACCCCGGGGCACCAACCAGGGGGGTGCTGCGAACCCCCGGAACCGGGCTTGCTAGAGTACTGACAACAACAAAGCCGAGAGGTCGAAAGCCTTGAGGCGAGGGGCTGTAGCGCAGTTGGTAGCGCGTCTCGTTCGCATCGAGAAGGTCAGGGGTTCGATTCCCCTCAGCTCCACGCAGAAAGTGGGAGAGCCCTGTCTACGGAGAGCGTAGACGGGGCTTTCTGCGTTATGTCCTTACGGGGGCCGAGCCCCCGTAGGCCCCCACGGTGCGGGGGTTGGTTCTTCTTGGCTCCTTGCGGTGGGTGCGTTGCTGGTCTGGTCATTGACTAGCGGGATCGGTTTGGGGTGGAGCCGCTCGGCCGCGGGGCCGCGGGGCCGCGGGGCCGTGGGGCCGTGGAGCGTTGGAGCGTTGGAGCTCGTGGGGTCGTGGAGCGTTGGAGTCTGTGGGGTCGAGCTTGCGTTGCCCGCGGAGTGTTGGCGCGCTCCGGTTTGGGGTGGGTGGTGGTGGGGTTCTTGGTTTGTTTCTTCGTGGGTCGTGTGTCTTTGGGTGGTTGGGTGCGGGTTGCTCCTTGGGGTGGAGTGTTCACGGTTTGATCTTTGGGTGGTAGGAGCGGTTCTTGGGTGCGGTTTGTTGCTTGGTTGTGGGCGGGGTTCTTCGTTGTGGTTGTTCGGAGTGCGCTTTTGTTGGGCTCGGTTGGTGTGGGTGGCTTGGGGTTCGTCAGCGGCTCGTGGGTTTCGTGCTCTGAGTGCTTGGCCCCGCCTCGTAGGTTTGCTGCGGGCGGGGCCCTCTTGTTGAGTCGGTCTCGTTGTGGGTTGGGTTGGGTCAGGGGGTTGGAATGGGGGTTTTGGTGAGGGTTTCGGAGATCTGCCAGAGTTCTTGGGCTTCTTGGGGGTTTCGGAGGCGGGTGTAGAGGGGTTGTTCGGTGGGTGGGCCTGCTAGTTGGGCCAGGCCGCTGGGGGCGTGGAGGTGGGCTCCTCGGGCGGTCGGGGAGGTGGCCGCCAGGAGGGCTGGGAGTTGGGCCGTTTCCACTGTTCCGAAGAGGATTCCCCGGCGGGAGAGAGCCCGGATGAGGCGGACGTCGAGGGTGTCCTTGGAGCGGCCCAGTTCTGGGCGGGCCGCCAGGAGGCTGGTGGGGGCCACACCGGGGTGGGACAGGTTGCTGGTGATGCCCCAGCCCTCCGCTTGGCTGCGCCGGTGCAGTTCCACGGCGAAGAGGCCGAGGGCGATCTTGGACTGGCTGTAGGCGCGGCGGCCGTGGTAGGAGCGCTCCCAGTTCAGGTCCCCCCAGTTGATCTCGTGCTGGTTCGCGGCGATGCTGATCTGCGAGGTCACGCGGGCGCGTCCGGCTCGCAGCAGGGGGAGCAGGTGGGCGACGAGGGCGAAGTGGCCCAGGTGGTTGCTGCCGAACTGCAGCTCGAACCCGTCGGCGGTGGTCTGGCGGGTGGGTGGGGTCATCACGCCGGCGTTGTTGATCAGAATGTGGATCGGGCGGTCCTCGCTGCGCAGCGCCTGGCCCAGCGCGGCGACCGAGTCCAGCGACGAGAGGTCCAGGTCCCGAAGGGACACGGCCGCCTCCGGGTGCTGTTGCTTGATCTCCGCGATCGCCGCCGCTCCTTTGCGGCGGTTGCGGACCGGCATGATGACCTCGGCACCAGCCCCGGCGAGGCGGGCCGCCAGGCCCAGCCCCACCCCGGCGCTGGCGCCGGTGACGACGGCGAGCCTGCCCGCGAGGTCGGGGACGGTGACGTCTGGTCGGGTGCGTGCCATGGGCTGCTCCTGGTCTCTCCGGAAGAACGGGTGTGAGCTCAGGTTGCGCCCGATCCGCGGGCGCATCCACGGCCTCCCGATCCCAGGCAGCCAGCGGGGGATCGGCAGTCCCAGGCAACCGCCCGGGGCCGGGAGCAGACTGGGACGGGACCGGGAGGAGGACCATGATCGATCGAGCGGGTCTCGCCGAGTTCCTGCGGCGCCGCCGAGCATCGCTGCAGCCCGAGGACGTCGGGCTCCCCCGCGGGCAGCGGCGTCGAACCGCCGGTCTGCGCCGCGAGGAAGTCGCCGCGCTCTGCCACATCTCCGCCGACTACTACAGCAGGCTCGAACGGGAACGCGGACCGCAGCCGTCGGAGCAGATGATCGCCTCGATCGCCCAGGGCCTGCACCTGTCCCTCGACGAGCGCGACCACCTGTTCCGCCTCGCCGGGCACAACCCGCCCGCGCGGGGCGCGACCGGCGAGCACATCGGTCCCGGGCTGCTCCGCGTCTTCGACCGGCTCACCGACACCCCCGCCGAGATCGTCACCGAGCTCGGCGAGACGCTCCGGCAGACCCCGCTCTCCGTCGCGCTCACCGGCGACACCACCCGGTACACCGGCCCGGCGCGCAGCATCGGGTTCCGGTGGTTCACCGACCCGGGCACCCGGGCGCTGTACCACCCCGACGACCACGCGCTGCACTCCCGCTTCTTCACCGCCGGGCTGCGCAGGCTGGTCACGCTCCGCGGGCCCGGGTCGCGGGCCGCCCACCTCCTGGACCTCCTGCTCGCCCGCAGCGAGGAGTTCCGCACCGTCTGGGCGGAGCACGAGATCGGGGTCCGCCACCAGGACACCAAGCGCTTCGTGCACCCCGAGGTCGGCGACCTGGAGCTGACCTGCCAGACGCTGCTGGACCCCGACCAGTCGCACCAGCTCCTCGTCTACACCGCCGTCCCGGGCAGCGAGAGCTACGAGAAGCTCCAGCTCCTCTCCGTCATCGGCGCCCAGCGACTCGTTCCGCAGGCGCCGCCGAGCGCGTGAGCCCAGGTCACCCCGACGTCGGTGCGAGGGCGTAGTCGGCCGGGGCGAGGTCGGCGGCGAGTTCGCGGAGCAGGGCGCCGATCTCGGCCAGGCGGTCGGTGGTCATGCGCTCGGCGGGGCCGGTGACGCTGATGGCGACGTCCTGCGAGGTGGCGGACGTCAGGGCGATGCCGACGCAGGCGATCCCGGCTTCGTTCTCCTGGTTCTCGATCGCCCACCCCCGCTCGCGCGCGGCGGCCACCGCGTCGCGGAACCGCTCGCCCAGCGCGGGGTGCGCGTGGTCGGGCTCGGCTTCCTTGAGGTAGCTGGTCATCAGCGCGTCGTTCGGGGGTGCTGCGGCGATGAGCGCGCGGCCGAGCGCGGTGCTGGCGATGTGCGTGCGGCGGCCGACCCGGGACCACACGCGGACCGAGCGCTCCGGCTCGATCTTGTCGAGGTAGACGACGCGGCGCCCGTCGAGCACGCCGAGGTGGACGAGCTCCTCCGTCCGGCGCGACAGCTCGAGCAGCAGCGGCCGGAACATCAGCGGCAGGTTGTCGTCCGCGCCGAAGGTCCGCACCAGCCGCCGGAGCGCCTCGCCGAGGACGTAGTTGCGGTCGTCGCCGTCGCGCACCACGTACTCGCGGTGCGCGAGGCCGCGGAGCAACCGGTGGACCGACCCCTTGTTGATCCCCGTGCGCGCCGCGATCTCGCCGAGCGCGAGGCCCTCCGGGCCCGCTGCCGCGACCGTCTCGAGCACGACGAGCGCGCGGTCGAGGCTGGTGACGGGCGGCGTCGCCGATGTGGTTTCGGTCTCCATGGCTCCATTGTCATCCGGGTCGATGTTGCGTTGCGGTGACCGCAAGCCTAACTTGTGGTCCAACATGCAAAACGGTCGGTTCGCGATGCGAAACGCACTGCAGCTGGGTGACCGCCCCACGCGTCGTGGAGAGACGAGGACGTCATGACACAACTGGGCCGGAAGAGCGTGCCCGCGGGATCGCTGATCGGAGCCTCCGCGCCGGATCGGACCGGCATCGTCCACCTCGGGCTGGGCAACTTCCACCGCGCGCACGGCGCGGTCTACACCGCGCAGGCGATGGCGGCGGCCGGTGGCGAGTGGGGGATCCGCGGGTTCGCGCACTCGTCGGACCGGGTGGTGGCCCCGATGCGGGCCCAGGACAACGTCTACTCGATCCTCCAGCTCACCGAGCACGGCGTCGAAGCGGGCGTGGTCGACGTCCACCGCGACACCGGGGTGGCCGCCCAGGATCCGGCCGCGGTGGTGGACGCGATCGCGGATCCGGCGCACCGCATCGTCACGCTCACCGTCTCCGAGGTCGGGTACACGCGGGACCCCGCGACCGGCAAGCTGGCGCTGGACGCCCCGGAGGTCGCTGCGGACCTCGCGGCGGGGGCGACACCGCGCACCGCGGTGGGCATGATCGCGCGAGGCCTGGAGAAGCGCGCCGCCTCGGGAGCGCCGTTCACCGTCCTGTCCTGCGACAACCTCCAGTCCTCCGGCGAGGTCACGCGGGCCGTGGTCGAGGAGTTCCTGCAGGCGGCGGGGGTGGGCGAGGACGTGCTGTCCTTCGTGTCCACCGCGGTGTCGTTTCCGAACGCGATGGTCGACCGCATCGTGCCGAAGACGACCGCCGAGCACTCCCGCCTCGTCGCGGACCTGCTGGGCGTCGCGGACCAGTGCCCGGTCCCGGCCGAGGAGTTCACCACGTGGGTCCTCGAGGACGACTTCGCGGGCGGCCGCCCGGCGTGGGACCTGGCGGGGGCGACGTTCTCCGACGAGCTCGAGGCGCACGAGATGGTCAAGCTGCGCCTGCTCAACGGATCGCACTCGCTCATCGCCTACCTCGGGGTCCTCTCCGGGGCGCCGACGATCGACGCCGCGTGGGGGCAGGACTTCGTGCGCGAGACGGTCCTGGGCGGGATCGCCGACGACTACCTGCCGACGTTCACCCCGCCCACCGGGTTCGACGCCGACGCGTACGTGTCCGAACTGGACGCCCGGTGGCGCAACCCGCTCATCGGGCACGCGACCACCCAGGTGGGCACCGACGGGTCCCTCAAGCTCCTCCAGCGCATCCCCGACGCCGCGCTGTTCCACCTCCGGCGCGGTGCGGTGCCGCACCACCTCGCGCTGTGCACGGCCGCGTGGATCGCGTGCGTCGCCCCGCCAGCGGGTTTCACCCCGGGCCCGCTCGCCGAGCGCATCGTCGAACCCGCCCGCGACCGGCTCGCCACCGCCGTCGGCGGTGCGGTGAGCGCCGCCGACCACGCCCGCCGGGTCATGGACGGCGGCTTCTTCCCGACCGCCCTCGCCGAGCAGGACGCCTTCACCGACCGGGTCGCCGACCTGCTCACCGCCATCACCCGCGGCGGTGTGCGCGCCGCGGCCGCCGACGTCGCCACCGCCCGCTGAGCACCCCCCGACCCCTGGAGCTGATCTGCGTTGAAGGGCCTGTTCATCCACGGCGCCGAGGACATGCGCCTCGAGGACCTCACCATTCCCGAACCCGCTGACGGCGAGGTGCTGCTGCGCGTGCGGTACGTCGGCATCTGCGGTTCGGACCTGCACTACTACTTCCACGGCAAGAACGGGGAGAACCTCGTCCGCGAGCCCTTCGCCCCCGGGCACGAGTTCTCCGCGACCGTCGAAGCCGACCCGAGCGGCGAGTGGGCCAAGGGCACGCCGGTGACCGTGCACCCCGCGCGGTACGGCACCCCGGTGGACGGCATCGCGGACCGGCCGCACCTGTGGCCCGGCGGCGACTACCTCGGCAGCGCCGCGGACTTCCCGCACCGCCAGGGTGCGGCAGCCGAGTACGTGCTGGTCGAGAAGCCGATGCTCCGCGAGCTGCCGGAAGGGCTGTCGCTGCGGGACGGGGCGCTCGCCGAGCCCCTCGGCGTCGCGCTGCACGCGCTCACGGTCGCCGGAGGTGACCTCGGTGATCGCGCGCTCGTGCTCGGTGCCGGACCGGTCGGCCTGCTGGTCGTCGCGGCGCTCGCCGCGCGGGGCGTCGAGCACGTGGTCGTCGGGGACATCCAGGAAGCCGCCCTGGAACGGGCTCGCGCGCTCGGTGCCCACGAGACGTTGCTGATCGGCCGCGACGACGTCCCGACGACCGCCTACCCCGTCGTGTTCGAGTGCTCGGGCGCGCCCGCATCGCTGACGCAGGCGGTGGTGTCGGCGGCCCGCGCGGGTGTCGTCGTCCAGGTCGGCATGCTCGCCGACACCACGATCGGCGTGAACCTCGCGCCGCTGGTGACCAAGGAAGTGCAGTTGCGCGGGTCGCTGCGCTTCTCGACGGAGCTCGACGACGCCGTCCAGCTGCTCGCCACCCACCCCTCGATCTCCCAGGTCGTCACGCACGTGTTCCCCGCGACCGAAGCGGTCGCCGCGTTCGAGACCGCGAAGGACTCCGCTGCCTCCGGCAAGGTCCTCATCGAGTTCTGATCACCCCGCCGGAAACCGAAGAAGGTACAACGATGTCCGCTTCAGCACCGCCGCCCGGCACGGGCACCGCGAAAGGCACCCAGGTCGAGCGCAGCACCGGTGACCTCGCCCGCGCCGCGATGTCCGGGTGGCTCGGCACCGCGCTCGAGTTCATGGACTTCCAGCTCTACTCGCTGGCGGCCGGGCTCGTCTTCGGCGAGCTGTTCTTCGCGGGCGAGAGCCCCGCGCTCGCGGTCGTGTCCGCGATGGCGACCTACGCGGTCGGCTACCTCGCCCGGCCCGCGGGCGCGTGGTACTTCGGGCGGCTCGGCGACCGGGTGGGGCGCACCAAGGTCCTGTTCATCACGATCGCGCTCATGGGCGGTGCGACGACGCTCATCGGTGCGCTGCCGACCGTCCACTCCATCGGTGTGCTCGCGCCGGTCCTGCTCGCGGTGCTGCGCCTCGTGCAGGGCTTCGGCGCAGGTGCCGAGATCTCCGGTGCGGGCGTCATGCTCGCCGAGTACGCGCCAGCCAAGCGTCGCGGCATCATCGCCTCGCTCGTCGCGCTCGGCACGAACTGCGGAACCCTCGGTGCGTCGGCGATCTGGGGGCTCCTCGTCGCCGTGCTCTCCGAGGAGCAGCTGCTCGCCTGGGGCTGGCGCATCCCGTTCCTGGGCAGCGCGGTCATCCTGCTGTTCGCCGTGTGGATCCGGTTCCGGCTCAAGGAGAGCCCGGTGTTCGAGGAGAGCTCCCACGTCAACGACGGCGTGGCGCTCACCGACGACGAGGTCCGGGCCAAGGCCCAGCGGGAGGGCGACGCGCCGATGCTCGAAGCGCTCGAGCAGAAGAAGTGGCGCGCGCTCGTCCCCGCGTTCCTGCTCCGGTTCGGGCAGGCGGGCAACTCCGGGATTCTGCAGACCTACATGGTCTCGTTCATCACCGTCACGCTCGCGATGTCGGCCTCGGTGGGCACCAGCGTGGTCATGGTCTCCTCGCTGTGCGCGTTCGTCACGGTCCCGATCGTGGGCGCGCTCGGCGACAGGTTCGGCCGCCGCCGGATGTACCAGGTGATGAGCGTGATCTCGCTGATCCTCATCGTGCCGACGATGATGGCGATCGCGGGGGCGGAGGTCCCGAAGGTGTTCCTCGGCTACATCGTGATGCACAACGTGTCGGTCATGGCGCTCGCCTCGCTGGAGAACCTCACGCTGCCGGAGCTGTTCGGCTCCCGGCACCGCTACGCCGCGACCGGCGTGGTCCGGGAGGTCGCCGCGATGATCGCCACCGGCATCGGCCCCGTCGTGGTGGCGGCCTGGGTGGCCGCGGCGACCGGGTCGTGGGTCCCGATCGCGGTCATGCTCGCCATCTTCACCGCCTGCCCGCTCATCGGGACGTTCCTCATGCCCGAGGTCGCCGGACGCGACCTGCGGGACCCGCGCAACGCGGTCTGAGCACCGTCCACCGTCGACATCCACCGGAAGGAATCGAAGCACCGTGAGCATCTCGACCGTCGACGTCGTCGTCACGAGTCCCGGCCGCAACTTCGTCACCCTCAAGATCGTCACCTCCGACGGGGTCGTGGGCTGGGGCGACGCGACGCTCAACGGCCGGGAGCTGTCCGTCGCGTCCTACCTGCGGGACCACCTCGCGAGCACGCTCGTCGGCCGGGACGAGGACCGCATCGAGGACACCTGGCAGTACCTGTACCGCGGTGCGTACTGGCGGCGCGGGCCGGTGACGATGGCGGCGATCGCCGCCGTGGACATGGCGCTGTGGGACATCAAGGCGAAGAAGGCGGGCGTCCCGCTGTACCAGCTGCTCGGCGGGGCGAGCCGGGACGCGCTCCGGGCGTACGCGCACGCCTCCGGCAACGACTACGAGACGTTGGCCCAGGCCATCCGCGGGTACGTGGACGAGGGCTACACCGCGGTGCGCATCCAGACGGGCGTCCCCGGCCTGAACCGGGTCTACGGCGTCTCGGACACGGCGAAGCCGGGGGAGCGGTACGACTACGAACCCGCGCACCGCGCGGCCGACGGCAGCGCTGCGACGCGTCCCGAGGAGGAGGACTGGGACACGCCCGCCTACCTGCGGCACGTGCCCACCATCTTCGAGAAGGTGCGCGAGGAGTTCGGGCCGGAGCTGCGGCTGCTGCACGACGGCCACCACCGCATGTCGCCGATCGAAGCCGCCCGGCTGGCGAAGTCGTTGGAGCCGTACGACCTGTTCTGGCTGGAGGACGTGACGCCCGGCGAGGACCAGGAGGCGTTCCGGCTCGTCCGGCAGCACAGCACGACGCCGCTGGCCACCGGCGAGGTCTTCAACTCCGCGTACGACTACCAGACGCTCATCACCGAGCGGCTCATCGACTACGTGCGCTCGGCGCCGACGCACACCGGCGGAGTCACGGGCATGAAGCGGCTCCTCGACTTCGCCGGGATCTACGGGATCCGCTCCGGCATCCACGGCCCGACCGACGTCTCGCCGATCGGCATGGCCGCCGCGCTGCACATCGACCTGGCGATCCACAACTTCGGCATCCAGGAGTACATGCCGCACAACGAGCTGACGTTGCGGACCTTCCGCACGTCGTACACGTTCGACCGCGGCTTCCTACACCCCGGCGACAACCCCGGCCTCGGCGTCGAGCTGGACGAGGAGCTCGCCGCCCGCCACCCGTACACCGCCGCCTACCTCCCGGTGAACCGCCTGCTCGACGGCACCGTGCACGACTGGTGAACCCAGAGAGGACGGACGTGATGAGCCAGCGCCAGGCCCTGCCGCGGCGGACCGCCGCCTCGCGGCTCGTCGTGGTGATCCGCGGCGAGCGCGCCGAGGACTACGTGCCAATCGTCGACACGATGGTCGAGGCGGGGGTGCGGAGCTTCGAGCTCACGCTCACGACCCCCGGGACGCTCGCCGCGCTGCCCGGGATCATCGAGCGGTACGCGGAGACGGCCGACATTGGCATCGGCACGGTGACCCGGCCCGGCGACGTGGACGCCGCCGCCGACCGCGGAGCGCACTACGTCGTCACGCCGGTCTCCGACCTCGCCGTCGTCGACCGGGCCCTCGAACGGGACATCGCGATCGTCCCGGGCGGTCTCACCCCCACGGAGCTGTTCTCCACCTGGGACCGGGGCGTCTCCGCGGTGAAGGTGTTCCCCGCCGGCCAGGTGGGGCCGGGATATCTCAAGGACCTGCGCGGTCCGTTCCCGGACCTGGCCGCCATCCCGTCCGGCGGGGTGGACCTCGAATCGGCGCGGGCGTGGCTCGCGGCCGGTGCGGCGGCGGTGAGCGTCGGCGGCCCGCTGCTCGGGGACGCGATGAAGGGCGGGGAGCTCGGTGCGCTCGCGCAGCGGGCGCGGCGGTTCGTCGAGGTGTGCGCGGGGAGTGGGGCCGAATGACGTCCCAGGTCCTGACGCTGGGCGAGACGATGGGCCTGCTCACCGGCGGGCGCATCGGTTCGCTGTCGCACGTGTCCGAAGCGCACGTGGGGATCGGCGGTGCGGAGACGAACGTCGCCGTCAGCCTGAGCAGGCTCGGGGTTCCGGTCACCTGGATCGGCCGGGTCGGCGACGACTCGCTGGGCAAGCGCGTGGTGCGCGAGATCCGCGGCGAGGGCGTGGACGTGCGGGCGCGGGTCGATCCCGAGGCGCCGACCGGCCTGATGCTCAAGGAGATCACGGGACTGGGGACGTCGCGGGTGTACTACTACCGCGCGGGTTCCGCCGGTTCGCGGCTGGCGGCCGCGGACGTGCCCGCGGAGCTGGTCGAGAGCGCCGGGTTGGTGCACCTCACCGGCATCACGCCGCTGCTGTCGGACTCGGCGCGCGAGGCGTGCCTTTCCGTCGCGAGGCGGGCGCGGGCCGCCGGGGTGCGCGTGAGCGTCGACGTGAACTACCGGTCGGCGCTCGCTTCCGCGGACGTCGCCTCGGAGGTGTTGGGCGAGCTCGTCGCGGAGGCGGACCTGGTGTTCGGCTCGCCGGAGGAGCTGGCGTGCGTGGTTCCCGGCGGTGCGGCGGACGGGTCTTCGGCGATCGACGAGCTGGCCCGCGCCCTCGACTCCGCTGGCGCGCGCGAGATCGTCGTCAAGCGGGGCGCCGACGGGGCTTCGGCGTACATCGGGGGCGCTGCGGTCCACGCCGCTGGCCACCGTGTCGACGTCGTCGACACGGTGGGCGCGGGGGATGCGTTCGTGGCCGGGTACCTCAGCGGGGACGTGCAGGGCTGGAGCGTCGAGGAGAAGCTCGCCCGGGCGAACGCCTGCGGTGCCGTGATGTGCACGGCCCCCGGCGACTGGGAGGTCGCCCCGACCCCCGCCGAGCTCGAAGCCTTCCTGGGGGCTGACGGCGACCCGGTTCAGCGCTGATCCTCGCCCTCGATGCCGGATAGTGGTGACGTTCGCCGCGCCACGCCTGAGGGGACGTCGCATGAAGCACGGCACCTCGGCCTTCACCACCGACCGGAGCATGCCGGTCGCCGATCCCGCCCGCGCCGTCGAGGAGCGGGGGTTCGACGGTTGGCGCTCTGGTAGGCGCGCACCGCCTTCGTCGTGCCCGCGCAGAAGCCGCCGTCGACCGCTTCAGCGCGGTCCGCAGCGCCTTGACGTGGTTGCCACTGTTGCCCAAGTGGGCCGTGCGGCGGTGGGACTCCTCGTACAGTGGCGCGGGTTGGCGTCGGAAGCGAGGAGCGGCAGGTCATGACGGTCTCGGACCGATTGCACGTCAGCGCGGAGTTCCCCGCTGTGCTGGAGCGGATCGACGCGCTCGCCGGGATGCTGGAGGCCGGTGCCGACGCGGCTGAAGCGGCGGGCAGGTTGTCCGAGGAGACCGGGCGGGCCCTGCTGGACGCGGGGGTCGTGCGGGCGGGGTTGCCGGAGAACCTCGGCGGGCACGAGTTCTCGCCGCGGCAGCTGATCGGGACGATCGAGCGGCTCAGCCGCCACGACGCCGCGGCCGGGTGGACGATGATGGCGATGCAGCACGTCACCGGCACCACTGCGGCCTACCTCGGCGCCGCTGCGGCGGACGACCTGTTCTCCGACGTCGCGGGCGGTGGGCACGCGCGGTTGGCCGGGCACGGCACCCGGCCCGGGCGGGCCGTTCCGGTGGACGGCGGCTACCTGGTGAGCGGCAGCTGGCAGTTCGCCTCCGGGATGTCGCTGGCCACCCACATCCACAGCGCGATCCAGGCCGACGGAACCGGGGAGCTGCGGGTGCTGGCGATGCCGAAGTCGCAGGTGGAGCTGGTCGACAACTGGGACGTGCTGGGACTGCGCGCGACCAACAGCATCGACTACCGCTGCACCGACGCGTTCGTCCCGGCGACGCACACCTACCCGGCGACCACGACCACCCCGGCCAACGGCGGCGCGATGTACCGGGTCGGGCTGGTCAACATGGCCGCGATCGGGCACACCGGGTGGGCGCTCGGGGTCGCCCGCCGCCTGCTCGACGAGCTGAAGTCGGTCGCCGAGGCCAAGTCCGGCACGCCCAACGCGGCGGTGGGCACCGCCCAGTTCCACGCGGACTACGCGACGGCCGAGGCCAAGCTCCGCTCGGCGCGGGCGTGGGCGATGCACGAGTGGCAGGGCATCGAGAACGCGCTGGCCGCGGGCGAAGCGCTGAGCACCGACCAGGAGACGCTGATCCGGCTGACGCTCAACCACGCGACCACGACGGCCTCGGAGATCGGCCGGACGGTGCACCGCTGGGCGGGCACGGCGGCGATCCGCCGCGGACCGATCGACCGCTTCCTCCGCGACCTGGGCACCGGCACCCAGCACATCACCTCGAGCCCGGTCGTCCTGCAGAACTGCGGGAAGTGGCTCAGCGGCGCACAGCCCCGCGCCCACTGGGAGTTCCTCGACCTGGTGCCGTGATCCCGGCCCGCGCTCACTCCACGGCGGGGTGTCCGGAGGAGGCGACCTCCATGACGTACTGGCCGTACGGGGACTTCGCGAGCTTCTCGCCCAGGCGGTAGCAGGCCTCGGCGTCGATGAAACCCATGCGCAGCGCGATCTCCTCGATGCAGGCGATGCGCACGCCCTGGCGGTGCTCCAGGATGCGCACGTACTGGCCCGCTTCGGTCAGGGATTCGTGGGTTCCGGTGTCCAGCCAGGCGAATCCGCGGCCGAGGTCGACCAGCTTGGCCTTGCCGCGCGCCAGGTACGCCAGGTTGACGTCGGTGATCTCCAGCTCGCCCCGGGCCGACGGGCGCAGGTTCTTGGCGATGTCGACGACTTCGTTGTCGTAGAAGTACAGACCGGTGATCGCGCGGTTCGAGCGCGGGCGGCTCGGCTTCTCCTCGATCGAGATCAGCCGTCCCGCCTCGTCGACCTCGCCGACGCCGTAGCGCTCGGGGTCGTGCACCGGGTAGCCGAACAGCACGCAGCCGTCGACCTCGGCCGCCGTGCTCGACAGCAGCGTCGAGAAGCCCTGGCCGTGGAAGATGTTGTCGCCCAGGATGAGCGCCACCGGGTCGTCGCCGATGTGGTCGGCGCCGAGCAGGAAGGCGTCCGCGAGGCCGCGGGGTTCGGTCTGCTCGGCGTAGTCGATGCGCAGGCCCAGCTCGCCGCCGTCGCCGAGCAGGCGGCGGAACCCGCCCAGGTCGTTCGGCGTGGAGATGAGCAGGACCTCCCGGATGCCGGCCAGCATCAGCACCGACAGCGGGTAGTAGATCATCGGTTTGTCGTACACCGGCAGCAGCTGCTTCGAGACGCCCATCGTCACCGGGTGCAGCCGGGTGCCGTGCCCCCCGGCCAGGATGATGCCCTTCAACTCTCCCACCTCCGTGGTGTCGCCGGATCGGGGCCAGTCTGCGGCGGTCGTGTCCACCCCGGCTCGAACGGCGCTACAGCCGCGATCACGGGCGCGTTCCAGGTCGTCTCAAGCGGAGTTCGAAGCCCGGGCTGGATCGTGCGCTGGAAGGCCCGAACATCTCGGAGGAGAGCATGACCGGATCACCCGTCCCGCCCGAGCTCTACGCCGAAGTCCTGCACTTCTACGCCCGGCAGATGCAGGCGCTCGACGGAGGGGACTTCGCGGCGTACGCGGCGACGTTCACCGCCGACGGCACGTTCAAGCACTCGCCGGCGCTGCCCGCGGCGCAGACCCGGAAGGGCATCGAGCAGGCGCTGCACGAGTTCCACGAGCGGTTCGCCAACGACCCGGTCCAGCGGCGCCACTACTTCAACCACGTCGTGCTGGAGCAGCAGGAGGACGGGTCGCTGCGCTCGACCGCGTACGCGCTGGTCCTCACCACCCGGCCCGGCGGTCGGCCGGACGTCGGGCCGAGCTGCGTGGTCAACGACGTCATCGTCCGCGAGTCCGAGGGCCTGCGCCTGAAGTCCCGCGCAGTGGACCACGACCAGGAGCTCGCCGCCGTCGCGGCGTGACCACGAGAACGGGGCTCCGGGGTGCGCACCCCGGAGCCCCGTTCGCATGCCCATCAGTCGTCGAGCGGGACCACTGCGAACAGCGCCTCGTCGTACTCGACCGAGTCGCCGTTGGCCTTGAGCACCTCGACGACCCTGCCGTGGATCTCGGACTTCACCGGGATCATCAGCTTCATCGCCTCCACGATCCCCACCTGCTGGCCGGGCCGGATGGTGTCGCCCTCGGCGACGAACGGGTCGGCGCCCGGCTCCGGCGCGCGGTAGAACACCCCGACCGACGGGGCGCGGAGGTGCTGGTGCTGGTCCGCCGTGGGTGCCGCGGGTTCCGGCAGCGCTGCGGCGCTGGCCGCCGGGGCCGGTGCGGGGGCGACCCCGGTCGACCGGGTGGTCGCCCACTCCGCCTCCACCGCGACGTCGCCGAACCGGACGCGCAGCGCCGTCGGGCTGTCCGGTAGCCCGGCCAGCATCCGGGTGACGTGGTGCTCGATCGTGGTGAGGACGGTGCCGAGCTCGTGCTCTGCGACCGGTGCGGTCGCGGTCTTCTCCGCCATGACAGCGCTCCCGTCAGTAGTTGCCGAGCCCGCCGCACACGTTGAGCGCCTGCGCGGTCACCGCGGCCGCGCCGTCGCTGACGAGGTACTCCACCATCGCCGCGACCTCCTCCGGCTCGACGTAGCGGCCCAGCGGCACCCGGGTGGTCACGCGGTCGTGCGCCTCCGCCTCGGAGACGCTCCAGATCTTCGAGTAGTGCGCGCGAACCCGTTCCGCCATCGGGGTTTCCACGAAACCGGGGCACACGGCGTTGACCGTGATCCCGGTCTTGGCCAGCTCCAGGCCCAGCGACTTGCTGAAGCCGACCACGCCGTGCTTGGAGGCCGAGTACGGCGACCCCCAGATGACGCCCTGCTTGCCGCCGGTGGAGGCGATGTTGATGATCCGGCCGCGCTCCTGCTCCAGCATCCCGCCCTTGGTGAGCACCTGCTTGGTCATCAGAAAGACGCTGTTGAGGTTCGTGTTGATCACGTCGAACCAGGTCTCGTCGTCGACCTCGACGGTGACCCCGCCGCCGGAGCGCCCGGCGTTGTTGACCAGCACGTCGATCGGGCCGAACCGGTCGACCGCGGCGGCCACCAGCTCCGGGATCTGCCCCGGCACGCTGACGTCGCAGGTGCTGCCGTCGACCTCGAGGCCTTCCGCCTGCAGGGTCTTGATCGTCGTGGCCAGCTCCTCGGCGCGGCGAGCGCAGATGTAGACCCGCGCGCCGAGTTGCCCAAGCCGACGGGCGATCGCCAGGCCGATGCCGCTGGTGGCCCCGGTGACCAGGGCGACGGGCTTGGTGTTGGCGGCCATGCGTCCTCCATTGCTCGTCTGCGGTGAACTGTGGCCGCAGCGTGGCCCGCTGCCGTCGAGACCGGATCGAGCGCGCTTAGAGCGCCGCCGGACGGCGCGGATTTGCGCTGCGCAGTAAGGGAATCACCGATCCTCCGGGCAGATGCAATCCACCTTCGAGCCCGGTTCGAGGCCCCGGCTGCACTGTTGCGAACCGAACCTTTGCGTGGCCATCGGCCGTACGGACTGGGAGGTGTCGGGTGACGCGGCGTGTCGTGATCACCGGCGTCGGGGTGCGCGCCCCTGGCGGACTAGGTGCGAAGAACTTCTGGGAGCTGCTGACGTCTGGGCGGACGGCAACCCGGCGGATCAGCTTCTTCGATCCGTCCCCCTACCGCTCGCAAATCGCGGCCGAGTGCGACTTCGACCCGGAGCACGAGGGGCTTTCGCCGCGCGAGATCCGGCGGATGGACCGGGCCGCGCAGTTCGCGGTGGTGTGCACCCGGGACGCGGTGGCCGACAGCGGGCTGGAGTTCGAGCAGGTGCCGCCGGAGCGGATCGGGGTCAGCCTGGGCAGCGCGGTCGCCGCGGCGACCAGCCTGGAGCAGGAGTACCTGGTGCTCTCCGACGGCGGTCGGGAGTGGCAGGTCGACCCGGCCTACCTCTCGGCGCACATGTTCGACTACCTCTCGCCCGGCGTGATGCCCGCCGAGGTGGCGTGGACCGTCGGCGCCGAGGGGCCGGTCGCGATGGTGTCCGACGGCTGCACGTCCGGGCTGGACTCGCTCAGCCACGCCTGCTCGCTGATCGCCGAGGGCACCACCGACGTGATGGTCGCCGGTGCCGCCGACACCCCGATCACGCCGATCGTGGTGTCCTGCTTCGACGCCATCAAGGCGACCACCCCGCGCAACGACGACCCGGAGCACGCCTCGCGGCCGTTCGACAACTCCCGCAACGGTTTCGTGCTCGCCGAGGGCGCGGCGCTGTTCGTGCTGGAGGAGCTCGAGCACGCGCGGGCCCGCGGGGCGCACGTGTACGCCGAGATCTCCGGCTGCGCCACGCGGCTCAACGCCTACCACATGACCGGGCTCAAGACCGACGGCCGCGAGATGGCCGAGGCGATCCGGGTGGCGCTGGACCTGGCGCGGATCGACCCGACCGACATCGACTACATCAACGCGCACGGCTCCGGCACCAAGCAGAACGACCGCCACGAGACGGCTGCGTTCAAGCGCAGCCTCGGCGAGCACGCCTACCGGACCCCGGTCAGCTCCATCAAGTCGATGGTCGGGCACTCGCTGGGCGCGATCGGGTCGATCGAGGTCGCCGCGTGCGCGCTGGCCATCGAGCACGGCGTGGTGCCGCCGACGGCGAACCTGCACGAACCCGACCCCGAGTGCGACCTGGACTACGTGCCGCTGACCGCCCGCGAGCAGCGGGTGGACACGGTGCTCAGCGTCGGCAGCGGGTTCGGTGGTTTCCAGAGCGCGATGGTGCTGCGCCGATTGGGAGGGGCGAACTCATGAGCACGTGGGTGACCGGCATGGGGGTGGTGGCGCCGAACGGGCTCGGCGCCGACGACCACTGGGCGGCGACGCTGAAGGGGCGGCACGGGATCAGCCGGCTCAGCCGGTTCGACCCGACCGGCTACCCGGCGGAGCTGGCGGGCCAGGTCCTGGACTTCGACGCCACCGAGCACCTGCCGAAGCGGCTGCTGCCGCAGACCGACGTGTCCACCCGGTTCGCGCTCGCCGCCGCGGCGTGGGCGCTGGCAGACGCGGAGGTGGACCCGGCGGAGCTGCCCGAGTACGGCACCGGCGTCATCACCTCGAACGCCACCGGGGGTTTCGAGTTCACCCACCGGGAGTTCCGGAAGCTGTGGGCGCAGGGCCCGGAGTTCGTCAGCGTCTACGAGTCGTTCGCCTGGTTCTACGCGGTGAACACCGGCCAGATCTCCATCCGGCACGGGCTGCGCGGCCCGGGATCGGTGCTGGTCGCCGAGCAGGCCGGTGGGCTGGACGCGGTGGGGCACGCGCGGCGCGCGGTGCGCAACGGCACGCCGATGGTGGTAACCGGCGGTGTCGACTCGTCGTTCGACCCGTGGGGCTGGGTGTCGCACGTGTCCAGCGGGCGGGTCAGCCGGGCCACCGACCCGGGGCGGGCGTACCTGCCGTTCGACGTGGCCGCCAACGGCTACGTGCCGGGCGAGGGCGGGGCGATCCTGCTCCTGGAGGACGCCGAGTCGGCGAAGGCGCGCGGGGCCACCGGGTACGGCGAGATCGCGGGCTACGCCGCGACCTTCGACCCCGCTCCCGGCTCCGAGCGGCCTCCGGCGCTGCGGCGGGCGATCGAGCTGGCGCTGGCCGACGCCGAGCTGCGGCCGGAGCAGGTCGACGTGGTGTTCGCCGACGCGGCGGGCGTGGCCGAGCTGGACGCGATCGAGGCGGCCGCGATCCGCGAGCTCTTCGGTCCGAGCGGGGTGCCGGTGACGGCGCCGAAGACGATGACCGGTCGCCTCTACTCCGGCGGCGGACCGCTCGACCTGGTCGCCGCGCTGCTGGCGATCCGCGACGGCGTGATCCCGCCGACCGTGCACACCGCCGAACCGGTGCCCGAGCACCAGCTGGACCTGGTCACCGGCGACCCCCGCCACCAGCAGCTGGGAACCGCGCTGGTGCTGGCCAGGGGCAAGTGGGGCTTCAACTCCGCGGTCGTCGTCCGCGGTGTGACCGGCTGACGAACATCGAGAGTGAGGAGATCACCGTGAGCAAGCTGACCATCGACGACCTGCGCCGCATCCTGGTCGACTGCGCGGGCGAGGACGAGGCCGCCGAGCTCGGCGCGGACGCCCTGGACACCGAGTTCGACGACCTCGGCTACGACTCGCTGGCGCTGATGGAGACCGCCGCCCGCATCCACCAGGAGCTGGGCGTGCTGATCCCGGACGAGCAGGTCGCCGAGCTGCGGACCCCGCGCCAGGTGCTGGACCTGGTCAACGGCGCCGCCGTCGAGACCGCCTGACCCGCGCACCGAACCGGAGGTTTGCCAGCGATGCCGACACCAGCACTGCACCGGACCGAGCACCGGCTCGTCGTCTCGGCACCCGCCGACCAGCTGTACGCGCTCGTCGCGGACGTGACGCGCTGGCCCGCGGTGTTCGAGCCGAACCTGCACGTGCACCACCTCGAACGCGGCGAGCGACAGGAGCGGTTCCGGCTCTGGGCGCTGCTCAACGGCACCGTCAAGAGCTGGACCTCGCGCCGGGAGCTCGACCCGGTGCAGCGGACGGTGTCCTTCGAGCAGGAGGTCAGCCAGCCCCCGGTGGCCTCGATGGGCGGGCAGTGGCGGCTCGAACCGCTGCCCGACGGGCGCACCGAGGTCGTGCTGCTGCACCACTTCAGCGCGGTGGACGACGACCCGGACACCGTCGCGTGGATCGACAAGGCCGTCGACGGCAACAGCGAGAAGGAGCTCGCCGCGCTGCGCTCGGTCGCCGAGCGCGCGGAGAACATCGACGACGTGGTGTTCTCGTTCGAGGACGCGGTCCGGTCCAGCGGGAGCGCCGCCGACTGCTACGACTTCGTCAACCGCGCGGACCTGTGGGCCGACCGGCTCCCGCACGTGCAGGCGGTCTCGCTGCGGGAGGACGAGCCGGGCGTCCAGGAGCTGCAGATGGACACCGTGACCGAGGGCGGGGCGACCCACACCACCCGCTCGTACCGGATCTGCCAGAGCGGTGCGTGGATCGCCTACAAGCAGGTCGTGCTCCCCGCCCTGCTGTCCGGCCACAGTGGACTGTGGACGTTCCGGGAGGACGCCGGGACGACGACGGTCACCGCGCGGCACACCGTCGCGATCAAGGTGGAAGCGGTCGAGGAGGTGCTGGGCGCGGGCAGCACGCTGGCCGACGCCCGGCAGTTCGTGCGGTCGGCGCTGGGCAACAACAGCCTCACCACGCTCAAGCACGCGAGCGAACACGCCGCCGGGAAGGGCGGGCGGTGAACGCCGCGCCCGAGCCGAAGCTGATCGAGATCGCCGACGGCGTCTACGCCCACACCCAGCCCAACGGCGGCTGGTGCCTGAACAACTCGGGCCTGATCGCCGGGCGCGACGGGGTGGTGGTCGTGGACACCGCGGCCACCGAGCGCCGGGCGCGGATGCTGCGGGACGCGGTGGACGGGCTGGGGACCGGCGGGCACCACGTGGTCGTCAACACCCACCACCACGGCGACCACGTCTTCGGCAACTTCGTGTTCAGCCCGGCGGCGACGATCATCGCGCACGAGCGGGCGCGCACCGAGATCGCCGAGACCGGCCTGGGCCTGACGCAGCTGTGGCCGGACGTGGAGTGGGGCGACATCCGGCTCACCCTGCCCACGGTGACCTTTCGGGACCGGATGACGCTGCACGTCGACGACCGCGAGGTGGAGCTGCACCACGTCGGCCCGGCGCACACCACCAACGACGTGGTGGCCTGGCTGCCCGCGGAGCGGGTGCTGTTCGCCGGCGACGTCCTGCTCAACGGATGCACGCCGTTCAACCTGATGGGGTCGATCGCGGGCAGCCTGGTCGCGCTCGACCGGCTGCGCGGGTTCGGCGCGGAGGTCGTCGTCGGCGGGCACGGCGAGGTGTGCGGGCCGGAGGTCATCGACCGCACCGAGGACTACCTGCGCTGGGTCCAGCAGGTGGCGGCGGCCGGGTTCGCCGCGGACGTCCCGCCGCTGGAGCTGGCCCGCCAGACCGGCCTCGGCGACCACGCGGACCTGCTCGACCCCGAGCGGCTCGTCGGCAACCTGCACCGCGCGTACGCCGAGCTGGCCGGGGGCGAGCTCGGCCGACCGCTCGACGTGGTGCGCATCTTCGGCGAAATGATCGAGTTCAACGACGGGCAGCTACCGGTCTGCCTGGCCTGAGCGCCGCGATCGTCTTGCGCGGCGGTGCGGGTGGCGGAACCTCAGAGCTTCCCCGGACTGCCTTGTGCACGCCAAGGCACGGCGGCTCCCCGGGAAAGCTCTGAGAACCCGCAGCGGTGCGAGTTGCGGGGGCGGGCCCGAAAGCGCCTGCGGCGCTTGGCGACAGCAGCGCTGGCCGTGCCAGCCGGATACCGCGGCCGACCGACTTCAGGAGAACCGGGCACTTGGAAGTCCGGCCCGCTGCGCCGGACGGGCACGCAGAGGAGACCTGAGCATGACCCAGACCACCGGGCACCCCGTCGACGCCGCCGAGTGGGTGTTGTGCGAGCACTGCGCGACCCCGGTCTACGGCAAGCGCTGGGCCGAGAACCTGCGGGTGTGCGCCGAGTGCGGTCGGCACGGCAGGCTGACCGCGTGGCAGCGGCTGCACCAGCTCGCCGATCCGGAGCGGGTGGAGCCGCTCGACCTGCCGGTCGTCGCCGGTGACCCGCTGGAGTTCGTCGACACCCGGCCGTACCCGGAGCGGCTGGCCGCCGCGCGGCGGCGCACCGGGCTGGCCGAAGCCGTGGTGTGCGCGCGGATCCACGTGCACGGCAGCCCGGCGATCGCCGCGGTGATGGACTTCGACTTCCTCGGCGGCAGCCTCGGCAGCGACGTCGGCGAGATGATCGCGCGCGCGGCCGAGCAGGCGCTCGCCGAGCGGGTGCCGCTGCTGCTGGTGACCGCCTCCGGCGGCGCGCGGATGCAGGAGGGCGCGCTGTCGCTGATGCAGATGGCCAAGACCAGCGCGGCGCTGGCGCGGCTGGACCGGGCCGGGGTCCTGACCATCAGCCTGATCACCGACCCGACCTTCGGCGGGGTCGCCGCGTCGTTCGCGACCTCCACCGACGTGGTGCTCGCCGAACCGGCGGCGCGGCTGGGCTTCGCCGGTCGGCGGGTCGTCGAGCAGACCATCCGCCAGCAGCTGCCGCCCGAGTTCCAGACCGTCGAACTGCTCGCCGAGCAGGGCTTCGTCGACCTGGTGGTGCCCCGCGACCGGCTGCGGCACGAGCTCGGCAAGCTGCTCCGGGTGGCCGCGGCGGCGGGCACCGCGGGCGAGTCCGCCGACGCGGCGGTCCTGCGCGATCCCGAGCAGCTGCCGGAAACCGACCCGTGGCAGCAGGTCCGCGACGCGCGGGACCTGGACCGGCCGACCGCGCTGGACTACTTCGCGCTCGCCTTCGAGGACTTCCAGGAGCTGCGCGGCGACCGGGTCGGCGGGCAGTGCCCGGCGGTGGTCGCCGGGACCGCGTGGCTCGGTGGGCGGCCGGTGGTGGTGATCGGCCAGCAGAAGGGCCACACCCCGGCCGAGCTGACCGCGCGCAACTTCGGCATGCCGACCCCGGCCGGGTACCGCAAGGCGGCGCGGCTGATGCGCCTGGCGGACAAGCTCGGACTGCCCGTGGTCACGCTCGTCGACACCCCCGGCGCGTACCCGGGCGCCGAGGCGGAGGAGCAGGGGCAGGCGTTCGCCATCGCCGAGAACCTCAAGCTGATGGCCGGTCTCCGGGTTCCGGTGGTCGCGGTGGTCATCGGCGAGGGCGGCAGCGGTGGCGCGCTGGGGATCGCCGTCGCCAACCAGGTCCTGATGTTCTCCAGCGCGACGTACTCGGTCATCAGCCCCGAGGGCTGCGCGGCGATCCTGTGGAAGGACCCGGCCGCCGCGCCGAAAGCGGCCGCAGCGCTGGGAATCACCGCGCGCGACCTGCTGCGCCTCGGCGTGGTGGACGGCGTGATCCCCGAACCCGCCGGCGGGACCGGGGCCGATCCGGTGCTGGCCGCGGCGCGGTTGCGCGACGCGCTGCGCGCCGAACTGGCCGACCTCGCCGAGCGGGACGGGGCCGAACTGGTCGACCAGCGGTACCGCAGGTTCGGACGACTGGGGCCGCTGGCGTCGAACGACGTGCGGTGACCGGGACCAAGAGGCTCAACAGATCGGAGAGCGCGATGTTCGAGAAGATCCTGATCGCCAACCGGGGTGAGATAGCGCTGCGCGTCATCCGCAGCTGCGAGGAGCTGGGCATCCGCACCGTCGCGGTGCACTCGACGGCCGACCGCGACTCGCCGCCGGTGCGCGCCGCCGACGAGTCCGTGCAGATCGGCCCGGCTTCGCCCACCCGCAGCTACCTCAACGCGGCGGCGGTGCTGGAGGCCGCGGCGCGCACCGGGGCGGAGGCGATCCACCCCGGCTACGGGTTCCTGTCCGAGGACGCGCACTTCGCCGACGCCTGCGAGAGCTCCGGCATCACGCTGATCGGCCCGCCCGCGGCGGTGATGGCCCGCCTCGGCGACAAGACCTCGGCCCGGGCGACCATGGTCGAGGCCGGGCTGCCGCTGCTGCCGGGCAGCGTCGACCCGCTGCCCGCCGAGGACGCGCGGGAACTGGCCGACGGCATCGGCTACCCGGTCATCGTGAAGGCGGCGGCCGGCGGCGGCGGGCGCGGGATGCGCGTCGTCCGCCGCAGCGAGGACTTCGTCGAGGCCTACCAGCAGACGCAGGCGACCGCGCAGGTACTGTTCGGTGACGGCCGGGTCTACGTGGAGAAGTACCTGGAGCGGGCGCGGCACGTCGAGGTGCAGGTGCTCGCCGACGGGCGCGGCCGGGTGATCCACCTCGGCGAGCGGGACTGCACGATGCAGCGCAGGCACCAGAAGCTGGTGGAGGAGACGCCCGCGCCCCGGCTGCCCGAGGGCCTGGCCGAGCGGATCTGCGCGGCGGCGGTGGCCGGTGCCCGCGCGGCGGGTTACGTCGGCGTCGGGACGTTCGAATTCCTGGTCCAGGACGGCGAGTTCTACTTCATGGAGGTCAACTGCCGCATCCAGGTCGAGCACCCGGTCACCGAGATGGTCACCGGCATCGACCTGGTGCGCGAGCAGATCCGCATCGCGGCCGGGCACTCGCTCGCGCTCGGCCAGGACGACGTGGAGCGCCGCGGCGTGGCCATCGAGTGCCGGATCAACGCCGAGGACCCGGAGGCGGACTTCCTGCCGACGCCCGGGGTGCTCCGCGAGTTCGTCCCGCCGGGCGGCCCGTTCGTGCGGGTGGACACCCACGCGCACGCCGGGTACGCGGTGCCGCCGAACTACGACTCGCTGGTGGCGAAGCTGGTGGTGTGGGGCCGCGACCGGGAGGAGGCGATCGGCCGGATGCGCCGGGCCATCGGCGAGTTCCGCATCGAGGGCGACCGGGTCCGCACGACCGCGGACTTCCTGCGCCGCATCGTCGACGACGAGCGCTTCCGCAAGGCGGAGCACACGACGCGGCTGGCCGAGGAGCTCGTCCGGGCGGGGTGAGCGCTGATAGGTGCGTGATGTGGAGCAGCCCCCGGCAGCAGGGAAGCCGGGGGCTGCTGGCCGAGCGACGGCTCAGGCGTTGAACTTGTCCGCCTTGACGGCCGCGACGAATGCGGCCCACTGGCCTGCGGTGGTGGTGAAGTACCCGGCGGCGCGGTCCTTGGTGTCCCGGACGGCGGCGCCGTCGCCGATGCGGCCGACCTCCACGCAGTTGGTTTCTTGGCTGCTGTAGCTCGCCTTGCGCCAGCCCACGGGGTGTTGCGATACCGTCACGGTGTCGTCTCCTCACGGTTGATGACGTCGGCGATGAGCTCGGCGGAATCCTGCGGGCTCATCGCCACCCGTTCGATATCATCCCGCGCCCGCACAAACGCGGTTACGTCCGCCTCATCGCGGAGAAACGCGCTTGACCTGTGGTGCTCAAGGTGCACCACAGGCGCGGCCTTCGCGAACTCCAGCAGAACGAACGGGCCCGCGTGCGCTGGCGTCCAGCCCGCGGAACTGGGGATGACGCGCACCTGGACGTTGTCGCGCTCTGCCATCTCCAGCAGGAACTGCAGTTGCTCGGCCATCACGGCGGGCCCACCGATCGACTGGCGCAACGTGGCTTCGAGCATGAACGCAGCGAATCGCACCGGCTCGCGGCGGCGCGTGATCAGTTCGCGACGGCCCAGTCGCATCATGACCCGCTTGTCTGTCTCGCCAGCCGGAATGCCCGTGCTCATGATCGCTCGAGCGTAGTCAGCGGTCTGGAGCAACCCCGGAATCAGAATCGGGGAGACGTCGGTGATGGACGTTGCGATCCGCTCGAATTCGAGCAGTGCGGCCAGCTGGTCGGCCTCGCCAGCCGGGCCGACCGACACCGTGTTGGCTGGTTCCGAGACCGCTTCACGTGCGAGTCTCATCAACCGTTCCCGTGCGGTCGTGGTCAGGCCGAGCACGGCGCAGTACGCGGCGACCGACTCGGTTGACGGCACCCGTTCGCCTTTCTCCCAGCGCACGACCACCGAGTGCGAAACGTCCAGCTTGGCTGCGAGCTGTCGCAGCGTGAGACCGGATTTGTCGCGTGCGTCGCGGAGTTCTGCACCGAGCACGTAAGCACGCGGTGCGGGCGTGGTCTCGCTCATGCACCAAACCCTAGTGCAGCGGAAGGCGCGCATGATCAGCCTTCTCAGCGATTGCATTAGTGGTCCCGAGACCAAGATTATTGGTCTCGACAAAAGGGGGACCACGAGACCAGGGAGTCTGGGATGCACCGTACTGGCGCGCGAGTCGAACGTCACATTGCGGATGGGGGCGTGATGTACCGACCGCATCCGTTCCATTGGTTGCCAGCTGATGGGAAGCGGCACGCGAGCACTGACCCGCACCCGCCGGGAGCGTCGATCTACCTGGACGGTGTCGAGGTCACGACGCTGTGCCAGCTCACCGTCGAGGTGAGCACCAGCGACACCGCGTGGTTCTGGCCGACCTGCCCGGATTGCAACGTCAAGGCGCATGAGCTGGCCGGGTGTCCGATGCCGCCGATCGCGGGTGCGCGATGAGCGCGGACTTTCACCAGGTGGCGCAGATGATGCGCGGCATGATCGTGTCGATGAGCCTCGCGGTCGATGACGTCGCGGCGGGTCGGTACGACGCGGCCGAGCGCGAGTTCCTCGCTGGTGGCCTGGATCGGGTGGCCGCTGCGCTGCGGGCGGGGGGAGGACTCCGCGACGTCCGGGTCGTCGAGTCGGAGCGGGTGGACTCGTGATCGCCGCTGGGATCACGTTCGGGCTGGTCGCGGTCGTCCTGGCGGTGTGGTGGGCGGTGCGGTGGTTCGGGGAGTTCGGCAAGCACGCCGGGTCCGGCGCGGGCGCGCTGACGGTTCAGCAGCTGCTCGACCAAGCCGCTGCCGAGGACGATGCCGGTGGGCGGCACCGGCTCCGCGAACCGGTGGTCACGCGCGGCGATCTGGCCCTCGCGCTCGCGGTGGCGGAAACGCGATTGCTGCCGCTGGTCGAGACCGGGCTGCCGGTCGACGATCCCGCTGCGATGGCGACCCACCGGTGGACGCTGCGCCGGGTCTGCGCGGGACTGCGGGAGTTGTAGAGCTCGGCGAGGGCACCGCGGCCGACTCGTTCCTCTCCCACGGCCGGTGCGCTCGCCGAACCCACGTGCCCAGCCGCCCGTACCCCCGAACGGCGGCCGGGCACCCCGGATGGCCGGGCAGCGGCAGCCCCTCCCCTGAACGCTGCCCGGCCATCCCCAACTCAGGACTTGCCCGCGGAGGAGGGGAAACATCGTACCTGCCGATCAGTCCACGATCGAGGTTCCGACCGGATGTCGGGCGGCGTGCGGGGGCAGGAGCACGTGCTGCTTCGCACCGTGCGTCAGGGGTTCGTCGGCCAGTGGTTCGGGTTCTCGCGGTACCAGGCGACCACTTCCGCCAGGCCCTCTTCGAAGGTTCGGCGGGGGGTGTAGCCAAGTTCCGTGCGGATCTTGGTGTCGTCGATGGAGTAGCGGAGGTCGTGGCCCTTGCGGTCCTCGACGTGGCGGAGCAGGCTCCGGTCCGCCCCGCAGAGCTCCAGAAGCTGCTCGGCGATCTGCAGGTTGGTCCGCTCGGTGCCACCGCCGATGTTGTAGGTCTCGCCCGGGCGGCCCTTGGTCAGGACCAGGTGGATCGCCGCGCAGTGGTCCTCCACGTGGATCCATTCGCGGACGTTGCGGCCGTCCCCGTAGAGCGGGACCGGCCTGCCGTTGAGCAGGTTCGTGGTGAACAGCGGGATCAGCTTCTCCACGTGCTGGTACGGGCCGTAGTTGTTGCTGCACCGGGTGATCCGGACGTCCAGGCCGTGGGTGCGCCAGTAGGAGCGGGCGACCAGGTCGCTGCCCGCCTTGGACGCGGCGTACGGCGAGTTCGGCAGCAGCGGCTCCTCCTCGGTCCAGGAGCCCTCCGCGATGGAGCCGTACACCTCGTCGGTCGAGACGTGCACGACGGTGCCGACGTCGGCCCGCAGGCAGCAGTCCAGCAGGGTCTGGGTGCCGAGCACGTTGGTGCGGACGAAGTCCGCCGCCGCGGTCAGGGACCTGTCCACGTGGGACTCGGCCGCGAAGTGGACCACCGCGTCGTGGCCCGGCAGCGTGCGCAGCAGCAGCTGCTGGTCGCAGATGTCGCCGCGCACGAAGGTCAGTCGGGGGTGCGCCATCGGCAGGTTCGCCGTGTTGCCCGCGTAGGTCAGCTTGTCCACGACCGTCACCTCGGCGCCCTCGCAGCCCGGGTGGTCGCCGGCCAGCACCGACCGGACGTACTGGGACCCGATGAAACCCGCCCCTCCGGTCACCAGGATCTTCATGCTCCGCCCCTTTCCAGACGTGTGGGCGAATGCTGCCGGGGCCGGGTCGAGGGCCGGTCGAGCCCGCCGCGTCCACCGTTCCTTGAGCGGGACTTCCGCTGTGCTTCGAGCGCGGTGTCGCACGCTCGGTGCAGTCCTGGCGCAGGTCGGGCGAGGGACACATCGGCAGCAGAAACGGACCTGATCAGGGAGGCAGCGTGTTCCGGGATACCTCGGCGTTCCACGACTGGTTCGCCGACCGCGGCCGGGAGAACGCCTACCGCGTCACCCGCACCCCGCTGGACCGGCTGGACGGCTGGCACTTCGACACCGGCACCACCAACCTGGTGCACCGCAGCGGGCGGTTCTACTCCATCGAGGGGCTGGAGGTCAGCACCGACCACCGCGAGGTGGAGACCTGGACGCAGCCGATCATCCTGCAACCGGAGATCGGCATCCTCGGCATCCTGGTCAAGGAGTTCGACGGCGTTCCGCACTGCCTGATGCAGGCGAAGATGGAGCCCGGCAACGTCAACGTGCTCCAGCTGTCGCCGACGGTGCAGGCGACCCGCAGCAACTACACCCGGGTCCACCAGGGCAACGCGGTGCCGTACCTGGAGTACTTCGTCGCGCCGCGGCGCGGCCGGGTGGTCTTCGACGCGCTGCAGTCCGAGCAGGGCTCCTGGTTCCTGAACAAGCGGAACCGGAACATGATCGTCGAGGTCACCGAGGACGTCGAGCTGCGCGACGACTTCTGCTGGCTGACCTTCGAGCAGCTCGGCGAGCTGCTGCGCGAGGACAACCTGGTGAACATGGACTCGCGGACCGTGCTGTCCGGGCTGCCGTTCCTGGACCGGCCGGGCGGCGCGGAGTTCGGCGGCCCGGCCGCGCACCACACCGAGGAGCTGCTGAGCTGGTTCACCGAGGCCCGCTCCCGGTACCGGCTGGACCGGCGCACGCTGCCGCTGGCGCAGGTGCGCGGCTGGGTGCGCGACGACGAGCTGATCCGGCACGAGAGCGGCCGGTACTTCGAGGTGGTCGGGGTCGACGTGCAGGCCAGCAACCGCGAGGTGACCAGCTGGTCGCAGCCGATGATCAAGCCCAGCGACCGCGGCGTCATCGCCTTCCTGGCCCGCTGGATCGACGGCACCTTCCACGTCCTGGTGCAGGCGCGCACCGAGGCGGGCACCTCCGACGTCGTGGAGATGTCGCCCACCGTGAACTGCATCCCGTCCAACTACCGGGGTTCGCCGGTCTCCCAGCGGCCGCGCTACCTGGACCAGGTGCTGATGGCCCCGGCCTCGAAGGTGCTGCTCGACGTCGTGCACTCGGAGGAGGGCGGCCGGTTCTACCACGCGGAGAACCGCTACCTGGTGGTCGAGGTGGACGAGGACTTCCCGGTCGAGGTGCCCGCGGACTTCGTGTGGATGACCCCGGAGCAGCTGGTCGGCTTCGTCCGCTACGGCAACTACGTCAACGTCGCCGCGCGCTGCCTGCTCACCTGCATGAACGTCGGCCGGCGCGTGCCGGAGCGGGCCCTGCTGGCCTGATTGGAGGCAACCGTTGAGCAAGCCGATCCCGGCGGTGGTCGAGCCGACCGCCGCCGACTCCCCGGTGAGCGCCGACCGGCTCCGCAGCGCGATGGGCCGGTTCCCGACCGGGGTTACCATCACCACGACGCTGGACCGTGCCGGGAACCCGCGCGGGTTCACCGCGGGCTCGCTGGTGTCGGTGTCCCTGGAACCGCCGCTGATCTCGGTGTGCGTGGCCTACACCGCGAACTGCTACCAGGCCTTCGCCGACTGCGACTCGTTCGCGGTGAGCGTGCTGCGCCACGACCAGGGGCAGCTGGCCCGCACGTTCGCCAGCAAGGGCGCGGACAAGTTCGCCGCGGGCGGGTTCACCCGCACCGCCGGAGGTCTTCCGGTGGTCGACGGGGCGGTGGTGGCCCTGGAGTGCGACGTCCACGGTCGGCACGCCGCGGGCGACCACGTGATCCTGGTCGGCCGCGTGCGCACCGCCGACATCGCGGACGGGGACCAGCTGCTGTTCGCCGACCGGCTCTTCTCCCGGCTGAGCCGGTCCTGACCAGGAGGATGAGGACGCAGTGATCTCCCTGGGGCTGCTGGGGTGCGCGGACATCGCCACCCGACGCCTGCTGCCCGCGTTCGCGGCGGTGCCCGGAGCCCGCATCGCCGCGGTGGCCAGCCGTGAGCTGGCCAAGGCGAAACCGGTCGCCGAGCGCTTCGGCGCGGAACTGGTCGAGGGCTACCAGAACCTGCTGGACCGCCCCGACGTCGACGCCGTGTACGTCCCGCTGCCGCCCGGGCTGCACGCGGAGTGGGTCGGTCGGGCGCTGCGCGCCGGAAAGCACGTGCTCGCCGAGAAACCGCTCACCACGTCCCGGGAGAGCACCGAGGAGCTGCTCGACCTCGCGCGGTCGCGCGGGCTGGTGCTGATGGAGAACTTCATGTTCCCGCACCACGGTCAGCACGCCCGGGTGCGGGAACTGGTCGCCGAAGGCGCCATCGGGCGGCTGCACACCTTCTCCGCCGCCTTCGCGATCCCGCGCCGCCCGGACGACGACATCCGCTACCAGGCCGAGCTCGGCGGCGGCGCGCTGATCGACGTCGGCGGCTACCCGATCGCGGCGGCGCAGTACTTCCTCGGCGACAAGCTGGGCGTCGTCGGCGCGCAGCTGCGCCACGACTCCGCGCTCGGCGTGGACATCGCCGGGAGCGCGCTGCTGCGCAGCCCGGACGGCGTCGGCGCGCACGTCACCTTCGGGCTGGACCACTTCTACGGGTCCCGCTACGAGCTGTGGGGCAGCGCGGGGCGGATCTCGGTCGACCACGTCTTCACCACCCCGGCCACCCACCGGCCGGTGGTGCGGGTGGACCGCGCCGACCGCGAGGAGCTGGTGCTTCCGGCCGACGACCAGGTCGCCAACACCGCGGCGGCGTTCCTGCGCGCGGTGCGGGAGGGCACCGAGCACGGCACCGCGGCCACCCGGGCCAGGGCCGCCCTGCTGGCGGACGTCCGGCGGCTGGCGGCGCGGTAGGCAAACCCCACAACAACGAGCGTCGGAACGCGGGAAACAGGAGGCGACAGGACATGGCTGACGACAAGACCCGGATCTTGGACCAGGTTCGCGAGTACCACCGCGACCGGGCCCGCGACGAGTTCATCCCCGGCGTGACGCCGGTGCTGGCCTCGGGCGCCGCGCTGGACGAGGAGGACCGGGTGGCGCTGGTCGAGGCGGCGCTGGAGATGCGGATCGCCGCGGGCGTCAGCTCGCGCCGCTTCGAGCGCGAGTTCGCCCGGATGTTCGGCCTGCGCAAGGCGCACCTGACCAACTCGGGCTCGTCGGCGAACCTGCTCGCGCTCAGCGCGCTGACCTCGCCGCAGCTGGAGGACTCGCGCCTGGTGCCGGGCGACGAGGTGATCACCGTGGCGGCCGGTTTCCCCACCACCGTCAACCCGATCATCCACAACGGACTGATCCCGGTGTTCGTCGACGTCGAGCTGGGCACCTACAACACCACCCCGGAGCGCGTGGCCGCCGCGATCGGCCCGCGCACCAGGGCGATCATGATGGCGCACTCGCTGGGCAACCCGTTCGCGGTGGCCGAGGTCGCCGAGCTGGCCGAGCAGCACGGGCTGCTGCTCATCGAGGACAACTGCGACGCGGTCGGCTCGACCTACCAGGGCAAGCTGACCGGGACCTTCGGCGACATGGCCACGGTCAGCTTCTACCCGGCGCACCACATCACGATGGGCGAGGGCGGCTGCGTGGTCACCGACAACCTGGCGCTGGCCCGGATCGTGGAGTCCTTGCGCGACTGGGGCCGGGACTGCTGGTGCGAGCCGGGCGAGGACAACCGCTGCTTCAAGCGGTTCGACCAGCAGCTGGGCGACCTGCCGCACGGCTACGACCACAAGTACATCTTCTCCCACGTCGGCTACAACCTGAAGTCCACCGACCTGCAGGCCGCGCTGGGGCTGACCCAGCTCAGCCGCATCGAGGAGTTCGGCGACGCCCGCCGGCGCAACTGGCAGCGGATGCGGGAGGCGCTGGACGGCCTGCCCGGTCTGCTGATGCCCGAGCCGACCCCGGGCAGCGACCCCAGCTGGTTCGGCTTCGTGCTCACCGTGCAGCCCGACGCCACCTACCACCGCCGGGACCTGGTGGACTTCCTGGAGTCGCGGCGGATCGCCACCCGCCGGTTCTTCGGCGGCAACCTGGTCCGCCACCCCGCCTACCGCGACCGCGAGTACCGGATCGTCGGCGAGCTCACCAACAGCGACATCATCACCGAGCACACCTTCTGGGTCGGCGTCTACCCGGGACTGACCGAGGAGATGATCGAGTACAGCATCGACTCCATCCGGGAGTTCGTCCTCAAGAACTCCTGAACGCGCAGAGGAGTTTCCAGACTCGTTCCGCGTAGCGGTGCCGGTAGCGGAACCTCAGACGCTCCCTGGACTGCGGGTGCCCAGCCTTATGTATGCCAAACACGGCGGCTGGGCCGTCCTCGCCAGGAAGCGTCTGAGAACCCGCGGCGGTGCGAGTTGCGAGGGTGGGCCCGAAAGCGCCTGCGGCGCTTGGCGAAGGCCCGACAGCGCGTGAAGTCAGGTGCCGCGGCTGCGGTTCGCCGATCGGGATGGAAGAGGCAACGGAAATCGCCCACCGGCTTCGGGGCCGGTGGGCGATTCTCCTCGGCAGGGCGGGCCTTTCAGGTCAGCGGACCGTGGTTGGCGGTTCGGGAGCCGGGGACGGTGGCGGTCAGGACCTGGTAGTGCAGTTCCTGGATCTGCTGGGACGGGTCCAGGCCGAGCTCGCGGTCGAGGTTGGTGCGCAGGCGGTGGTAGACGTCCAGCGCGTCGCTGCGCCGACCGCTGCGCTCCAGCGCGAGGATGAGCTGCGAGTGCAGCCACTCGTCGAACGGGTGCGTCGCCACCAGCGCGCGCAGCTCGCCCAGCAACTCGCGGTGCATCCCCAGCTGCATCTCGGCCTGGATGCGCAGGTGCAGGGTGCTCATCTGCTGCTCGGTGAGCTCGGCGACGCAGGCCGACAGGCACGGGCCGAGGTTGACGTTGGCCAGCGGCCCGCCGGACCACATGGCCAGCGCGGCCCGCAGGTCGGTCACCGCTTCCGCGTGCCGGCCCTGCTCGAGGTGCTTGCGACCGGACCGGCTGAGCTGCTCGAACTGGGCGAGGTCGACCTGGTCGTCCCGGATCCGGAGGGTGTAGCCGGGGGACCGGGTGACCACCAGCTGCTCGCCGTCGGCGGCCAGCCGCTCCCGCTCGATCAGCTTGCGCAGGTGGTAGATGTAGGTCTGGATCGTGGTCAGCGCGCTCGGCGGGGGCTTCTCGCCCCAGAGCTCCTGGATCAGCGTGTCGGTGTAGACGACCCGGTTCGCGCGGAGCAGGAGCAGGGCGAGCACCTGCCGCACCTTCGGCGCGCTGGGCGTGCATTCGCGGTCGCCGTCGATCACCTCCAGCGGCCCCAGGACCTTGAACCGGGCGAGCCGGGGGTGGTCGGCGTAGCCGACCGATCGCCCGCCCAGGTCGGCGGTGGAGCGGATTTCTAACGTTGATCTTCCAGCATCGAATTGCGCCACTGTTTATCCCCAGTTTTCAAAGAGTAAGGAACGCCGACATCGTGCGGTCTCTCGTTGTCCGGGCCTCCCTCGTCGGTTGTTGCGGCAGGCGGCAGCGACAACGGGAAGGTTTTGCGCGTCAATTGAATGAGAAGACGACACCGGGTTGCTCCCCATTGAACTCCCGGTGGGCCGGACGCGTCGTTGCTCGGCACCGGCAATTGCGGCGATCGCGGGGGCGATCACCAGGCAGGCAGGTGCCGACCGTGCGCAGCGCGCACCGCGGCCATCAACGGAAAGCGCCGGCCGACTTCGCCGGATCTGGTGCGAGCGCTCCCGGGCGGGGGCGGGGCGCCGTTGCCCTCGGGTTCCGCGCCGGTCGCGCCGGACAAGCGCTGGATCGGTGCGCGTGCTCGCTCGGGAGGGGCGCCGAACTCCTCGACGAGACCGGTCCTCCGAGCGGGTTCCGCGTTCGGAGTGCGGAACCGATTCGGTCCTCCGACCCGCCCACTAATCGCGCTTTCACCATTCTCCGTTGCACCTCACGATGGTAAATTGTGATAAACGACACCGAGTTTGAAAACAGATTTCGGGCGCATTGATTTCGCCTCGGCCGGAACCGAGTCTAATCGCGGGCTGCTCACAAAATCCTAGGCCGATCGGTGGAATCCTGCTTGCCTGGATGGGGCAGCGGCCTGGTCTCGACGTCCTCCGGCGGCGCCCGGTCCGTCGCCGTTCGTCCGGTCTTCGGGCGCGCGGTTGTTCGCCCGTCGGCGAATTGTTCGTCCGGCTAGAAATGTGAACCGATTTCACTGATCTAGTCCTGCTCGAGAACGCCTGGAGGCCCACGTCGGCGAGCTTGACCTCAAGAGCACTTGAGGTTGCAGACTTGGCCGCTGGGCGCGCCGTTGCGCCCGGTACCGGGTTCTTCCTGCTTCCCGAGGGTGATTGCGGATGATGTCGACTGGGGTCCTGCTGGCCACCTCCTGCGCGGCGGGTGACGGGCTATGACCGGGGCTGCGGAGGCCACGTCGGAGGCGGAACCCCGACTGCCGACCCGCGGTGCGCTGATCGCAATCCTGATCGCGCTCGGGCTGGGCATGTTCCTGGGCGCGCTGGACACGATGATCATGGCGTCGGCGCTGCGGACGGTCGCCGACCAGCTGCACGGGCTGACCCTGCAGGCGTGGGTGACCACCGCCTACCTGGTCACGATGACCGCGTCCGCGCCGCTGTACGGCAAGCTCTCCGACATCTACGGGCGCCGACCGCTGTACCTGGCGGCGATCCTGCTGTTCATCGTCGGATCGCTGCTGTGCGGGCTCGCGCAGTCGATGTACCAGCTCGCCGCCGCCCGCGCGGTGCAGGGCCTCGGCGCGGGCGGTCTCACCTCGCTGGCGCTGGCGGTGATCGCCGACATCGCGCCGGAGGACAAGCGGTCGCGGTACCAGGCCAACCTCGGCGCGGTGTTCGCCGTCGCCAGCGTGGCCGGGCCGGTGCTGGGCGGGTTCTTCGCCGGTACCACCGAGCTGCTGGGCGTGGCCGGCTGGCGCTGGATCTTCCTGATCAACGTGCCGATCGGTCTGGTGGGCTGCGTGCTGGTCGCGCTGCTGCTGAAGGTCCCGGCCAAGCGGATCCGGCACCGCGTCGACTTCGGCGGCGCGGCCACCCTGGTGCTGTGCGTGTTCCCGCTGCTGGTCGTCGCCGAGAACGGCCGCGAGTGGGGCTGGAGCTCGCCGCTGTCCATCGCGCTGTTCGCACTGGGCGGGATCGGGCTGGTGCTGTTCCTCCTGGTGGAGCGGCGGGTCGGGGACAGCGCGCTGCTGCCCGGCAGGCTGTTCCGCAACCTGTCGTTCTCGATGGTCAACATGGTGAACTTCCTGGGCGGGATCGGCGTGTTCGCCGGGCTGGCGCTGCTGCCGCTCTACCTGCAGATCGTCAAGGGCATGTCGCCCACCGCGGCCGGGCTCCTGCTGCTGCCGCAGTCGCTGGCCACCACCTTCGGCGCGCGAATCTCCAGCCCGCTGATGAAGCGGTTCGGCTACCAGTCGGTGCTGGCGGGCGGCATGGTGCTGATGACGGCGGTGTTCGTGCTGCTCGGCCAGGTCGGGCTGGACACTCCGCTGTGGACGATGGTGCTGCTGGTCATCGTGCTCGGCACCGGCATGGGCGTGTTCTTCCAGGTGATCCTGATCGCCATCCAGGACAGCGTGCCCAAGACCGACATCGGGCTGGCCAGCGGGCTGTACAACTTCTCCCGGCAGATCGGCGGCGTCGCCGGTACCGCGGTGTTCGTCTCGGTGCTGTTCGGCATCGCCGGGGACCGGGTCGGGGAGCAGTTCGACGCCGCGGGCCCGCCGGTCCAGGCGGTGCTCGCCGACCCGGTGGCGATGGCCGACCCGGCCAACGCCGCGGTGGTCGAGCAGCTGCAGGCGCACGGGACCGTGGACCTCAACGACACCTCGTTCCTGGCCCAGATCGACGACCGGCTGGCGGAGCCGATCCTGGCCGCGATGGCGTCCTCGCTGAACACGGTGTTCGTCGTCGTCGGCGGGTTCCTGGCGCTGTCGGTGCTGATCTCGCTGCTGCTGCGCGGCCGGAGCAGGTCCGAGACCGGCTGACCGGTGCGCGAACGGCGGGAGGTCCCCGGCCTCCCGCCGTTCGTCGCGTCACCTCGGGGCCAGCGCCGCCAGTTCCGCCCAGTCGACCGGGGGCGGGACGATGCCGCGCCGCTTGAGGAACTGCTCGCTGCGGGCCCGCCCGTCGGCCAGCCAGTGGTCCACGCCGTCCGCCGCGGACACCCCCGGGATGCGCTCCGGCAGGAAGTACCACTCCGCGCCCGCCCCGATCGCGCTGCCGGTGACCTGCAGCGAGCGCCGGTCGCCGAACTGCCCGTTGTGCCGGTGCCACAGCAGGCTCGCCGGGCCGATCCGGCCCTCGAATTCCGGCGCGGTGCGCAGCTGCAGCGCCCCGTCCTCGCCGGGACCGGTGATGACGGCCCGCGCGGCGCAGGGGTGGCCCGCCAGGTCGCGGGAGATGAACACGGCGCTCGGGTAGCGCTCCACGGCGTCGGCGATCTGCCCGCGCATCGGCGCGTCCCAGGGCGGCAGCGGTTCGAAGGAGCCACCGGCCTCGACCGGGTCCAGCACCCGGATGCGCTCGGGGGTCACGAAGATCGGTAGGCGCAGGTAGAACCACTCCATCGACGCCTTCGCCTCGTCGGAGGCGAACTCCTCGGCCAGCGCCGGGGTCTTGCGGAACAGCTCCCGCCAGTACTCCCGGATGTCCTGCGGGGTGGCCACCACGTCCGGCGCCGTCGCGGTGCCCTGGACCAGCACGGCGTCCTCTCGGGGCAGCCCGCTGCCGGTGAAGTCCGAGTACAGCACCGAGACCCGGCCCTCGCGCCGGATGTTGAGCGCCTTCTGCGGGAAGGCCAGCGTGGTGGTGAGTGCGATCTGGCCGATGTCCGCGATCCAGGTGGCGGCCATCGGCCGGACGTTGGGCCCCCCGTCCCGCGCGATCGTGCCCAGCTCCGCGACCCTCACTTCGGACAGCACCTCGAGCACGTCCGAGTCGATTCGCATTCCCCGTCCTCTCGACGAAAATCGGCTGCACGAACGGAATGTGCCGAAACCCTCGAGGTGGACGGTACAACCTGAACCAAGATTGAGGTCAATGCGCGCGACCGGCGCAGCGGCGACCGGACGTCCGCATCAGCGCCGGGCCCCCGCATGGCGGGACCCGGTGCGCACCCCTCGCTCCTGGGGTGCGCACCGGGTCCCGGGGCTCGTCAGGCCCGTGCTTCCACGGACTTGCGGACTTCGGTGACGACCTTGCGCACGTCGGCGTCGTCGAGGCCCTGGTGCAGGGGCAGGCAGAGCGTGGTTTCCGAGGCGTGGTCCGTGCCGGGCAGCTCCAGGTCGGCCGGGGCGCCGTAGGCCGGGACGCGGTGCAGCGGCGGGTACCGGAACGTGGTGTAGACACCGGCCGCCAGGAGGTCGGCGGCGACCTGGTCGCGGATCGCGGCGGGCATCTGCACCCAGTAGAAGTAGTGGGACGACTCGTGCCCGGCGGGCAGCGGCGGCGGCAGCCGCAGGCCGTCGACGTCGGCCAGCTCGGCGTCGTAGAAGTCGACGACCGCCTTGCGCCGCCCGATGAACTCCGGCATCCGGCGCAGCTGCACCTGGCCGATGGCGGCGGTCAGGTCGTTGCCGATCACCCGGCGGGCGAAGTCCCGGACGTCCAGCTCCCACCAGCGGTGCGACACCCGGGCCTTGGAGAACCCGCTGGACTGCTCCAGGCCGTGGTAGGCCAGCCGCCGCGCGCGTCGCGCCAGCTCGGGGTCGCGGACGTGGAGCATGCCGCCGTCACCGGTGCTGAGAATCTTCATCGCGTCGAAGCTCCACATCGCCATGTCGCCGAAGGAGCCGACGACCCGGCCGTCGACCTTCGAGGCGACCGCGCACGCGGAGTCCTCGATCAGCGGGATGCCGCGCTCCCGGCACAGGTCGGCGATCGCGGTGATCTCGCCCGGGTACCCGCCGTAGTGCAGGACGAGCACGGCCCGGGTCCGGTCGGTGACGGCGTCCTCGATGTCGGACCGGCGCGGGTTGAGCGTGTGCGGGTCGGAGTCGCAGAACACCGGCCGCGCCCCGGTGGCGGCCACGGCGTTGGCGGCGGCCACGAAGCTGATGGACGGCAGCACCACCTCGTCGCCCTCGGCCAGATTTAGCAGCTCGGTCGCGATGAACAGCCCGGCGGTGCAGGAGTTGAGGAAGACGACGCCGTCCGGGTCGACGCCGAGGTGCTCGGCGAAGGCGGCCTCGAACGCCTTGGTCCGCGGCCCGTGCCCGAGCCACCCGCTCGCGAAGACCTCAGCCACCTGGGCCAGTTCCTCGTCCCCCAGACTCGGTTGGAAAACGTTGATCATGCCTTTCCCTCCTCGGGGTCGGTCGGCCACTCCGGCAGCAGCCCGGCCTCCAGTGCCTGGCGCAGCGTCGGCGCGGCGGCGTCCTTCTCGGACATCAGCGGTTGCTCGGTGAACCCCCAGGGCAGCGCCAGTTCCGGGTCGAGCGGGTCGATCTCGAACTGGGTGCCGGGCACGTAGGTCGAGGACAGCACGTAGCAGATGCAGCTGTCGTCCTCGAGGGCGAGGAATCCGTGGCCCAGCCCCTCGGGCACGTGCACCGCGGTCCCCGCGTCGGCCGCCAGCAGCGTCCGGGTGTGCTGGCCGAACGTCGGCGAGCCCACCCGCAGGTCCACCACGACGTCCAGCAGCGCGCCGCGCACGCAGGTGACGTACTTGGCCTGACCCGGAGGGATCAGCACGCCGTGGATGCCGCGCAGCGTGTTCCGCTTCGACACCGAGTAGTTGATCTGTGCGACCGGGAAGTGCTGACCGGTGGCGTCGCGCAGCGCGTCCACCCGGAAGCCCTCGTAGAAGCACCCCCGGGCGTCGCTCAGCTGCTCCGGCGCCACCTCGAACACGCCGGGGATGTCCAGCTCGCGGATCTTCACGGCTTGCGGGCCAGGGCGATGCGGTAGCCGAGGTGGTCGCGCTCGAGGGTGGAGACGCCTTGGATCATGGTGCGGAACTCCTCGGCGAACTCGGCGCCGCCCTTCTCCACGACCAGGTGGTACTTCTCGGCGACGACGTCCTCGATGCGCGCGGCCGACCGCTTGAGGTGCGCGGTGGCGTCGATGCTGTCCACCAGCTCGAAGCCGGTCTCGGCCAGGAACGCCAGGTAGTCCTCGGCGGTCGGCAGCGAGTCGACGGTGAAGCCCTCGACCAGCACCTCCCGCATCCGCTCGTCCAGCGCCTCCCGCTCGACGTAGTCGGAGATCAGCAGGTGCCCGCCCGGGCGCAGGACCTCGAACAGGGCCCGCAGCGCGGCCCGGCGGTCCGGGAGGTACATCAGGGTCTCGACCGCCCACACCGCGTCGAACGAGTTCGGCGGGTAGGGCATGTCCATCACGTCGACGCAGGCGAACTCCACCTGGTCGGACAGGCCCTCGGCCGCGGCCGCCGCGGCCCCGGCCGCCACCTGCTCCTGGCTGACGGTGATGCCGGTGACCGACGCCCCGGTGGCGGCGGCCAGCCGCAGCGCCGGCCGGCCCTGCCCGCAGCCGACGTCGAGCACCCGCTCACCGCGGCGGACCGGCGTCCTGCCGATCAGCACGTCGGTCATCCGGTCCTTGGGGTCGACGTCGGGATCGGCGTCGTCCCACCACCCGATGTGCAGGTTCTGGCCCATGAAGATCTCGTAGAGCCAACCGCGGTCGTCGTAGAACTCGCCGACTTCCTCCGCGGTCATCGACTGGTCCGTCATCACGCACTCCTCTGGAACGGGGGCCGACGCCCCGACTCTCCGCCGACGGCCTCGAAGGCAGCTCAAGCCCCGGCCGTGCCCGGCCGTCGAGCGAAGCTCGAAGCGTCGTCGACGCGACCAGGAGACGGTGAACCCCGCGAGCGAGGGGAGCGGCGATGGACGGGCTTGGTGCAGTGGTGCGGTCATGACGCCCTTCGTGTCAACGCGTCGTCGACACGGCCGGGCGGTGGACGCCGCGAGTGAGAGGAGCGGCGATGGAGGGGCCTGGTGCAGGGGTGCGGTCATGACGCCCCTTGTTCCAACCGGAGTCCTGCTCAACCGCACCTAAGGGGACCGTGATGCAACCCAGCCACAAGAAACCGCGAAACGCGAGATCAACGCCCAACGCAACCACCACTGAAAATCGCGGAGAGGCGGGAAAGGCATGACTACCCGGTTGCTGGTGGTCGCCCCGGTGGAGCGCGAGCACCACGAGACCGCGATCGGCGTCGCCCTGGCCGGGCAGCTGCGCTCGGCCGGGATCGAGTCGCACTTCGTCGTCGACCGGTACAACGAGGCCCAGGTGCGCGCGGCCGGGCTGCCGTGCACGCTGATCGACTCCACGCTGGGCGGGTCGGTGCGCGAGGTGATCGCCGAGGTCGCGCGGCAGGTGCGGCCCACCGCCGTGGTGCTCAGCGACTACGTGGCGCACTGGCTGACCTTCAGCTACGGGTACGGGATCGATCCGTGGTTCGTCGAGGACCTCGGCGTCCCGGTGATCCCGATCGACCTGTACGAGCTGCCGGACTCCGGGTTCGAGGCGGAGATCATGGGTCGGGTGGTGCGCATCGACGACCACCTGCTGCGGATGCCCGCGCACCTGCGCCCGGTCCCGACCGCGCACCCGGACGCGTCCGGCCCCGCCTTCCCCTACCGCGCCGCCCCCACCGCGCGCCCGCTGTCCAGCGCGGAGCGGGCGGAAGTGCGCGCGCAGCACGGGATCGGCGCGGACGACCCGGTGCTCGTGGTGCCGACGCTCGAACCGCAGCGCACCATGGCGGACCGGGCGAAGGGGATCGTGGGGGAGCTGGCCAACCGCGTCCCGGACCTCGTCGTCCGCTACCTGCGGGCGCTGCCGGAGCGCACGCACCTGCTCATGGCCGGTCCGCGGTTCGACGCCTTCGACGCCCTGCCCCCGGACCGGACGCACGTGGTGACCGACGGCTCGCCGGAGCTGCTCGTCGCGGCGGCGGACGCGGTCTGGTCGTTCTACTTCCCCGCCGCGGGACTGGAGCACGCCCTGTTCGCCGGGGTGCCGGGAATGCTGTCGCTCAACGGACTCCGACCTGACGCGCACGCGGGCCTCACCCCGGCGGTGCGGGAGTGGCTCGCCGGGTTCGCCGCGCCCGTCCCGCCGTTCACCCTGTGGCCGTGGGGATGGGTCCGGCTGCTCGAACCCGTGCTGCGGGACAACCCCTTCACCAGCGTCTTCACCACCGCCGAGCTGTTCGACGAGGAAGCGGTCGTCGGCGGGCTGACCGCGCTGCTCCACGACCGCGACACAAGAGAAGCGGCAAGCCAGGCGCAAGCAGCCTATCTGTCCGAAATGGACAGATTGCCCGGCACGGCGGACGTGGTCCGCGCGGCGCTGGCCCGGGCGGGCGCTTAGGCCCAGTTCTTCTGTCCACAACGGACCGCGTCGGCGACGCGGTCGCACCCGCGCGGCGGAACCGGGTTCCGCCGCCCGTCTCGCAGGAGGAACGGATGCGGACCGTGCGGTTCCACGAGTTTGGCCCACCGGAAGTGCTCACCGTCGAGGAGACCCCCGTGCCCCGGCCGGGACCGGGGCAGGTGCTGATCGCGGCGGAGGCGGTCAGCGTCGGCTTCGCCCAGACCCAGATGCGGCGGGACATCTTCCCGGCGCCCATGTGGGACCGCAAGCTGCCCTCGGTGCTCGGCGGCGACGTGGTCGGCCGGATCGAAGCGGTCGGCCCGGACGTGCGCGGGATGCGGCCCGGCGACCGGGTCGGCGCGTTCACCCTCTACGGCGCTTACGCCGACTACGTCGTCGTCGACGCCGACACCGTGCTGCCGGTGCCGGAGGGGCTCGACGCGGCGGCCGCCACGGCGCTGCCGTCGTCCGGTCCGATCGCGGCGGGCACCCTCGACGTCGGCATGGTCAAGCCCGGCGACGTGGTCCTGGTGCACGCGGCCTCCGGCGGGATCGGGCACATCTCGGTGCAGATGGCCAAGACGGCGGGCGCGGTCGTCGTCGGCACCGCGGGTTCGTCGGGCAAGTGCGAGTTCGTGCGGGGGCTCGGCGCGGACCACGTGGTGGACTACAGCTCCGACGACTGGCCCGCGCAGGTGCGCGCGGCCGTCGGCGAGCGCGGGGTCGACCTGGTGCTGGACAGCGTCGGCGGTTCGGTGCTGCGCGCAGGCCTGGACCTGCTCGCCCCGATGGGCCGCCTGGTCTTCTACGGTTCGGCGGGCGGCGGCCGGGAGGTCCCGTCGATCAGCGTCATGGAGCTGATCCGGCTCAAGTACGTCACGGCGTTCGCCTTGTCCACCTGGCGCGCCAACCGCCGCGAGCAGTACGAAGCCTCCCTCGTCGACCTCGCGGACGGCTTGACGACCGGCCGTTACCAGCACGCGGTCTACCAGAAGCTGGACCTGACGGATGCCGCCAAGGCGCACGCGCTGATCGAGGCGCGGGCGCACACCGGGCGCATCGTCCTGATCCCGGGAGGCGACCGGTGAGCGGTGTCGACGCTGGCCTGCTGAGTGCCGCCTCGGTCGTCTCGAAGGTCGCCGGAGCGCACGCGGCCGAAGCTGATGCGGCGCGCGGACCGGTCGAGGCCGTGGTCGACGCGGTCGTGGAAGCGGGATTCGCCCGGCACATGGTCCCCACGGCCCTCGGCGGCACCGCCGGTGGTTTCGGCGAGCTGGTGCCCGCGGTGGTCGAGGTCGGGCGCGGGTGCGCGTCCGCGGCGTGGTTCGCCTCGCTGTGCGCGGCGGTGGGCCGGATGGCGTCCTACCTGCCCGCCGAGGGGCGCGCGGAGGTGTGGGCGGACGGCCCGGACGCGGTGCTCGTCGGCGGGCTGCTGCCCGCCGGGACCGCCGAACCCGTCGCGGGCGGCTGGCGGCTGTCCGGCCGCTGGCCCTACGTCAGCGGCGTCGCGGTGGCCGACTGGGCCCTGGTGTGCGGCAAGGCCGGGGAGAAGGCGATGTTCTTCGCCGTGCCGCGGGCGTCCTACCAGGTCATCGACACCTGGCACACCGTGGGCATGCGGGGCACCGGAAGCCACTCGCTCGCGCTGGAAGACGTCTTCGTGCCGACCCACCGAGCCCTGGACACCGCGGACCTGATGGCGGGCACCGCACCGGACGCGGCGGCGGCCTGCCACTCGGTGCCGCTCAAGGCGGCCAACGGGATGACGCTCGCCGCCCCCGCGCTGGGCGCCGCCTCGGCGGTGCTCGCCCGCTGGTCGGACCTGATGTCGGCCAAGCTCGCCAAGCAGGGGCAGACCGTCATCTCCGGCCCGGTCGACCGCACCGGCATCGACCTCACCTTCGCCCGGTCCGCCGCCGAGATCGACAGCGCCGAACTGCTGCTCACCCGCGTCGCCGAGGTCGCGGACGCGGGCGCGGTGCCCCCGGAGCTGGTGGCGCGCAACCAGCGCGACTGCGCCGTCGCCGTCGAGCTGCTGTCCGGCGCGGTCGACCGCCTCTTCCGCTCCGCGGGCAGCACCGCGCAGGCCGAGGGCGACGTGCTGGCCAGGGGCTGGCGCGACGTCGGCGCGATCGCCGGGCACAGCGGGCTGCAGTTCACCGCGGGCGCGACCGCGTACGCGCGGCTCGTGCTGTCGGGCAGCTGACCGCGAGACACACGGAAACGGAGGAACGCGAGGACATGGGCGAGACGTCGGAGACCCGCACGGTGACCGTGATCGGTGCGGGCACCATCGGGCTGGGCTGGGTGGCGCTGTTCCTGGGCGCCGGCATGCGGGTGCGGGTGGTCAGCAGGCGCGGCGACGTCGGGGAGCAGGTGGCGGAGGCGCTGGCGATGTTCGCGCCGCACCTGCCCGGCGGCGCGCAGGACCCGGCCGAGCTGGCCACCCGGCTCGAGGTCGAGCCGGACCTGGCCGCCGCGGTGCGGGGCGCGCACGTGGTCCAGGAGAACACCGAGGAGAACCTGGAGACCAAGCGCGAGCTGTTCGCCGAGCTGGAGGCGGTCGCCGGACCGGACGCGCTGCTGCTGTCGTCCACCTCGACCCTCCCGCCGGACGAGCTGGGCGCGTCGATGCGCGAGCCCGGCCGGGTGGTGGTCGGCCACCCGTTCAACCCGCCGCACGTGGTCCCGCTGGTCGAGGTGGTCGCGGGCACCCGCACCCCGGACGCGACGGTGGACGCGGTGGTGGAGTTCTACCGCTCGGCGGGCAAGGTCCCGGTGGTGCTGCGCAAGCCGATCGCCCGGTTCGTGGCCAACCGGCTGCAGTCCGCGCTGCTGCAGGAGAGCATCCACCTGGTGCGCGAGGGCGTGGTCACCACCGCCGAGCTCGACGAGGTGGTCACCCAGTCCATCGGCCTGCGCTGGGCCACCGTCGGCCCGTTCCTGGCCTTCCACCTGGGCGGCGGGCAGGGCGGGCTCCGGCACTGGCTGACCACGCTGGGCCGCGGCCTGGAGGCGAGCTGGCGGGATCTCGGCACCCCGAAGCTGGACGACGAGACGGTCGAGCTCGTCCTCCAGCAGGCGGAGGCCGAGGTGGCCGGGCGGACCTACGCGGAACTGGTCGCCGAGCGCGACGCCAAGCAGACCGCGATCCTGGCCGCCCTGGCCGAAGAGGACGCGAAACGCGCCTGAACAACAGCGAAACCCCGTGGGACCAACGGCCCCACGGGGTTTCGTCACGGCGATGTCAGGCGACCGAGGTCGACGACAGGACCACGGGCTCGGCCTGGTCCGGGTAGCACAGGAACGGGTCCCACTCGTTGGTGGTCGGGTGCAGGCGCTCCCAGCCGAAACCGAGGTCGTCGTAGCTGCTGCCGCCCGGCTTGACCTCGACCGCGCCCGACTCCGGGGCGGTGAAGGTCAGGGTCAGGGTGGGCACGTCGAACTCGGCGCCACCGGGCAGCGGCCCGCTGACGTCGATGGTGAGCTTCGAGCCCTGCACCGAGGTGGTGACCTTCGAGCCGTTGAGCCCGGCCCCGCCGGACAGCGAGTGCTTGACCAGCTCGGCGTTCGCGGGCAGCGAGTACGACCAGTGGACCTCGCGCAGCTCCTTGTTGAAGTCCGGCACCGGGTAGATCGGCTTCGGGTCGATCACCACGTCGAACGTCGAGCCCGGGGCGGCGCTGGCCGGGGCGGTGACGTCGACGCCGCGGGCGTAGTCGGTCACGTCGAGCCACTCGCCGGAGAGCCGGGTCTTGCAGGTGAAGGGGATGGAGTGCTCCGCCGCGGCGGTGGCGGCGACGCCGGTGCCCGGCACCGCCGCCAGCGCCAGCGCGGCGACCGCCGTCGCCGCCATCCGCTTGCCCCAGGTCAAGGTCGATGACATCCGTTTCCTCCGAGTTGTTGTCGACTCCCCCGTGCGCCGGAGGAGGACCGGCGGGTCCACAGTGGCTTCACCGCCTCGAGCCGCGCTTGAGGCGCGGTCGGCCCCGCCGAGCTCGGAGGTCAGGCGTCTTCGGCGGGCGGTGTCCTGGGCGCGAGCAGCCGCCGCGGTCCGGGGCCCTCGTCGCCGAGCTGGTCGTAGGGGTTGGCCAGCACGCACTTGCTCATCGACAGGCAGCCGCAGCCGATGCAGTCGGCGAGGTCGTCGCGCAGCCGCTCCAACGCGTTGATCCGCTTCTCCAGCTCGCCGTGCCAGCTCTCCGACAGCCGGGCCCAGTCCTCGCTGGTCGGTGTGCGGTGCTCGGGCAGCGTCGCGAGCGCGGCCTTGATCGAGTCGAGCGGCACCCCGACGCGCTGGGCGACGCGGATGAACGACACCCGCCGCACCACCTCGCGCAGGTAGCGGCGCTGGTTGCCGGCGGTGCGCCGGCTCCGGATCAGCCCCTTGTTCTCGTAGAAGTGCAGCGTCGACACCGCGACGCCGGTGCGGGAGGCCACCTGGCCGATCGTCAGTTCCTTGGTGTCCCACGATGGTCTTTCCACGCCGCCAGTCTATGGTCGGCGGGCTCCGGGGACGGGGAATCGACCTGCGCTCGAACGGCTTTCGAGCGCGGTACCAGAACGTCGGGGCGCTGGCTGCGGACGGGCCCGGACCGCTGCGCCGGTCGGCGGTGCGACCGCTGGGCCGTCGGGCGGAACCGGCGCGCGGCATTGACCTCAACTGAGGTTGAGGTTCCAGCATGGTGCGGAAGGCCCCACGCGAGATCGGAGCATCGTGGAAATCGGAATCGGCTTGCCCGGGCACGTCCCCGGGGTGGACGGACGGACCCTGGTGGAGTGGGCGCGTCGCGCGGAGGCGCGCGGCTTCAGCACGCTCAGCGTCAGCGACCGCCTGGTGTGGTCGACGCCGGAGCCGCTGACCGCGCTGGCCGCGGCGGCGGGCGCGACCGAGCGCATCAAGCTGCTCACGACGGTGCTGATCGCGCCGCTGCACAGCAACCACGCGCTGTTCGCCAAGCAGACCGCCTCGATCGACCAGCTCGCCGGTGCGGGCCGGCTGCACCTCGGCCTGGCCCCGGGGCTGCGCGACGACGACTTCACCGAGAGCGGCGTCGACTTCAGCACCCGCGGCAAGCAGTTCGACGCGCTGCTGGACCGGGCCGCCGAGGTGTGGGGCGGCGGGACCGGCATCGGCCCGGCCCCGGCCACCGAGGGCGGGCCGAAGGTGCTGTTCGGCGGCATGTCCCCGGCGGCGATCCGGCGCGTGGTGACCAAGGGCGTCGGCTGGATCGCCGGGGACGCCACGGTCGCCGACGTCGAGGGCTTCGCCCCCGGCCTCCGCGAGGCGTGGACCGCGGGCGGCCGCGAGGGCGAGCCGCGGATCGTCGCCTCGACCATGTACGCGCTGGGCCCGAACGGCCGCCAGGCCGTGGAGAAGGCGATCAGCTCCTACTACGCCTTCGGCGGCAGCGAGTACGTCGACTACGGCATCGACATCGCGCACACCACCCCGGAGAGCATCGCGGCGGCGGTGACCGACTTCGAGAAGGTCGGCGTGCACGAGCTCCTGTTCATGGGCAACGACCCGGACCCGGCCCAGGTCGACCTGCTGGCCGACGCGCTCGGCCGCTGACGAGCACGACGGGCTCCGCCCGGGAGAACCCCGGCGGAGCCCGTCGCACCAGCTCACGCGCGCTCGGCGACCAGCTTCTCCAGCCGCTCGGCGACCGCGAAGGGCGTTGGCAGCTGGGACATCTCCGCGGCCACGTCCGCGGCACGGGCGCGGTAGGAGGGGTCGGCGAGCAGCCGCTCGCAGGCCGTCGCGAGGTTCTCCGGGGTGTCGTCGCCCGGCATGATCATCGTGCTCGCGCCGTAGTCGGTGAGCCGGGTCGCGTAGTCGACCACGTACGGCAGGTACGGGATGAGCACCTGCGGCACCCCGTTGGCCATGCCGGTCAGCATCGTGTTCCCGCCGGTGTGGTGCACCAGCAGCGAGCACGTCCGCGCCACCACGTCCAGCGGCAGCCAGCCCATCCGCACGTTCTCCGGCAGGGTGCCCAGCTCCTCGGCGGCGCTCGGCGGCACGGCGATCAGCAGCTCGATGTCCAGCCCGCCGACCTTGTCCACCAGGCCGCGCAGGATGTCGATGTCGAACTCCTTGGTGACCCGGCTGCCCGCGGTCACCAGCACCCGGGGCCGCTCGCCCGCGGTGTGCATCCACGGCTCCACCGGGGTCTGCGTGTTGGCCGGGATGTAGCGCATCAGCTGGGCCGGCGGGGCGTCCGCGCGGCGCAGGCTCGGCGGGCAGATGTCGACGAACAGGTCCGGTTCGGGCATCGACCGCAGGCCGAGGCTCTCCAGCTCGGGGGCCAGCTCGGCGGTCGCGGCGAGGTCGATCTGCCGCGGCTCGCCCATGTCGATGGCGTGGTTGACGAACGGCACGCCCAGGTGCGCGGCGATCAGCGGCGCGGCGAACGACAGCGCGCCGCCCACCACCAGGTCCGGCTTCCAGTGCTCGGTGAACGGCTTGAGCCCGGCGAAGCTCGCCGCGGCGAACCGCCCCATGCCCCGGCCGTTGAAGATCGTCCGGTCGTGCACGTCGGTCGGCCGCTGCACCGGAACGCCGTTGCGGTCGGAGAACATGAACTCGAGCATCGTCTTGTCGGTGACCGGGACCGGCGCGATGCCGCCGCCCGCCACGGTCGACATGACGTTCGACGGTGCCGCCATGAACACCTCGTGACCCAGGTTGCGCAGGGCCTGAGCCAGCGGGGTGATCGCGAAGATCACGCCACCGCTGCCGCCCGCGACGAATAGCACCTTCATGGGCCGAGCGTCTGCTGCGGCGGTCGAACGCCGCTCGAGGTGTTCTCGACCGCCGCGAGATTGACCTCAACTTTGGTTGAGGTTGCACGATGGGCGCATGCTGATCGACTACGCGGGGGGACAGGTATGAGGGCGATCGTGTTCGACGAGCCGGGTGGCCCGGAGGTGCTGCGGCTGGCCGAGCTGCCCGACCCCCGGCCGGCCGACGGCCAGGTGCGGGTGCGGGTCAGGGCCGCCGGGGTGCAGCCCTACGACTACGCGGTCCGGCAGGGCTGGGTGCCGCACGGGGTGACGGTGCACTCCCCGTCGGTGCTGGGCAACGAGTTCTCCGGGGTGGTCGACGAGGTCGGGCCCGGGGCCACCGGTTTCCCGGTCGGCACCGAGGTGGTGGGCTTCGCGGTGCTGGCCTGCTACGCCGAGTACGTCGTGGTGTCGACCGACCAGATCGTGCGCAAGCCGGAGACGATGACCTTCGAGCAGGGCGGCGGGCTGTCCGGGTGCGGCCAGGCCGCGCACACCGCGCTGGAGGTGCTCGGCGTCCGGGCGGGCGAGACCGTGCTGGTGCACGCGGCGGCCGGCGGGGTCGGCACGATCGCGGTGCAGCTGGCCGTCGACATGGGCGCCACCGTGATCGGCACGGCCAGCGAGGGCAACCACGACTACCTGCGCTCCCTGGGTGCCATCCCGGTCACCTACGGCGACGGCCTGGTCGAGCGGGTCCGCGAACTCGCGCCGCAGGGCGTGGACGCGGCCATCGACGGGGCCGGGGAGCAGGCGCTGCGCCAGTCCCTGGACCTGGTCGCCGACCGCTCCCGGGTCGGAACGCTGGTCGCCTTCGGCCTGATCGAGGAGCTGGGCGTGCGCCCGCTGGTCAGCCAGCGCTCGGCCACCCGCCTGGCGGCGCTCACCGAGCTGAACGCCCGCGGCGGCCTGGCCCTGCACGTCCGCAGCACCTACCCGCTCGCCGAAGCCGCGAAGGCGCACGCCGAGGTAGAGACCGGTCACGGCCGAGGCAAGGTCGTCCTCACGATCGACTGAATGATTGATTCCGTACTCGTTTTGCGTGGCGGTGCGGGTGGCGGAACCTCAGAGCTTCCCTGGACTGCGGGTGCCCAGCCTGATGTATGCCAATACACGGCGGCTGGGCCGTCCTCGCCAGGAAAGCTCTGAGAACCCGCGGCGGTGCGGGTTGCGAGGGTGGGTCAAGCGCTTCGCGCTTGCGGCAGCCCCTGCCGTTGTCGCTGACCCCTCGTGGCTGCGGTCCGAAAAGGAATCGATCGACTGGTGCGCGACTGTCGTCTCCCACCGCCGGGAGACCCGGCCGGCCCTCCGCCCCTCCCGGCCGGGTCTTCCGCCGCACCCGGGCCGGGGTGCCACGACAACCGAAGGGTGAGACGAATGAACATCGAGATCTGGTGGGACCCGGTGTGCCCGTGGTGCTACCTGGGCAAGAAGAACTTCGAGGCGGCCTACGACCGCTTCGGGGACCCGGATCGGGTCAACGTCACCTGGCGCGCCTTCCAGCTCGACCCGGACGCGGGCACCGAACCCGGTCCGACCACAGTGGACGTCATGGCGCCGTACAGCTCGCGCGAGGCGGTGCTGGCGCGGTTCGCGCAGATCGCCGAGCTGGGCGAGGAGCACGGCCTGGACCTGAACCTGACCACCGCCCGGCCGGTGAACGCCTTCGACGCGCACCGGGTGGCCCTGCTCGCGCAGGACGAGGGGGTGTTCCGGGAGTTCACCGGCGCGCTGCTGCACGCCTACCACACCGAGAACCGCAACATCGCCGATCGCGCGCTGCTGGTGGACCTCGCCGGGTCCGCCGGGCTGGACCGGGCCCGGACCAGCGCCGTCCTGGAGGGCTCGGACTACGCCGACCAGATCGCGGCCGACCGCCTCCGCGCCCGTCTCCTCGGCGTGGGCGGGGTGCCCTCGTTCGTGATCGACGAGCAGGTCCTGCCCAGCGGCCCGCAGTCGGTGGACCGGCTGCTCGCCATCCTGGAGAGCGCTCCGGTGTCCCGCTGATCGCACCGACGCGGGCGCCCGGCGAGCCAGCTCGCCGGGCGCCCGCGTCGTTCCTCACCCGTCCGGGGTTGTTCCGGTGGCTGGAGTGGCGGGTGTTGCCGGTCCGGGCTGCCCGCCCAGTGCTCTGAACTGCGAGTTCCCGGCATGTCGACCCGGCGGGGGCGGACGCGCGGGCGGTCGCGTTTATTTGACTCATTCCAGAAAAGCTGATAGCTATTACGCCATGCCGTCCATCGATGCCGCCTCCCTGCTCAGGGGGGCGTCGCTGCGGGTGACCCGTCCCCGGGTCGCCGTGCTCGCGATGGTTTCGGAGAACCCCCATTCCGACGCCGACACCATCGCGACGGCGGTCCGCCGCGACCTGGGGTCGGTGTCCACCCAGGCGGTCTACGACGTCCTGCGCGCGCTCACCGAGGCGGGCCTGGTCCGCCGCATCGAACCGGCCGGCTCGCCCGCCCGGTTCGAGACCCGCGTGGGTGACAACCACCACCACCTGGTGTGCCGCGACTGCGGTGCCATCGCCGACGTCAGTTGCGCGGTGGGGGAGGCCCCGTGCCTCCACGCCGAGGACCCGCACGGATACCTGCTCGACGAGGCCGAGGTGACCTTCTGGGGCATCTGCCCCGACTGCCGCGGCAGCGACCGAGCGCTCGACTGAAGATCCCACCGAGGAGCGAGTTTTGCCCGAGAACAACCAGAAACCGTTGACCACGGTGGCCGGTGCCCCGGTCCCGGACAACCAGAACTCCCTGACCGCCGGCCCGCGCGGCCCGATGCTGCTGCAGGACGTCTGGTTCCTGGAGAAGCTGGCGCACTTCGACCGCGAGGTCATCCCGGAGCGCCGGATGCACGCCAAGGGCTCCGGTGCGTTCGGCACCTTCACGGTGACCAACGACATCACCCAGTACACCAGCGCGAAGATCTTCTCCGAGGTCGGCAAGAAGACCGACCTGTTCGTGCGGTTCTCCACCGTCGCCGGTGAGCGCGGCGCCGCCGACGCCGAGCGCGACATCCGCGGCTTCGCGGTGAAGTTCTACACCGAAGAGGGCAACTGGGACCTCGTCGGCAACAACACCCCGGTGTTCTTCTTCCGCGACCCGCTGAAGTTCCCGGACCTCAACCACGCGGTCAAGCGCGACCCGCGCACCAACATGCGCGACCCGGAGAACAACTGGGACTTCTGGACCAACCTCCCCGAGGCGCTGCACCAGGTCACCATCGTGATGTCCGACCGCGGCATCCCGGCGTCCTACCGCCACATGCACGGCTTCGGCTCGCACACCTACAGCTTCGTCAACGCCGAGGGCGAGCGGTTCTGGGTCAAGTTCCACCACCGCACCCAGCAGGGCATCAAGAACCTGACCGACGCCGAGGCCGAGGCCCTGGTCGGCAAGGACCGCGAGTCGCACCAGCGCGACCTGTTCGAGTCGATCGAGCGCGGCGACTTCCCGAAGTGGAAGCTGTACGTGCAGATCATGCCGGAGGCGGACGCGGAGACCTACCGCTACCACCCGTTCGACCTGACCAAGGTCTGGTCCAAGAAGGACTACCCGCTGATCGAGGTCGGCGAGTGGGAGCTCAACCGCAACCCGGAGAACTACCACGCCGACGTCGAGCAGGCCGCCTTCAGCCCGGCGAACGTGGTCCCGGGCATCGGCTTCTCGCCCGACCGCATGCTGCAGGGCCGGTTGTTCTCCTACGGTGACGCCCAGCGGTACCGCCTGGGTGTGAACCACCACCAGATCCCGGTCAATGCGCCGAAGTGCCCGGTGAACTCCTTCCACCGCGACGGTGCGATGCGCGTCGACGGCAACCAGGGCGCCACCCCGGGCATCGAGCCGAACTCCTACAACCGCTGGCAGGAGCAGCCCGCCTACCGCGACCCGTCGCTGGCCGTGGGTGCCGTCGCCGACCGGTTCAACTACCGCGAGGACGACGACAACTACTACGAGCAGCCGGGCATCCTGTTCCGCAACATGACCGCGGAGCAGCAGCAGGTGCTGTTCGAGAACACCGCGCGCGCCATCAACGGTGCGTCGCAGGCGACCATCGAGCGGCACATCGCCAACTGCACCAAGGCGGACCCGGCCTACGGCGAGGGCGTCCGCAAGGCGATCGAGGCGCTGGCCGCGGGCAACCTCTGAGGTTGACCCGGGGTCCTGGACCTCGCAGCGGGGCGGTGGTCGCACGCGCGGCCGCCGCCCCGCCTCCGTTCCCGAATGATCAGGAAGAGCACCCATGAGCGACGGCGGACTCACCCCGGAGCAGACCGAGCGCGTGGTGGCGCTGGCCATGGACCTGGCCCGCGAGGGCCGCACCGACGAGCTCGCCGAGTTCGTCGACCACGGACTCCCGGTCGACGTCACCGACCCGGCGGGCAACAGCCTGCTCATGCTGGCGGCCTACCACGGGCACGCCGCGACGGTCCGCGCGCTGCTCGACCGCGGCGCGAGCCCGGACCTGCGCAACGACCGCGACCAGTCGCCCATCGCCGGAGCCCTGTTCAAGGGCGAGGAGGAAGTGGTGCAGGTCCTCCGCGCGGCGGGGGCCGACCTCGACGCGGGCACGCCCACCGCGCGGGCCGCGGCCACCATGTTCGGCCGCGAGCACCTCCTCGCGGACTGACCCGCCTCCACCTGAGCCCCCTGCCGCACCGCGGTCGGGGGCTCGAGTGCTTTCCGGGTGGGGACGCTCGCGCGGTCAGCGAAAGAAAATCTTTCGCCTTTGCGTAGTCCTTCCGGAAGGATGTTGCTTGTTCGCGCATCTCTGATGTAATTCTTCTTGGCAAGTGATGCGTGACACGGGTCCGGGAGGCCGAAGATGACCGCTCAGCACGAGACCGTCCGCGACGTGGCACCGACCGACGTACCCGCTCCGAGGGACTCCTCGGCCGACGTCGTGGCGGACCTGAAGGCACAGGTCACCGGCGACCTGATGGACATCGTCGTGGACCTCGACGCGGGCGAGGGCTGCCGGCTGCGCGACGTCCGCGACGGTACCGAGTACCTGGACCTGACGATGTTCTTCAGCTCGGCGCCGCTCGGGCACGGCCACCCCGGCCTGCGCACCGCCGAGTTCGAGGCCGCGCTGGTGCGCGCCGGTCGGGTGAAGCCGTCGAACCCGGACTTCGCCACCGTGGAGCAGGCCCGCTTCGCCGAGACGTTCCGGCGCGTGGTCGGCATCGACGAGCTGCCGCTGCTGTTCTTCATCGACGGCGGCACGCTCGCGGTGGAGAACGCGCTGAAGGTCGCCTTCGACTGGAAGACCAAGCTCAACGCGCGCAGCGGCACCGCCGTCCGGGGCTCCCGGGTGATGCACCTGGAGAAGGCCTTCCACGGGCGCAGCGGCTACACCATGTCGCTGACCAACACCGACCCGGCGAAGATCCGCGACTACCCGATGTTCGACTGGCCGCGCATCCCCAGCCCGGCGGTCGAGCCCGGCGAGTGGTGGGACAGCTCCGACCTGCTGTCGGAGGAGGTGGCCGCGCTCGACGTGGCCCGCGCCGCGCTCCAGCGCTACGGCCGGGAGATCGCCTGCTTCGTGTACGAGCCGATCCAGGGCGAGGGCGGCGACCGGCACCTGCGGCCGCAGTTCCTGCAGGCCATGCAGGCGCTGTGCCGCGAGAACGACGTGCTCACCGTCGCCGACGAGGTGCAGACCGGCATGCTGACCGGGCAGGCGTGGGCGCACCAGGCGCTCGGGTTGGAGCCGGACCTGGTGGCGTTCGGCAAGCGCCTCCAGGTGTGCGGCGTGATGGGTGGTCGGCGGGTGCTGGAGATCGCCGACAACGCGTTCCGCGAGCCCAGCCGGATCAGCTCCACCTGGGGCGGCTCGCTGGTCGACATGGTGCGCGCGACCAGGATCCTGGAGGTCGTCGAGGCCGAGGGCCTGTTCGACCACAGCAGGCAGATGGGCGAGCTGCTGCTCGGCGAGCTCCGCGACCTGGCGGCGGAGTTCCCGTCGCTGGTGCGGGCCCCGCGCGGCCGCGGCCTGATGTGCGCGATCAGCTTCCACGACCCGGCGAACCGGGACCGCGCCCTGGCGATCGCCCGCGACCGCCACCGCACTCTCTTCCTCCCGTCGGGTCCGGACTCCCTGCGCGCTCGCCCGCCGCTCTCGGCCCGCCCGGAGGAGCTGGTCGACGCGGTCTCCGCCCTCCGCAAAACCCTCGCCGACCTCACCTGACCAGGCGCCGTCCACCGGGAGACCGCGACTTCCATTGAAATCGCATGTCCGATCCCAATGGAAGTCGCACCCCGCCCAGCCCCGCCAGCCGAGGCACCAGGACACCGCGCACCCACCCGCCGCGCGAGGTACTCCAACGTGGTCGGCGCGCTGCACGGTGGCGGTGGCCGGTCGGCCCTGATCCGGGTGCTGGCCGGTGCGGCGCTGGTCGTTACAGTTTCAGTTGAAACTGTACCCGAGGGTGACGGGACCGCAGTTTCAATTGAAACTGCGAATGTGAGTGCGGAACGGGCGCAGTTTCAATTGAAACTGCGCCCTTCCGGCGTGTCGGGAGTTGCCGGACTTCGCCGGGATCAGCTCGGTGGAACCTGCGATTCCACCACCCGGGCGGGCGACAGCGGGATGCTGGGATGCGTGGGGTGGGGGTCAGATCCAGCCCTCTCGCCAGGCGTGGCGGGCTGCTTCGTGGCGGGTTGAGACGCCCAGCTTCGTCATCGCTGAGGACAGGTAGTTGCGCACCGTGCCCGGTGCCAGGTGCACCGCCGTCGCGATGGTGGCGATCGTCCCGCCCTGCAGGGTGTGCGTGAGCAGCTCCAGCTCGCGCTCGGTGAGCGGGCAGGAGCCGCTGGTCAACGCGCTGGCCGCGATCTCCGGGTCGATGTAGCGGCCACCGTCGTGCACGTCGCGCAGGATCGCCGCCAACCGGGACGCGGGCGTGGTCTTCGGGACGAAACCGCGGATCCCCGCCTCCAGCGCGCGCTTCAGGACGCCCGGGCGCGCGTGGCGGGTGACCAGCACGACCGGCACCTCCGCGCCCACCTGCCGCGCGGCCTGCACCCCGTCGACCTCGGGCATCTCCAGGTCGAACACCGCGATGTCCGGCAGGTGCTCGCCGACCGCGCGGACCGCCTCGGCGCCGTTGCGGCACTGCGCGACCACCGACAGGTCCGGCTCCAGGTCCAGCAGCGCCGCGAGGGCGCCGCGGATCAGGTCCTCGTCGTCGGCCAGCACCACTCGGATCACGATGTCCTCCCCAACTCGGTCGCGGCCCCGCGCAGTTCGAACCAATCCTCCACCAGGTCCGCCTCCACGTGACCACCCACGGCGCGGAACCGCTGGCGCAGCCCCTCGATGCCCGACCCCGCCGCCCCGTTCGGCGACTTCGCCCGGTCGTTGCGCAGCACCAGGCTGGTGCGCGGCCCTTCGACGCTGATGCTCAGCTCGCAGTTCTCCGCGCGCGAGTGCCGCAGGATGTTCGTCGTGCCCTCGCGCACCAGCGCGCCGAAGAGCGGCTGCAGCGGTGGCGGCACGGCCGCCGCGTCACCGTCCACAGTGGTCTTCACCCCGGCGGCTTCCAAGATCTCCTGGGCGTTCTCGAGCTCGGTGGTGAGCTTGGTGTGGCGGTACCCGTGCACCACGTCGCGGGTGTCCTTCAGCGCCGTGCGCGCCAGTTCGGCGATCTCGGCGGCCAGCGCGCGGGCCGCCGCGTCGTCACGGCCGACCAGCCGCTCGGCCAGCTCTCCCTTCAACGCGATCACCTGCAGGTGGTGGCCCTGGATGTCGTGCAGGTCGGCGGCGAACCGGAGGCGCTCGTTGGCCACCGCCAGGTCGGCGCTGACCGCCCGCGCCCGGTCCAGGCCCAGCACGATGTCCCAGAACCACACCGCGACGATGATCACGAAGATCGACAACGACACGATGAACATCGCGTACAGGCCGGTGGCCAGACCGGGCAGCGGGTTGTGCGGCGACGAGGCGATGGTGGCGACCACGCCGGTCAGCAGCGCCGTGCCGATCGTCAGCGGCCAGCGCAGCCGGTACGGCGCGGCCGGCACGTGGAGCCCGGCGAGACCGCCCAGGGGCATCGACCACAGCACCCCGGTGGGGTGCTGCGTCAGCGCGTAGGCCAAGGCGGCCAGGGTGAACGCGAAGACCACCGTGTTGCGCACCGGCCGGTGCTGGCCGCGCCCCAACCCCTCCATCAGGATGGTGGACAGCTGGAGGCCGTCGAACACGGTGGCCAGCAGCACCAGCGACAGCACCACGATTTCGACGGTCCCGTAGAAGCCCGCTCGGACGCCTGTCACCAGGTTCACCACCGGGAAGACGGCGTAGAACGGCTGCAGCGGCACCAGCGTCCACCAGGTGTAGGTGCGCATGCGCCGGATGCGGCGGGAATCGAACTCGGCAACGCTCACCGCACCAGCATCCGTCATCCGCGGGCGGCACCGCGCACCACATGACAACTGTCATCGGTTTCCCTGACAGATCAACGCCACACCGCTGACGGAACGCGCTACCGGCGCGTGCCCGGCCCGGCGAGGCTGGAGCCATGACAACACCAGTGATCAGCGTGCGGGACCTGCGCTGCCGGTACGGCGAGTTCGAGGCGGTCCGCGGGATCGACTTCGAGGTGCAGGCCGGCGAGCTGTTCGCCCTGCTCGGCACCAACGGCGCGGGCAAGACGACCACGCTGGAGACCATCGAGGGCCACCGGGCGGCCAGCGGCGGGGCGGTGCGGGTCTTCGGGCGGGACCCGCAGCAGGACCGCTCGATCCGCCGCCGCATCGGCATCATGCTGCAGGAGGGCGGCTTCGCCGAGGACCTGACGGTGCGCGAGACCGCGGAGCTGGGCAGCGCGCTGACCGTGCGCCCCTCCGATGTGGACGAATCACTGGCCGCGGTCGGACTGGCCGGGCGGCGAGAGGTGCGAGTCCGGCAGCTCTCCGGCGGCGAGCGCCGCCGCCTCGACCTGGCGCTGGCGCTGCTCGGCGAACCGGATTTGCTGTTCCTCGACGAACCGACCACCGGGATGGACCCGGAATCCCGCCGCGCCACCTGGGACCTGGTGCGCGGGCTGCTCGCGCGCGGCACCACCGTCCTGCTGACCACGCACTACCTGGAGGAGGCCGAACGACTGGCGCACCGGCTGGCGATCATGCACGAGGGGCGGATCGCGGTGTCCGGGCGGCTGGTCGACGTGCTGGCCGCGCACCGCGCGCGGATCAGCTTCGACACCCGGCGCGACGTGGTGCTCCCGCCCCTGGTCGGGACGGCGGAGGTGACCGGCACGCACGTCGAGGTCCGGACCTCCGAGCTGCAGCGGGACCTGCACGCGCTGCTGTCCTGGGCGGACGGCCGCGTGGAGCTGAGCGGGCTGCGCGCGCACCACGCAACGCTGGAGGACGTCTTCCAGGGCGTCCGGGAGGAGGCACTTGTCGCATGAGCTCAGCTGTTCTCGCCCTCGGGCGAACCGAGTGGAAGCTGCTCTCGCGGAACAAGGCGGTGCTGATCAGCGCGACCATCGTGCCGCTGCTGCTCGGGTTCGTGCTCGCCAACAACGTCCCCGCTGACGCCGGACCGCTGCCCTGGTCGGTGATCCTGGGCATGCAGCTGCTGTCCGTGCAGGGCTTCACCCTCTACTTCACCACCACCGCGACGCTGGCCAGCCGCCGCGAGGACCGGTACCTCAAGCGGCTGCGCAGCGGGGAGGTCCCGGACGCGGCGATCCTCAGCGGACTGCTGCTGCCGGTGGTCCTGCTGGGGCTGGTCCAGACGGTCGTGGTGGTCGGCATCGCGATGGCCATCGGCGCACCGGCACCGGTCAACCCGGTCCCGGTGGTGCTGGCGGTGCTGCTCGGCTTCGCGATGAGCCTCGCCGCGGGCGCGGCCACCAGCGCCTGGACCAAGAGCTCCGAGCAGGCCCAGATCACCACCATGCCGTGGTTCCTGGTGCTGATCGGCGGCTCGGTGTGGGTGTCGGTCGGCGGTGAGAACACGCCGCTGGCGTACCTGGTGCCCGGCGGGGGTGTGATGGACCTGGTCCGCCTGGCGATGACCGGCGGGGGCATCGGCCACGCGCTGCCCGCCACCGGGGCCCTGTTGGCCTGGACGGTCGTGCTGACGATCCTCGCGCGCACCTGGTTCCGCTGGGAACCGCGCGCCTGATGGACCGCCGGTTCCGCGAGTTCGAGGGGATCGCGGAACCGGCTCTCAGCGCCAGGACGGCAGCCAGAGCTCGGCCTGCCAGCGCTCCGGGGTGATCGGTTCGCCGTTGAGCACCGGCCACAGCCAGATGAAGTTGGCCACCACCAGGCCCACGTACAGCGCCACCGCGAGCAGCCCGGTGCGGCGCCGCTCAAAGTTGTCCCGGCTGGACCCCAGCACCTCGCCCAGCACCAGCACGATCCCCAACACCAGGAACGGTGCCAGCGGCGTCGCGTAGAAGTAGTACATCTGCCGGTCCAGGTTGACGAACCACGGCAGATAGCCCGCGCCGTAGCCGACCAGCACCGCGGCGTAGCGCCAGTCCATCCGGCTCGTCGCCCGCCAGACCGCCCAGCCCGCGACCGGCAGCGCCAGCCACCACATCGCCGGGGTGCCGATCAGCATCGTCGCCTCGACGCAGCTGGCCCGACCGCAGCCCGGCATCCCGGACTCGTAGTAGTAGAGCATCGGGCGCATGCCCATTGGCCACGCCCACGGCTTGGACTCCCATGGGTGCGGCTCCGCCGGCGTCACCAGGTGGGTGTGGAAGTCCAGCACGTTGAACTGATAGAAGAGCAGCGACCGCAGCGGATCCGGCAGGAACCCGAAGCCCACGTCGTCGTTGAGCAGCACGGCGTGCCGATCAGTGGCGGTCTCGCTGGCGAACCACAGCGCCCAGGTCCCGAAGTACACCAGCAGCGGGATGGCCACCAACGACCACAGCGCGGGCGCGGTGTCGCGCAGCAGCGCGGCCCGCCACGGGCGCGGCACCCCGGCCGCCCGGCGGGCCAGCGCGTCCCAGATCACGCTGAGCAGGCCGAACGCCATGATGTAGTAGATGCCGTTCCACTTGACGCCGCAGGCCAACCCGAGCATCAGCCCGGCCCCGAACCGCCACCAGCGGAACCCCAGCCGCGGCCCCCAGCGGCTCTCGCCCAGCCTGCCCTCGACGCACACCTGCCACATCCGGCTGCGCACCTGGTCCCGGTCCACCAGCAGGCAGGCGAACGCGGCCAGCAGGAACATCGCCTGGAAGATGTCGAGCATCCCGACCCGGGACTGCACGTGGCTGACGCCGTCGCAGATCAGCAGGATCCCGGCGAGCGCACCGAGCAGCGTGGACCGGGTCATCCGCCGGGCGATGCGCACGATCAGCAGCACCATCAGCGTGCCGGACAGCGCGGCCGCGATCCGCCAGCCCCACGGGGTGTAGCCGAACAGCCACTCGCCGATCGCGATCAGCTGCTTGCCCACCGGCGGGTGCGCGACGAGCTCGTAACCGGGGTTGTCCTCGTACCCGCCGTTGCGCAGCATCTGCCACGCCTGCGGCACGTAGTGCTTCTCGTCGAAGACCGGCGTGCCCTCGTTGGTCGCCCGGCCGAGCTCCCACAACCGAACGACCCCCGCGACCAGCGCGATCGCCAGGGTGACCAGCCAGCCGCGGAGGCGGTCGGTCGGCATCGTCACGTCCAGGAGGGGGAGCGGATCGCTCTCGCCCGGTTGCCGCGCCGGTGGTGTGCGGCCGACGGGGACGAGGTCGTCGGCGCTGCGGCCACCGGAGTTGGGGACGAGGACGCTCACGACCCCCGATCGTAGGAGACCCATCCGGCCCCCGACCCCCCGACGCTCCGGATCCCCCAACCCACCGCCGGGAACCGCCCACCCGCAGTTGCAACTGAAACGGCACCCGGCCCATCCAGCCCGCAGTTTCAATTGAAACTGCGACGAGCCCTGCGTGGGGTCCGCAGTTTCAGTTGAAACTGCGCCCGGCCCTGGGTGGGGACCGCAGTTTCAGTTGAAACTGCGCCCGGCCAGGCGTGGAGAACGCAGTTTCAATTGAAACTGCGCCCAGTCGGGCGTGGAGTCCACAGTTTCAACTGAAACTGCGGTCGGGGAGGGTGCGAGGTTTACAGTTTCAATTGAAACTGTGGTTGGGTAGGTGGGACGGGGTGGGTGGGGGGGGCGTCATTAGGCTTGGGCGCCATGGACTCCGGGACGCTCCTGCTCGCCGCCACACCGCTCGGTGACGTCCGCGACGCCTCCGCGCGGCTGGTCGAGGCGCTCGGTTCGGCCGACGTCGTCGCCGCCGAGGACACCCGGCGGGTGCGGGCCCTGGCCAGCGCGCTCGACGTGGTGCCGACCGGCAAGGTCGTCAGCTACTACGAAGGTGTCGAGTCAGCGCGCGCCCCGATGCTGCTCGACGCGCTGCGCGAGGGCCGGACCGTGCTGCTGGTCACCGACGCGGGCATGCCCAGCGTGTCCGACCCCGGGTACCGCCTGGTGACGGCTTGCGTCGCCGAGCAGCTGCCGGTCACCTGCCTGCCAGGTCCGTCCGCGGTCACCACCGCGCTGGCGCTGTCCGGGCTGCCCTCCGACCGCTTCTGCTTCGACGGGTTCCCGCCGCGCAAGCAGGGGGAGCGGCGCCGCTGGTTCAGCCGGTTGGCGGCGGAGGAACGCACCTGCGTGTTCTTCGAGGCGCCGCACCGGCTCGCCGACGCGCTGGCCGACGCGGTCGAGGTGCTCGGCGG
>NZ_JBEPDU010000025.1:0-98579 GCF_040300525.1 Saccharopolyspora sp. NPDC000359 | reverse complement strand
CGGCTGGCCTTGCCCTCGGCGAACAGCTGCCGGATGCGGCTCTTCTCCCGGTTCGGCAGGCCGGAGGGCATCGGCCCGGCGGGCACCAGCAGACACGCCGGAGGTCCGCAACTCCGGTGGAAGTCACAGGTCTCGTTCCCACCGCAGTCGCGGTCAGGGGGCGATGGCGAGTTGGCGGGCCTGGCAGACCAGGCGGCCCATCGAGTCCACCACCGTGACGTCCTCGTCGAACCACTGCCCCTGGACCGCCCGGCAGTCCACCGCCAGGCGGAGCCAGCCGTTGGCCGGGGCCGCCCGCAGCAGCGCCGTCAGCTGCACCGTCGGGGCCCAGCCGAAGCGCCCCAGGTTCAGCGTGACCGGCACCGTCAGGTCCCCGGCGACCAGGCCGAACAGCAGGTCCGGCTGGGCCTCCCGGGGCTTGACCCACATCCGCAGGCGCGGCGGCCCGGTGCGGCCGTCGAGGAACTCCGCGGTGTCGGGGTCCAGCCGCATGTCGCAGACCTGGGCCAGCGAGAAGTACCGGCGCTGCTCGCCGGTGCCGAGGTCGATGGCGTTCGGCGGCGGGTTCACCGGCATGTCGGGCAGGTCCGACCAGGCAGGCTCGCCCTCCGGCGCCTTGCCGAGGGTGATCGTGGCGTCGACGCAGGGCTGCCCGCTCTGCTCGAGCAGCGCCCGGGCGGCGGTGACCGTCCTGCCCGCCTTGAGCACCTCGGTGCGGATCAGCACCGGTCCGACCCGCGGCGGGCGCAGGTACTGGGCGCTGACCGCCAGCGGCTCCAGCCCGGTCACGTCGCCCAGCGCTCTGGTCAGCAGCGCCAGCAGGTAGCCGCCGTGCGGGCGGTCGCCCACGGCCCATTCCGGATGCAGGTGGGCGACGTAGCTGCCGTCGCCGAGCGAGCGCACCGAGGTGGCTGCTGCGAAGGGGTCCAGGGCCTCGGTCACATGCGGTCCAGTGGTCGAATGCGCTCGACGACCGATGCGCGCAACGAGTTCATGGTCACCGATTCTAGTGACCTTGACCGAAGTTGATCATCAGGTACCGGATAACGCCAAGATCGGACGTCGCGCGCGCGGAACCGTCAAGCCGACTGCAGCGGCTGCAGGTGCTGCCGGGCGAACAGCAGCGCCTCGGACAGCAACGCCGCCCGCTGCTGGGCCGTGCGCGCCTTCCGGGTGTTGACCTCCAGCACCACCGCCCCCTGGTACCCGTCGGCCGCGAGCGCCTCGCAGACCTCGGCGCAGGGCTGGTTCCCCTGCCCCGGCACCAGGTGCTCGTCCCGCGAAGCCCCGGTCCCGTCCGCGAGGTGCACGTGCGCGAGCCCACCCCGCATCCGCTTGAGCAGGTCGATGGCGTCCACGTGCGCGGCGGCGGCGTGCGAGAGGTCCAGGGTGTAGTTGCTGAAGCCCACCTCGGTCGGGTCCGGCGACGGGGTGAACGCCGAGAGCCCGTTGGACTTGCCGCCGCGCAGCCGGTTCAGCGTGCTCGGCGGGCGCAGCGGGAACATGTTCTCCACCGCGACCGCGATCCCGCTGGTCTCCTCCAGTTCCGCGACCAGCTCGCCGAACCCGTCCGCGTAGCGGCGCTGCCAGCGGAACGGCGGGTGCACGACCACTGTGGACGCACCCAGCTCGCTGGCCACCACCACGGACCGCCGCAACCGCTCCTCCGGGTCCGGCGACCAGACCCGCTGGGTGATCAGCAGGCACGGCGCGTGGACCGCGAGGATCGGCACGCCGTGCTGCTCGGAGAGCCGGTGCAGCGCGGCCACGTCCTGGCTGACGGCGTCCGCCCAGACCATCACCTCGACCCCGTCGAAGCCGAGGTCCGCGGCCATCTCGAACGCCGCCCGGGCTGGCTGCGGCCACACCGAGGCGCTGGACAACCCGACCGGGATGCGTCCCGGGGCGTCCTCGCGCGGGGGCGGTTGCACCATCATGTCCTGCCAAGGATGACCGACGATCGCCAGCAGGTCACGCCCCGGCCCCCGTGAGCGGCGCAAATCTCACATCGCAGCGCCCGGGGAGGGTCCGCCGAACCGGTCGCAGACGGCAACGGCTGGGCAGTTGATCCCCTCCTGCGCGCAGCCGCGAGGCCGACCGCAACAACGGCATGAGCTGCCGCGAGCGCGCAGCGCTCGGCCCACCCCCACAACCGGTACCGCTGCGGGTTTTCGGAGGACGGCCCTCCGCTACTCCCACCGCTGCGCAGGAAACCTCTAGTGGCTGATCAGCAGCAGGGCGGCCGGGGACACCGTGCAGAACAGGCCGACCAGCACCGAGAGCAGGATCGTCTGCAGGTCGTTGTTGCGCAGGAACTTCCACGCGACGAACACCAGGAGACCGGTGAACAGCAGCGCGGCACCCAGGGCCGCCAGCGCGTGGAAGCCCCACAGCCAGCGGAACCCGAACCAGACCGCGCCACCGCCGACCAGCCCGGCGACGCCCTGCAGGGCCAGCGTGCCCCACTCCTTGGCGGGCGAGGGCGGCTCCGGTTCGTCCTCCGCCTCGTCCTCGCGGTAGTCGTCGGCGCCCATGCCCGCGGGCAGCTCGGGGTCGTAGTCGTCGTCCTCGGCGTACTCCGCCTCCGGCTCCTCGTAGGAGTCGAAGTCGTACGGGTCCTCGTCGTCGCGCTCCGGCGCCTCCTCGACCCGCTCCGGCGGCGCGGCCGGGACGGCCAGCACCTCGGTGCCCTCCTCCGGGACCGGGGCCGCGGGCGGGGCGACGCGCGGCAGCTGCTCGGTGACGCCCTCCGGCGGGGTCTTGGGAGCCGTGGGCGGCACCGGTGGCGCGTCGGCGCGCAGCGCGGGCTGCTGGATGGTCGCCTCGGCATCGCCCTCGACGGGCGCGGGCTGCTTGCCACCTGCGGTGGCGAACCGCTGCGCCCAGTAGCTCGGGCCACCCGGCTGCTCCGCGGGCGCCTCAGCGGCGGGCGGCTCCGGGGCCGGGGGTTCCGGCGCGGGCGGCGCTGGGGGTTCCGGCGCCGGTGGGGCCGGTGGTGCAGCGGCGGCGGGCGGCGGTGGCGGGGCAGCCGGTCGGCGACCGGCGGCCCGGTGGCTGCGGTACTGCGGAGGCTCGGCGTCGGGCTGGATGGCGCGCATCTGCCCGCTGTCGGACATGACCCGCTCGATGATCGCCTGCGGCGCGGTCTCGCTCGGGTCCTCGGCGCGCCGACGCCGCCGGCGGCTGCCCTTCTGGCCGCTGGCACCGTACTCGGCCAGCAGCTCCGCCACGGTGCGCTGGGTGGGCTGATCGGCCCCGCTGTCCCGATTCATCGCTCCCACCGTGCCCCGTGCTCCGTCCAGCGTCCAGTTCCGTCCTCAGGCTCGGCGTGCCGCAGCACAGCTCGGTCCTGGATGGCAGTGTGACTGTCTCCGTTGGTGTGGTCCAGCCGCCGCAGGATCACCCCTTCCCGCAACGCCCAGGGGCAGATGTCGAGTTCCTTCAGCCCCAGCGCCTTCATGGTGGCCTCCGCCACCAGCGCACCGCCGACCAGCTGGTGCGCCCGCGCGGCGCTGACCCCGTCCAGGGAGGCCAGGTCCTGCGAGGACATGCGGGTGATGAACGCCAGCAGCTGGCGCAGGCCGGTCTCGGTGAGGGTGCGCGGCACCCGCGGCCCGGCGGAGGCCGGGGCGGCGCCGGTCAACCTGGCCAGCGACCGGAAGGTCTTGGAGCTGGCCACGGCCCGGTCCGGCTTGCTGAGCTTGCGGAACCGCTTGGCGGTGGGCGCGAGCTGGCCCTGCAGCCACTCGCGGAGCTTCTTGACCTCGTCCTGGCGGGGCGGGTCGTGCAGCATGCTGCGGGCCATCCGCCCCGCGCCCAGCGGCAGCGACACCGCCAGGTCGGGCTGCTCGTCGATGCCCATCGCCAGCTCCAGCGAGCCGCCGCCGATGTCGAGCATCAGCAGGTTGCCCGCGGACCAGCCGTACCAGCGGCGCGCGGCGAGGAAGGTGAACCGGGCCTCGTCCTCACCGGGCAGCACCTCCAGCTCTATGCCGGTCTCCGCGGTCACCCGGGCGAGCACGTCGGCGGCGTTGGCCGCCTCCCGGATCGCCGAGGTCGCGAAGGCCATCAGCTCCTCGCACCCGGCCGCGATCGCCGACTCCTGCGCGTCGGCGACCGTGCGGACCAGCTCGGCGGCGTCGTCCGCGCTGAGCAGGCCGCCGTGCGCGTCGATCCGCTCGGCGAGCCGCAGCACGGACTTCTCCGATGTCATCGGGGTCGGATGGGCACCACGGTGCGCGTCCACCACCAGCAGGTGGACCGTGTTGGATCCGACGTCGAGCACCCCTAGGCGCATGACCGACAAATTACCGGCTGCGCACACGACCGGGGGTCGGGTGGGCCCGCGAACGGCCCACCCGCGCGCCCCGAACGGGCCCCAGACCTGCTCCGGTGGTGCAAGTCGTGCTCCCCATCACGCGAGCGGGATCACGCCTCGAACTTGTAGCCGAGGCCACGCACGGTGATCAAGTAGCGCGGCTCCGCGGGGTTCGGCTCGACCTTCGAGCGCAGCCGCTTGACGTGCACGTCCAGCGTCTTGGTGTCGCCGACGTAGTCCGCACCCCACACCCGGTCGATCAGCTGACCGCGGGTGAGCACCCGGCCGACGTTGCGCAGCAGGTACTCGAGCAGGTCGAACTCCTTCAGCGGCAGGTTGACGTCCTCGCCGTCGACGGTCACCACGTGCCGCTCCACGTCCATCCGCACCGGCCCCGCGGTCAGCACCTGCGGCTGCAGCTCCTCGGCCTCGCCGCGGCGCCGCAGCACCGCGCGCACCCGCGCGATCAGCTCGCGCGCCGAGTACGGCTTGGTGACGTAGTCGTCCGCCCCCAGCTCCAGGCCCACGACCTTGTCGATCTCGCTGTCCCGGGCCGTCACCATGATCACCGGCACCGAGGAGCGCTGGCGCAGCTGCTTGCACACGTCGGTGCCGCTCATGCCGGGCAGCATCAGGTCGAGCAGCACGATGTCCGCGCCGTTGCGGTCGAACTCGTCCAACGCCTCCGGTCCGTTGGCGGCCACAGACGCCGTGAAGCCCTCCTTGCGCAGCAGGAAAGCGAGCGGGTCGGCGAAGGACTCCTCGTCCTCCACGATCAGCACCCTGGTCACCGGACTCCTCCCGTTTCGACGGTTGCAACCCCGTCCGCACCCTCGTCGGTCGACCGGGCGGGCAGCGCCGCCCGGTCCGGCTCAACGGCCTGCTGGCCGTCGGTCGTGCGAGCGCCGTGCCCGGGCACCCGAAGCGTGAAGGTGGAGCCGGTTCCGGTGCGGCTCCAGAGCCTGACCTCGCCGCCGTGGTTGGCCGCGACGTGCTTGACGATGGCCAGGCCGAGGCCGGTGCCACCGGTGGCGCGCGAACGGGCCGGGTCGACCCGGAAGAACCGCTCGAAGACGCGCTCGTGGTACTCGGGCTCGATGCCGATGCCGCGGTCGGTGACCGCGATCTCCACGAAGTCCCCGGACATCCGGCGGCTGATCGACACCGGGCTGCCCGGCGGGGAGTACGCCACCGCGTTGTCGATCAGGTTGCTCAGCGCGGTGACCAGCAGCGTCCGGTCGCCGTCCAGCAGGTAGCCGGTGGGCTCGTCGACGGCGATCTCTATCCCGGCGGACTCCGCGCCGAGCTTGCAGCGGCCCAGCGCCTCCTCCACCACGGCGTCCACCTCGACGGTGGTCATCTCGGGCAGCCGCTCGGCGCCCTGCAGCCGGGACAGCGCGATCAGCTCGGAGACCAGGGTGCCCAGCCTGGTCGACTCGTGCAGGATCTTGGTGGAGAACCGCCGCACCTCCTCAGCATCGTCGGCGGCGTCCAGCACCGCCTCCGCGAGCAGCGCGAGTGCCCCGACCGGGGTCTTCAACTCGTGGCTGACGTTGGCGACGAAGTCGCGGCGGGTGGCCTCCAGGCGGACCGAGTCGGACTCGTCGGCGGCGTCGACGACGGCGAAGCCGTCGCCCAGCGGCCGGACCTCGCCGAGCACCGCTGCGGGGCCGCGGCCGCGCAGCGCGGGGCGGTCGGTCAGCGGGGAGAGGTCGACCGGAACGGCCTTGCCGGTCTCCAGGGCCTGCTCGGCGGCCTTCTGGGCACGCGCGTCGGCGCGGTGGTCGCGGATGATGCCGAGCTCGTCGGCGCGGGGGTTGTGCAGCACCACGTCGCCGAACTTGTTGAGCAGGACGACGCCGCTGGCGCTGGTGTGCACCAGGCGCTGGAGCAGTTCCGCGACGGTCGGGCCTTCGGGTTTGCCGTGGCCGTAGTACCGGAGTCGCGCGATGGCGAAGCCACCGGCCGCGCCCACCACGAGCACGCCGATGATCAGGGCGGTGTAGCCCAATGCGGTCACGCCAGCATCGTAAGCGCGGCGGGGTGGGGAGAGGCCAGTCTACGAGGGCGTTCCGTGATACCCATGACACGAAACGGGGGCTTCTTCACCTTCGCTTCACCCACTGCTGGGAGCCAGTTCACGTTCCGCAGGGCCATCCGTAGCACTCCGTTCGCCACCACGGCGACTTCCCGCCACCCGACCCCCACGTGGGTGACGACCGGCGCCCGGGTCCTGCCGCAAGTCCGGACCTGCGACCTCAATGGAATCGGATGTCTGGTTCCCACTTGAATTCGCGGAACCCGAGGCCCCGCACCGCGAGGAGACCTGGGCACGCCGCAGGGGCACCCGGAGGTCGTGGCTCCGCGGTGCCCCTGCGGTGGTTCGGGTGCGGTCAGCGGCCCTGGTTGGCGACCGCGGCCGCGGCCTTCTCCGCCGCCTCCGGGTCGAGGTAGGTGCCGCCCGGGTTGGTCGGCTTGAAGTCCCCGTCCAGGTCGTAGCGCAGCGGGATGCCGGTCGGGATGTTCAGCCCGGCGATGTCGTCGTCGGAGATCCCGTCGAGGTGCTTGACCAGCGCGCGCAGCGAGTTGCCGTGCGCGGCGACCAGCACCGTGCGACCGGCCCGCAGGTCCGGCACGATCGCCGACTCCCAGTACGGCAGCAGGCGGGCCACCACGTCCTTCAGGCACTCGGTGCGCGGCAGGTCCGCGCCGAGGTCCGCGTAGCGCGGGTCGGCGTCCTGGCTGAACTCGCTGCCGAGCTCGATCTCCGGCGGCGGCGTGTCGTAGGAGCGGCGCCAGAGCATGAACTGCTCCTCGCCGTAGGCCTCCAGGGTCTGCTTCTTGTTCTTGCCCTGCAGCGCGCCGTAGTGGCGCTCGTTGAGCCGCCAGTCGCGGCGGACCGGGATCCAGTGCCGGTCGGCCACGTCCAGGGCCATGTTCGCCGTGGAGATCGCCCGCCGCAGCAGCGAGGTGTGCAGCACGTCCGGCAGCACGCCCGCCTCGCGCAGCAGCTCACCGCCGCGCTTGGCCTCGGCCTCCCCCTTCTCCGACAGCGGGACGTCCACCCAGCCGGTGAACAGGTTCTCGGCGTTCCACGTGCTCTCACCGTGCCGCAGCAGCACCAGGGTCGAAGTCATATCCCCAGGCTATAGAGCCGAGCCGCCGGGCCGCGCCGCCGGTTGGTCCAGCGCGGCGTCGAGGGTGATCGTGGTGCCGGTGAGCGCGGCCGAGACCGGGCAGATCTCCTTGGCCTGCCGCGCGGCCTCGTCGAAGGCTTCCCGGCTGATGCCCGGCACCTTCGCCCGGACGGTCAGCGCGATGCCGGTGATGGCGAACCCGTCACCGTGCGGCCCGAAGCTGACCTCGGCGCTGGTGTCGATCGATTCCGGCGGGGTGCCTGCCGCGGACAGCAGCCCGGACAGCTGCATCGAGTAGCACGCCGAGTGGGCGGCGGCGATCAGCTCCTCCGGGCTGGTGCGGCCGTCGGGTGCTTCCGCCCGCGACGCCCAGGTGACCGGGAACTGCCCCGCGTTGGACGAGTCGAGGGTGACGGAACCGGAACCGGACTTGAGGTCCCCGGTCCACTGCGTGGTGGCATTGCGATCGGTCATCTCACCGCTCCATCGTGGGGGGTCCGCGGAGGCGGCCGACCTCCGCCGCACCCACCCTCCCGCAACGCGCCGTGACCCGCACATTTGGTTGTGCGGTTCACTCGACAGTTATCCGATCACCGCGACAGCGTGACACGAAAGTGGTGGCCGTCACCTTCGTTCGAGAAACGACGACAGTTTGATTCCTATGCGTTACTTTTTGCCCTGAACATCACACTAATGGAGTAATGTGGCGGCCTTGTGGCGGCTGCATGACTCTGCGAAGTTGACAACGCTCTCCCTGATCGGCTCCCACGCACTCCCCGATCACGAGAGAGCGCGAACGCGGTCCGAATCCCCCAACGGACCGCGCCCGCCGGGCCCCGGGTGCCCCCCGCCCACGGCCCGTCAGGCGGGACCCCCGCGTGGGGCGGCTCGAGCTCGTGACTCCCCCTCTCTCCCGAGCCGCCCCCGCGGTCCCGCTTTTCCTCACCGGTCGTGAGTGGTTCCGGTGGTTAGAGCGACTGTTGCCGCTCACGAGGTCGGCGTGTGGGTCGTGAGTGCAAATGGTGGTCAGGGCCACCGTTCTCACTCACGAGGGCTTTTCGGCGGCGGTGGAGGATCACCAGGGCTGTCGCGGGAATGGCCAGGAGTGCTGCGAAGGGGAGGATTGCGCCCAGGGCCGTCAGGGTCGCTGCTCCTGCTCCGGTGAGAGCTCTCCAGCCTTGGTCGAGACCCGCCAGGAAGCCCGTGTCCTCGTCGGACTTCGCTGGTTGGGGTTCCAGAGTGATCGTGAGGGTGGCCAGTCGGACCTGGTTGCTCATGGCCGCTTCCCGGCGCTGGAGGGATTCCAGTTCTGATTCGCGGCTGGTCAGCTCCGATTCGATGGAGACGACCTCGTCCACCGTCTCCGCCCGGTTCATCAGCTCGCGGAGGCGTTGGACGCTGGCCCGCTGGGAGTCGATGCGGCTCCGGGTGTCCACCAGCTGGTCGGTGACGTCCTCGGCCTGCTGGCTGCGGGAGGTCACGCGGCCCAGGGCGGCGAGGTCGGCCAGCGCGCGGTCCAGTTCCGGTGCTGGGATGCGGACCGCCAGGGTCGTGCTCGTGCGGTAGCTGTCCTCCCGCTCCAGGTGGCCCCCGGCTGCTTCGGCGCGGCGGCGCACCTTCGCGGTCGCGGCCGCGACGTCGTCCACCTCGACGTCCAGCTCCGCCGTGCGGATCACCTCGCGCCGCTGGTCATCGGTGGTACCGGTCGGTTCTGCCGCCGTGTAGTCGGCGCTGCGATGGGGCGCCAGTTCGCTCGCGCTGCTGCCGGACTCGGTGCTCGTCGGCGACGAGCACCCCACGAGCAACCCGGCCGCCACCACGACCAGGAACGACCAACGTAATCGCACCTTCAACTCCTCCGCCTCGGTTCGGACACAGCGAGGACGGAGCGGTGCGATCTCCCGGTTGCACCTACTGCTGGTCGTGCAGCGGTTCGAGCGGCCCGTCGCGCTCCACGAGCTGGCGGAACGGCTGCAGGTTCGCCAGGGACTCGCCGCGCGACTCGCGCCAACCCCACTCCCGGCGGATCGCGGTGGCGAACCCGAGCTCCAGCAGCGTGTTGAAGTCGCCGTCAGCGGCCTCCAGCACCTGGCCGAGCACCCGGTCCAGCTCCTCCGCGGTCACCGCGTGCCGGCCGATCCGGCCGACCAGGTAGATGTCGCCGTTGGCGTCCAGGGTGTAGTGCACCCCGTAGAGCTTCGCGTTGCGACGCAGCAGGAACCGGTAGACCTCTTCGTGCGCCTCGTCGGGCTGGCGGCACACGAAGGCCTCCACGACCAGGGCGTGCTCGGCAACGACCAGCCAGCAGTTGGTCTGCAGCTTCTTGGTGCCGGGCAGCGTGACGAAGAACCGGCCGGAGCCCTTCTGCTGGTGCTCCAGCCCGTTGTCGTCCAATGTGGACTTGATCACCTCGTCGAGGCTCACGCGGTCACCTCCTGGATGCGCAGTTGCGCGTGGAAGGCCATTTTCGCCTGCGCGTAAGCATCCAGTAGCGCCTCGGTGGTGTTCCGCCACGAGAACCGCGCCGCGTGCGCCGTCGTCCCGGCCGCCAGGCGCCCCCGCAACTGCGGGTCGAGCACGACGGTGCCCAGCGCGTCGGCCCACTGCCCGGTGCGGTGACCGTCCACCAGCAGCCCGGACACGCCGTCGTCGACGGCGACCGGAAGCCCGCCGACCGCGGCGGCCACCACCGGCGTCCCGCAGGCCTGCGCCTCCAGCGCGACCAGGCCGAACGACTCGTTGTAGCTCGGCACCGCGATGACGTCCGCGGCCCGGTAGACGGCGGCCAGTGCCGCCCCGGAGCGCGGCGGCAGGAACTGCACCACGTCGGTGATCCCCAGCTCCACGGCGAGTTCCTGGAGCGCCCGCGGCCGCTCCAGACCGCTGCCGGACGGCCCGCCGACCACCAGGACGACCAGGCGTTCGCGCAGCTCGGGGTGCCGCGCCAGCAGTTCGGCGGTGGCCCGCAGCAGCACGTCCGGGGCCTTCAACGGCTGGATCCGGCCGACGAAGGCCAGCGCGACGGCGTCGTCCGGGAGGTGCAGCTCGGCGCGCGCCGCCGCGCGGTCGCCCGGGGTGAACACGTCCAGGTCGACGCCGGGCGGGATGGTTGCGATCGAAGCCGGGTCGGCGTCGTAGCGGTTGACCAGGTCAGCGGCCTCGACGTCAGTGTTGGCCACCAGCACGTCGGCCTCGTGGACCACTTGTTCCTCGCCCAGCACCCGCACCCGCGGCTCCGGGGTGTCGCCCGCGGCGAGGTTGGCGTTCTTGACCTTGGCCAGGGTGTGCGCGGTGTGCACCAGCGGCACGCCCCAGCGCTCCCGCGCCAGCCACCCGACCTGCCCGGACAGCCAGTAGTGCGAGTGCACGATGTCGTAGTAGCCGGGCTCGTGGCGCGCTTCCACCCGCAGCGCCCCGGCGGCGAAGGCGCACAGCTGCGACGGCAGCTCGTTCTTGTCCAGGCCTTCGAACGGACCGGCGACGACGTTGCGGACCAGCACCCCTGGGGCGAGCTCGGCGATGGGCGGCACGTCCGAGGAGGTCGCCCTGGTGAAGATCTCGACCTCGGTGCCGAACTCGGCGAGCTGCCGCGCGGTCTGCGCGATGTAGACGTTCATGCCCCCGGCGTCCCCGGTGCCGGGCTGCTCCAGCGGGGAGGTGTGCAACGAGAAGACGGCCGCGCGGCGCGGCCGCATGCGTAACGTTCTGGAGGTCATCAGCTGTCCATCGCAAGCGGGGTGCCCCGAGGGTTTCGGGGCACACGTAGGACCCGACATCCGGCGTGGCGGAAACATTCCCGCCGCATCCCCGCAACACCGGGCCAACCGGCGACGGTACCGCCCGTGACCTGCGGAACCAGCCGCGCGACCGGCGCCGCGTGGCACTGCTCACACTGCTTGGCGCGGACCGCGAGCAGCGCTCCGCCGACCGCGATCACCGCCGACAGCGCGACCGCCGCGCAGGCCGCCGATCCCGGTCGCGCCCGCGTTGGCCACCGCGACCAGCAGCGCCAGCCCGACCGCCCCACCAACGTGCTGCGCGGTGGAGGCCATCCGGAAGCCGCGCCCTGCTCACCGGGAGCCACCCCGGGTGCCAGCCGCGATCCACATGCCGGTCCAGGTCAGCCCCTGCCCCAGGCTCAGCAGCAGGATTCCCGGCAGCAGCGCCAGGCAACCGCTCGGCATCGCCAGCGCCACCGCGGCCATCCCGAGCACCGGGCACGACGGTGGTGCTCCAGGGTCTGCGGCAGGAAGGCCAGCCGGTCGCGAGCACGCTGGAGCCCTGGTCCTGCTCGAAGCGCTGCTCCCGAAGCCGCTTCCCCAGCCTGCTCAGGGCGGTGCTCGACACCGCGGACTGGGCCCGGAACAGCGAAAACGGCGGTGGCCACCAGGACCACCGCCGTTCACCGAAGAGAGCTCAGACCGCGGACTTCGCCGTCCACTGGTCCCAGCTGAGGAGCCAGTCGTAGACGTCGTACTGCGGGGGCATGCTGCTCGCCGAACCCGACACCTCGACCGGGTCGCCGATCAGGGCGCTGTCGTAGTACTCCTTCGCGTCCGCCGCGCTCAGGTTGATGCAGCCGTGCGAGTTGTTGACCTTGCCCAGCGCCGCGGCGTTCTCCTGGTTCTCGTGGATGAACTCGCCGTGGTTGGAGAAGCGGGCCGCCCACGTCTTGCGCACGTCGCGGTAGCCGTACCGGGGGTTGTCCATGATCTCCACCGGGTTCTTCTCCATGATGATGTACGTCCCGTTGGGCGTGTTGCGGCCCGGGTCGTACTCCTCGCCGTAGCTGGCCGGGTAGCTGGCCACCTGCTCGCCGTCGCGCACCACGACCAGCCGGTGCGTGCCCACGTCGGCCTGCACGACCTGCGCGCGGCCGATGTTGAAGTCGGTGGTCAGGTCGGCCAGGCCGTAGGCGCCGCCGCCGTAGGCGAGGCCGTAGAGCTTGGCGCTGACGCTGACGCGGGTGTGCGCGGGCCAGTACTCCTTGGGCCGCCAGTCGACCTGCCGGTCGGACAGCCACGCCCAGGAGCCTTCGACCGGCACCGAGGTCTGCACGGTCAGCGCCCGCTGGACGGCCGCCTTGTCCTCGACCGGCTCGTCGAACTTGACGCTGATCGGCATCGCGATGCCGACCTCGGCCTCGTCGGTCGGGTTGATCGTGGCGCGGATGGTCCGCTCCGGCTGCAGCGTGGTGAAGCTGCCCTCGACCGGCACCTGCTTGCCGTCCTCGCCGGTGGCCCGGCCAGCCCAGGTGTAGGTCTTGCCGTAGCCGAGCGCCGTGGTCGCCTGCCAGCTCCTGCCGTCCGGCGCGAGCTCGCCCTCCACCTGCTTGCCCTCGTCGTTGGTCAGCTCGACCGAGTCGAACCTGCCGTGCTCGACGGTGGCCTTGATCGGAGCGGCCGGGTTGACCTCAGCGGCACCCGGCCCCGGCTCGAATGCGACCCGTGCGACCGGCCCGGCGGGCTCGCCACCGCCTGGCTCAGAGGAACTGCAGCCGGAGATCAGCAGCACTGCCGCCAACGCTCCGGCGAGCGCCGTCCACAGGAGCCGCAGCTTGGCACCACTCACTTCGATCCCTTCCGAGAGGTTGCGACCACGCCGTCCCCTTTGCCGAGATTCGGCCGAACAGCGGTTGAAAAATGACCCACATCCATAAGACGTCCGACGACTCGAAAAGATGTCCTCCGGGCAAGTGTGTCCCGTCACATCGATTGGGTGACGACGAGCCCCTCGGGGTGACGTGATCGGATGATGGGGGCAACCCGAAACCGGCGGGAGGACGTAGACGTGAGCACAAGTTCTGCAGGTCGCTGGGCCGTGGTCACCGGGGCGAGTTCGGGCATCGGCGCCGCCACCGCGCGGCAGCTCGCCGCCGCGGGCTTCTCCGTCGTGCTGGGCGCCCGGCGGCTCGACCGGCTGACCGCGCTGGCCGAGGAGATCGGCGGCACGGCACTGCCGCTGGACGTCACCGACCAGGAGTCGGTGGACGCGTTCGCCGCGCAGGTCCCCGAGTGCCACGTGCTGGTCAACAACGCTGGTGGCGCGAAGGGCATGGCCAAGGTCGCCGACGCGGTCGAGGACGACTGGCGCTGGATGTGGGAGACCAACGTGCTCGGCACGCTGCGCGTCACCCGTGCCCTGATGCCGAAGCTGGTGGCCTCCGGCAACGGCCACGTGGTGACGGTGACGTCGGTGGCGGCGACCGGGGTCTACGACAACGGCGGTGGTTACACCTCGGCCAAGCACGCGCAGGGCGCCCTGCACCGCACGCTCCGCGGCGAGCACCTGGGCGAGCCGGTGCGGTTCACCGAGGTCGCACCGGGCGCGGTGGAGACGGAGTTCTCCGAGGTGCGCTTCGGCGGCGACAAGGAGCGCGCGGCGGCCGTCTACCACGGCATCACCCCGCTGACCGGCGACGACATCGCGGACATCATCACCTTCGCGGTGACCCGCCCGCCGCACGTCAACATCGACTTCCTCGAGGTCAAACCCCGGGACCAGCACTCCGCAACCCGCTTCCACCGCCACGGGTGACCCCCGACCCCCGCAGTTTCAATTGAAACTGCGATCTCGCCGCGGTTCAGGCGTGGATGCGTTGGGCCTCCGTGCAGAGCTCGACGTCCAGTTCCGACAGGACGTCGGCGATGGGGTTGGCGAAGCCGACCACGCCCGCGCAGCTGCCCGCGACGTGCAGGCCGATCACCCGACCGCCCGGACCGACCACGGCCGCCCCGGCGTCACCGGGTCCGCAGAAGCACTCCCCCGCACCGACCACGCGGATCTGCTCGCGGAGCACCCGGACCCCCAGCGCCTCGCCGTGGTCGATCCGGACCGTCGCATCGACCGAGGTCACGACACCGGTGGTCACCCCGGTGCCGAAGCCGTTCTTGCACACCCGCTCACCCGGGTAGGCGGTGGCCGGGCCGGTGATCGGCCCGATGCCCTCCACCACGCAGGTCGTCGCCGATCCCGGCGCTAAGGCGACCGCCGCCGCGTCCACCCGGCCGGACAGCGCCGCCCGCGCGAGCTCGGCGTGCACCCGCCCGCCCTCCGGGTCCAGCATCTGGTCGCCCACCGACCAGCCGTCGTCCAGGCACCCCACGTCGAACGTGGTCAGCCCCATCGCGACCGCCATCGGAGCGACGCCGGTGACCAGCGCGCCCAGCGTGCCGATCCGCCGGTGCGGACCGGCTTCCCGCACGTCCGGCGGCGCGAGGTGGACCGCCCGGCACGGCGCGACCCCGCTGCCGCCGCTGATCACCCCGGTCCGCTCGGCGCGCCGCGGGCGCGGCGTCAGCGGCTCGTGCTCGGCGCAGTGGATGTGCTGCAGGACCGGCTGCTCCTCGACGACGTCGGTCGGGATGCCGAAGACGTCCGCGGGCACGCAGGCACCGGGTTTCAGCTGCTCACGCGGCTTCTTGCGCGCGACCGAGACCACGATGACCTGCTGACCGGTGCTGCGTCCGGCGCGGAGCTTCTCGCCGATGTCGACAGCCGTCACCCCGGGCAGGTCGAGCAACTGGTCCTCGACCGCCCGCTTGATCGGACGTATCACGGCCCGATCCCTCAGCTCCCTGATGCTCAGCATGGTGGCCCCCTCCACCTACACCATTTAACACTCAGGGTTACGCATCAGTCACGAAGAGTCACTCTTACGGCCGTTCGGCTCTTCGGCTGCTACAGCGAACAGTCCACCAAGACGGGCTCGGGTGCCAGCGAAACGCCGAAGGCCAGGCGTACTCCGTCCCGAACTTCACGCGCAAGAATGAGCAGGTCGCGGGTGCTGGCGGCACCTCGGTTGGTCAGCGCGAGGGTGTGCTTGGTGGACAGGCCAACCCGGCCGCCCGGCCCCTGGTGGCCCTTGGCGAACCCGGCGCGCTCGATGAGCCACGCCGCGGACAGCTTGGCCCCGCCGTCGGCCGGGTACTGCGGGATCCGCTGGTCAGCGCCGACCCGCTCGGCGATGCGAGCCAGCACCCCGGGCAGCTCGGCCTCGGGGATGATCGGGTTGGTGAAGAACGAGCCCGCGCTCCAGGTGTCGTGGTCGGCCGGGTCGAGCACCATGCCCTTGCCGCGCCGCAGCCCCAGCACCGCCTCGCGCGCGCTCGCCACGTCCACCTGCGTGCCCGGTTCGACGTCGAGGGCGCGGGCCAGCTCGCCGTACCGGATCGGCGCGGAGCGGTTGTCGTCGCGCAGCAGGAACCGGACGCGCAGCACCACGGCGGCGTCGCTGTGCTTGAGGACGCTGTTGCGGTAGGTCAGCCCCAGGTCGGCCGCCGGGACGGTGCGCACCTGGCCGGACCGCCGGTCGAGCAGGTCGACCGAGACCAGCAGCTCGGAGACCTCCACGCCGTACGCGCCGACGTTCTGCACCGGCGTCGCGCCGGTCAGGCCGGGGATGCCGGACAGGCACTCCAGCCCGCCCAGGCCCTGGCGCGTGGTGTCCGCGACGACCTCGTCCCAGTCCTCACCGGCTTCCGCGGTGAGCTGCACCAACCCGTCGCCGACGCTGTCGTACTGGCGGCCCTTGGTGGCGATGCGCACCACGTGCCCGTCGAACCCCTCGTCGGCCACCACCAGGTTCGACCCGCCGCCGAGCACGAGCAGCCGGTGGCCACCCGCGTCGGCCGCACGCACCGCGTCGGTGATCTCGTCGGGCCGGGTGGCGACCACCAGGCCGGTCGCCGGCCCGCCCAGCCGCAGGGTGGTGTGGTCGGCCAGGGGGACACCAGCGCGTTCACCGGGCAGTTCGGCCGCGCGCGCTGTGTTGCCGCGCACTTCTTCAGCACCGGACATGGAGGGGTTCACGGTTGCCAAAGGTAACCTCCGCTGCATGGCACGCCGCATCGAGCACCGAAGCACCTCCGAGTGGCCCGCGGTCCGGTTGTACGAGGCGCTGATCAACCTCGACTACCTCAACGACCGCCTCCAGGAGCTCGGCGGCACCAACGCGGAGCTGGTGCAGCACGTGGCGACGGAGAACGGCGCGCGGTTCCAGATCCGCCACTCCGTCCCGGCGGACTCGCTGCCGTCGGTGGCGCGCACCGTGGTCGGCGGGGACCTGACCATCGACCGCAGCGAGTCGTGGCGCCGTGAGGAGGACGGGCACTACACCGGCGAGATCGCGGCCGAGATCGCCAAGGCGCCGTGCACCATCACCGGCTCGATGTGGCTGCGCGACGTGACCGAGTCGGCGAACAGCGAGTTCGTGGTGTCCGGCAACGTGCGGGTCAACGTGCCGTTCGTGGGCGGCAAGCTTGAGGACCTGGTCGCCGACCAGGTGCAGAAGCTGCTCAGCGCCGAGGAGCGCTTCACCGACGAATGGCTGGCCCGCCGGGCATGACGTCGGTCCCGAAGAAGCGGGCCCCGCGGCTCGCGGCCGGGCGAGCCCGCGCGCTCGGCATGCCCACCCGGGGCACCACGAACCCGAACCGGCTGCGCCGCGTCGACCGGTGGGTCCTCGGCACGCCGTGGGTCGCTGGCGCGGTGCGCGACGCGGCCGAGCCGGTGGTGATCGACCTCGGCTACGGCGCGACGCCGGTGACCACCGTGGAGCTGGCCGACCGGCTGCGCCCGCTGCACCCGAGGTTGCGGGTGGTCGGCCTGGAGATCGACCCGGAGCGGGTGGCGGCGGGCAAGGCGGTCGCCGATCCGCCCGCGCTGGAGTTCCGCCGCGGCGGGTTCGAGCTGGCCGGGCTGGCCGCCGGGACCCGCGACTTCCCCGGTCCGGTGCTGGTGCGGGCGTTCAACGTGCTCCGGCAGTACTCCGAGCCGGAGGCGTGGAAGTACTGGGAGGAGCTGTGCGCGCGGCTGGCCCCGGACGGGCTGCTGGTCGAGGGCACCTGCGACGAGATCGGGCGCCGCTGCTGCTGGGTGACGCTGGACCGCAGCGGACCGCTGACCTTCACGCTGGCCTGCCTGCCCGCCGACCTGGACAAGCCGTCCGACCTGGCCGAGCGGCTGCCGAAGACGCTGATCCACCGCAACGTGCCGGGCGAGAAAGTGCACGCGGTGCTCGCCGAGCTGGACGCCTGCTGGGCGACCGCCGCGCCGATGGCCCCGTTCGGCCCACGGGCCCGCTGGGCGCACGCGGTGCAGCTGTTCGCCGACCGCGGCTGGCCGGTCCTGGACCGCCGCCGGCGCTGGCGCCTCGGCGAGCTCACCCTCCCCTGGTCCACCGTCGCCCCCACCTGATCCGCGGTTCACCGGGGATCAGGCGTCCGGTTCCTCGTCGGCACCGACGAGCGGAGGGCTCCGAGCCGTTCCGAGGCCTAGGGTGGGGGCATGGCGAGCGAGTTCCTGCAGCACGCTTTTCAAGACCAGGCCGCGGCCTTCCGCAGCGCCGCGCTCCGGGCCGGGCCGGGCATCGAGGTCTCGACCTGCCCGGGGTGGGACGTCCGGCAGCTGGTGCAGCACTTGGCGCAGGCCTACACCCGGGCCGAGCTCTCCCTGCACCTCGAACCGGGCAGCCCCCGACCGGAAGTCCCGCGCCCACCAGCCGATTTCGACGACGCGCTCGCGTGGTGGGACGAGCGGCTGGCCGACCTGCGGCACACCTTGTCCACAATGGACCCCGACCGGCCGGTGCGGTGGTTCCACGGGACGGGCACGCCGCGCCACTGGATGCGCCGCGCAGCGCACGAGACGGCGATCCACCGGCTGGACGCCGAGCACGCCCTCGCCGAGCTGGGTCCGGACCACGTGCACGAGCTGATCTTCGACCCGGAGCTGGCCGCTGACGGGATCGACGAGTTCCTGACCGAGCTGCTGCCGCTCGGCGACTGGACCGGCTCCAAGGCCGAGGGCCAAGTGCTCGTGCACGCACCGGACGCGGGCCGGGCGTGGCTGGTGCAGTTCCGGCCGGGCGAACCGCCGCAGGCCGGGAACGCGACCGGCACCGCGCTGGAGGTCGACGCGACGATCGCCGGGACGGCCGACGCGGTGTACCGCCGGGTCTGGGGCCGTCCGAGCACGGCCGTGGTCACCGGCGGCACCACGCTGCCCGACCTGATCGGCGGCCGCTGACCCCATCTGGCCGAGAAATCACGCGGTCGCGTGAGGCAGTGCCGACCACCTGCGGAAACACGCTTCCCGTGCGCGCACCTGCGCATCCTCGGCGTTCACCCGGGCGAACGCCGAGGTCCGGCGGGGCCGACCACGCCCCGGGTGATCGAGATCGGTCGTCGGGGTGGCCCGGCGGCGTGGCGGGTTGCCCGCCGACGGGCCCGCCCTGCGGCCTGCATGGCCTTCGTCACCTGCGATAATCACTGGTCGTGAGCTCTCCCGAACGGCGCTTCGTCATCAGCTTCGGCTGCCCGGACCGGACCGGCATCGTGGCCCGGATCTCGACCTTCCTCGCCGAGTTCGGCGGGTGGATCGTCGAGGCCGGTTACCACACCGACATCGAGACCGGGTGGTTCTTCACCCGGCAGGAGGTCCGCGCCGACTCGCTGCCGTTCGGCGTCGACGAGCTGCGCGAGCGCTTCGCGGCGGTCGCCGCGGAGTTCGGCGAGCAGAGCAGCTGGCGCGTCTCCGACACCGGCGAGCGGCGCCGGGTGGTGGTCCTGGTGTCTAAGGACGGGCACTGCCTGCACGACCTGCTCGGTCGGATCAGCTCCGGCGAGCTGGAGGTGGACCTGCGAGCGGTGATCGGCAACCACCCGGACCTGGGCCCGATCACCGAGGCGCACGGCGTCCCGTTCCACCACGTGCCCTTCGCCAAGGACCCGGCGGCGAAGGCCGACGCGTTCAAGCAGGTCCAGGAGCTGGTGGACGAGCACGACCCGGACGCGATCGTGCTGGCGCGCTTCATGCAGGTCCTGCCGCCCGAGCTCTGCGAGGCGTGGACCGGGCGCGCGCTGAACATCCACCACAGCTTCCTGCCGTCGTTCGCCGGCGCCCGCCCCTACCACCAGGCCTACGACCGTGGCGTGAAGCTCATCGGCGCGACCTGCCACTACGTGACGGCGGAGCTGGACGCCGGACCGATCGTCGAGCAGGACGTCATCCGCGTGGACCACACCGACGACGTGGCGGACATGGTCCGCAAGGGCCGCGACATCGAGAAGCTCGTGCTGGCCCGGGGCCTGCGCGCCCACCTCGAGGACCGCGTGCTGGTCCACAACCGCCGCACCGTCGTCTTCTGAGGGCTCAGCCCGCGAACGGGTAGTCGACGTAGCCCTCCGGGCCGTGGGTGTAGAGGGTGCTCTCGTCGACCTCGGCCAGCGGGGCACCGGTGGCGAAGCGCTGCGGCAGGTCCGGGTTGGCGATGAACAGCCGCCCGAACGAGACCAGGTCCGCGAGTCCACCGTCGACCAGCGCCGCGCCGGTCTCCGCCGTGGTCGGGTGCCCGAACCCGGTGTTGCCGACCAGCGTCCCGGTCCACCGTGGACGGAGGTCGCGCAGCGCCGGGTAGCGGCTGTTGTCGGTCAGGTGCAGGTACGCCAGGCCCAGCGGCTCCAGGGCGTCGACGAGCGCCCGGTACACCGGCGCCGGGTCGGCCTCGACGAGCCCGGTGAGCGGGTTCCCCGGCGACAGGCGGATTCCCACCCGGTGCGCGCCGACCGCTCCCGCCACGGCTTCGGCGACCTCCACGGCGAACCGGGTGCGCCCGGTGCCGCCGTACCGGTCGCCCCGCAGGTTGGTGTTGTCCGCGAGGAACTGGTGCAGCAGGTAGCCGTTGGAGCCGTGAAGCTCCACCCCGTCGAAGCCCGCCTCGATCGCCCGCCGCGCGGAAGCCACGTGCTCGTCGATCGCCTGCGTGATGTCCGCGCTGGTCATCTCGCGCGGGATCAGCGCCCGCACCTTGCCGCTCGCGGTGTGCAGCTCGATGTTCGCGGGCACCGGCGAAGGCGCGACCGGGTGCAGCCCGCCGAGGTTGTTGTCCGGAACGGTCAACCGCCCGGCGTGCATGAGCTGCGCGAAGACCATCCCGTCCGCGCCGTGCACGGCATCGGTGACCGCACGCCAGCCAGCGACCTGCTCCGCCGAGACCAGACCCGGTCCGCGCAACGCGCCCTGCCCCTGCACGCTCGGCCAGATCCCCTCGGTGACGATCAGCGCGGCACCGGCGCGCTGGGCGTAGTAGTCCGCCACGAACGGCTGGGGGATGCCCTGCTCGTCACCGCGGAATCTGGTCATGGGGGCCATCACGACCCGGTTCGGCAGCGAGAGCGGTTCGTACGGCTTGAGCAGCGAGTTCGTCATGCGCTAGACGGTAGGATCTGACGTACGTGTCAGGTTCCACCGAAGGTGACGGAGACCACAATGCGGATCGGTGAACTGTCCCGTCGCACCGGGGTCAGCGTGCGCGCGCTCCGCTACCACGAGCAGCAGGGACTGCTGACCGCCACGCGAACCCCCGGCGGCCACCGGGAATACGCGGAGTCCGATGTGGACAAGGTGGCGCTCGTACAGCGGCTGATCGGCGCCGGTGTGCCGAGCGCGAAGATGGCCCAGATCTTCCCCTGCGTCTTCGGTGGGCACTCCAAGCCGACGATTGAGGTCGTCGAGGACCTCTGCGCCGAGCGGGAGCGGATCAACGGCATGATCGACGACTTGCTCGCCTCCCGGGGAATTCTCGACGACATGATCACCGACGCCCGCGTGGCCGCCGGGGTGGGCTAGCCCGCCACAGCCGAGGCGCGGCGGCCAGGACGGCGGCGCCGACCGAGGAGAACGCCCACGCGCCGAGCAAGCAGCGGAACTCACGGGTTCGCACGCCCACCCCGGAATCCACGGAACACCCATCTCCCCAAGCGAATCAACGGCGTCAGCCGCGCAACGAAGAACCACCGATCGCCACCACACCGCCAACGCAACATGCCCAACAACCACGGACAAAGTCACCCGATCTCTCCGTCCTACTCCGCTCCCGCGCCCCCGATCCTCTCTAGAACCGTTGCGGCGCAACGCGTTTCGCGCGAGAGGCATGGAAGTGACGTCCTCGGAAAAGGACGACGTGCTCTGCTGGACCCAGGAACTGGGGTTCAGCAACCCTTCCGGGTCGCGTTGTGGCTGGTTAGGACTCGTGAGCGGCGATGGTGGTTCTTACGACCATCGCCACTCACGAGCCTTGTGCAGGACCTTCTTGCACTAGATCTACTTCGGACAGCCTGACGAGGTCAGCGATGTCAACCGCAGCACCACATCATGCGGACCCAAGTCCGCCCACGGGACATCGACCGATGCTGCGGATGGCCGTGAGTGCGTAATAGTGTTCGAACACTGTTACGCACTCACGACCTCAGCGGCCCAGGCCGTCCAGGACCTCGGCGTTGGGGAGTTGGGTCAGGACCTCTCCGGGGGTGATCAGCTTGCTGCGGCGGACGCCGCTGCCGACCACCACCGCCGGGGCCTTGGCCACCTCCGCGTCGATCAGGACCGGCCAGTCCGCGGGGAGGCCGAACGGGGTGATCCCGCCGTACTCCATGCTGGTCAACTCGACCGCGTCGTCCATCGGGGCGAAGGACGCCTTGCGGACGTCCAGGCGGCGCTTGACCACCCCGTTCACATCCGCCCGGGTCGTCGCCAGCACCACGCACGCCGCGTAGCGGACCTCACCGGCCCGCTTGCCCGCGACGACCACGCAGTTCGCCGACAGCTCCAGCGGCGAGCCGTACTTCTCGCAGAACGCCGCGGTGTCCGCCAGGTCGGGGTCGATCTCGGTTGCGCCGATGCGCGCGTCGTCCAGTTGCCGGACCGACGCCGCAACCGGGTCGGCGAGCAAGTCGAGGCGCTCCAGCGCCGATGCCACGTCCAGCGTTCCTGCGGCCAAAGACCAATCTGCACCCATGCCCCGACAATACGAACCGCCGCTGGCCACCGGTGAGGTGGCTCACCCCAAAAAGTCCACCAGCAGTCGGCGCAGCTCACGACGGTGCGTGAGCATCGGCGCGGGCGAGGCGAAGACCTCCAGCCGTGCGTGGGCGAACGCGGCGGCTACCGCCTTGGCCACCTCCGCCGGGTGCAGCGGGTCCCCGGTCGCCCCGACCACGAGCACGTCCGAGCCGACGTTGCCCAGCGGGGCGGCGTCGGTCAGCGGCGCCTGCTCGGGCAGTTCGCGGAGCGCGTCTTCGAGGCGCATCAGCGCGGCCGCCCGCTGCTCGACGTAGTCCCCGACCTCGGCACCCGGTGGCATGTCGGCCGCGACGAGGGTGCGCAGCTCAGCGACGTCGCCCGCCGCTACCGCGTCGGCGAGGCGCTCGAAGGACCAGGTCGCCGCGACGTCGCGGGGGCGGTCCAAGGCGGCGGGGAGCAGCAGCGCCAGCTTCTCGAACCGGTCCGGGTGCTCGGCGGCGATGCGGGTCAGCGCGCCCGCACCGAGCGAAACACCGACCGCACGGGTCGCTCCCACCTCATCGGCGACCGCGAGGACATCGGCCGCGACGCTCGCGTAGTTCCAGTAGTCGGCTGGGGCGTCGGGGGCCTTGCCGTGGCTCGGCAGCGTGACGACGACGCGGGTGCCCGGCAGCCCGGAGGACGGGATGCGTGCTTCGCCCTCGGTGGCGCCCAAGCCGTGCACGACCAGCGTGACCGGGGTGCCGCGGCCATGCGCCGTCCAGCGGGAGTCCACTACCAGGACCGCCCCTGGATCTCCCGCACCTTGGGACGCACATCGACGATGTAGACCAGCGAGGCGACCAGCCCGGCGATCCAGATGATGTCGTACGGGCCCCGACTGGCCAGGATCAGCAGCAGCGCGGCGGCACCGGTGATGAGCAGCCACTTCACCTTGCTCAGCTTGTCCACGGCGGTGAACGCGTCGGGCCGCTGCAGCGCAGCGTGCACGAACGCGAAGACCCCGACCGGGATGCCCGCGATCCAGATCACCAGCAAGATCCACTGGTACAAAGCCAAGCCGGTAAGTGCCACGACCCCACTTTACGTCCTGCCCACCGCCCGGGGCACCCACCGATCCGCCAACCCCAGCGGCCCAGCTCCCCGAGCCCCTCCGACCGGAAGCCTTCCGGCCGCCCCGCGCACTCCCTCCGAGACGAGGCGATCCGCGATTTCAATGAGGTGATCTCATCGGACCCGCACAGGCGAGTCGCCGGGTGATTCACAGTTTCAACTGAAACTGTAACCCCGGGTGAGTGCCGAAACCGCTTCCACCGGCACCCAGCGCCGATCACAGGCGTTGATCAAGGGCGCCTTCGCCGACCGAGCCGGTGAAAGGTGCCCTTCGCTTGGGGCGAGCGAGAGTGGTGACGCGTCGGCGGAGGGGCGAGGGACAGTTACAGTTTCAACTGAAACTGTGCATCATCGGTGTGTCAGGCACCCGACACGCCGGTGATGCGTCGGGGCACTTACTGAGATCACCTCAATGGGAACCGCACGCCTGGTTCCAGCGGAGTGATCTCACCGGAAGCCTCGGGCGAGTCGCCGGACGATTCACAGTTTCAACTGAAACTGCTACTCCGGGGCTAGCGCCGAAGCCGCTACCACCTGCCCCCAGGGTCGATCCCGAGCGTTGACGAAGGGCACCTTTCGCCGACTGAGTCGGTGGAAGGTGCCCTCCACCTCGGGCGAGAAGGAGTGGTGACGCGTCGGATGCGTGGAGACCGAGCGCGCAGTTTCAATTGAAACTGCGCACCACCGGTGCGTCGGGTGCCCGACACACCGGTGGTGCGTCGTGGCGATTTCACCTGAGGTCAGCTCGATGAAACCGCGCGCGGTGGGGCCGGGCGGTCAGCTGTCGGTGGGCTTCTTCGCCGCGGGCTTGGTCGTGCTCTTCGCCGTCGACTTGGCCGACGGCTTGCGGGTCGCCGCCGCGGGCTTGGCCGCCGCGGGTTTGGCCGTCGCAGGCTTGGCCGCCGCAGGTTTGGCCGTCGCAGGCTTGGTCTCGGTTGCGGGCTTGGCCGCGGCTGGCTTCGGCTGCTCGGGCTCCGGGGTCTCTGACTGCGGCTGCTCGGCCTGCGGCTTGGCCGCCGCGGGCTCCTCGGCGTCGCCGGTCCTGCCGAACGGGCGGCTGACCTTGCCCAGCACGTCGTCGGCCAGGTCGCGGACCTCGCCCACGGTCTCCTCGACCCTGTCCTGCGCCGTGCCGACCTGGCTCCAGGCCTTCTTGACCTGCGGCTGGTCCTGCAGGCGGTGCAGGGTCTCCTCGCCGCGCTCGGCCAGGTAGTCGTAGAGCTGCTTGGCGGTCTGGCTGTAGGCGTCGACCCGCTTGCGCAGCTCCGCCGGGTCGAGCTTGCCGCGCAGCTCCTCCAGGTCGTTGGGCAGCTCCTGGCGGGCCGCCTCGGCGCGCTCGTTGAGCTGGGTGCGGACCTTGCCGACCGCCTCCAGCAGGGCCTGCGCGGCGAGGTCACCGGCCCCGAGGGCGGCGAGCAGCGGCGTGCGGGCCTGCTCGACGGCCTCGCCGAACGCCTTCTCGGCCTGCTCGCGCACCTTGGTCACGTCCTCGGTCTTCGGGAAACCCGGCATCGTGGTCACTCCTCGGTTTGCTTGCTGTCCTCGTCGGGTTCGGCGTCGTGCTCCCGCCGGAACGAGGCGTAGATGTCCAGCAGCACTTGCTTCTGCCGCTCGTTGAGCTGGGGGTCGGCGAGGACCGCGTCCACCACCGGCCCGCTCTCGCGGCGTTCCAGGATCCCGGCCTGCACGTAGAGCGCTTCGGCGGAGATCCGCAGCCCCTTGGCGATCTGCTGCAGGATCTCCGCGCTGGGCTTGCGCAACCCGCGTTCCACCTGGCTCAGGTACGGGTTGGACACGCCGGCGAGCTTCGCCAGCTGCCGCAACGAGATCTGGGCGTTGTTGCGTTGCGTCCGGATGTAGCTGCCGAGATCGCTGACCGCCTGATTCACGGCCTTGTTGACGGCTTTGTCGACACGTTCCACGGGCTGGCACCTCTCCGGTCACCAACCACGGTACGCACAAGTGCTAACTCTTGCAAGCACACTGCTTGCACCCGCGCCTCAGTCCTGGCAGGCGCACATGCAGAACGGGTGACCGACCGGGTCGGCGTAGACGCGGAACTTCGCGTCCTGCTTGTCCGACGGCTGCGGGAGCGGGGTCGCACCCGCCGCGACCGCCCGCTCGTGGCCCTCGTCGAGGGTCTGCACCCGGATGTCCAGGTGCATCATCTGCGGTACGTCCCGGCTGGGCCAGGTCGGCGGGCGGTAGCCGGGGTCGCGCTGGAAGGCCAGCGGAGCGCCGCCGTCAGGATCAGCCAGCTCCACCCAGTCGTCGTGCGACTCGGCCTCGTCGACCTGCCAGCCGAGCAGCCCGGCGTAGAACTCGGCCAGGGCACGCGGGTCGGGGCAGTCGATGGCGAACGCCGCCAGCTTCAACTTGGTCATCGTTCCTCCGTTCAGCTCAGGCAACCGCGCGGCGCGGGCCCGGGGTCGACCGCCGCGCCGGGGCGCAGCGGGGCCGAGGTCGCCGCCCACCAGTTGGCGAAGCGGTCGAGCCAGCGGGGCTGGAGCCGGCCGCCTTCGACCAGCGCACGGTCGACCTCCGCCTGCTGGGCAGCGTTGGCGGTCAGCCCGCGCCCGGTGTCCTGCGGCTCGAACTGGATCGGGTTCATCCCACACCCCTAACCGTCGAATCATGTTCATCGGTTACTAACTGGTGTGGGAAGTATGGTGGTTACACACGCTTGGCACAACCCCCTACTGGCTTACGATGGTGTTTGTGAACAGCAGAGCTGTCGCTCCGGAGGCGGTCCGACCACCGACACTGGAGACGGTCGGACTCGACTTCGACCACGACATCGAGCTAGTCCTTGCCTTCCTCAACACCTGCGACGCGGAGAAGGGCACCGAAACCCTGGACGACCACGACCAGTGGCAGCAGTGGTGCACCGACCGCAGCCTGGGAACGGCACCCGGCGTCGAAGCGGCGCGCGAGATCCGCGACTCAATGCGCAGCGCCGTCTCCTACGGGGTCCCCCCACCCACGCTGTCCACGGCGTGGCCGGTGCAGGTCCGCCTGCACCGGGGCATACCCGTGCTGACCGGCGTCGACGCCCTCGGCACCGTGCTGGTGGCGGCGGCCCGCCTGGTGCACACCGGGCACTGGGACCGGGTCAAGATCTGCCCGGCCGACGACTGCCTGGTGGCGTTCTACGACCGGTCCCGCAACCGCTCCCGGACCTGGTGCTCCATGCGGGTGTGCGGCAACCGGGAGAAGGCCCGCTCCTGGCGTGAACGGCACACCACGAGCGCCTGACCTGACCACGTGAGCAGAAGGCGGGCCAGTTCCGCGCAGAACTGGCCCGCCCCGGATCCCGGTGCGCCGTCAGAAGAACAGCTGGGAGACGCTGTAGATCGCCAGACCGGCGAGGGAACCGACCACCGTGCCGTTGATCCGGATGAACTGCAGGTCCCGGCCGACCTGGAGCTCGATCTTGCGCGAGGTCTCCTGGGCGTCCCAGCGCTCCACCGTGTCGGTGATCAGCGTGGTCAGCTCGGTGCGGTAGTTGGACACCACGTAGACCGTGGCGCCCTCCAGCCAGCCGTCCACCTTGGCCTGCAGCTCGGGCTCCTCGACCAGTCGGCGGCCCAGCGAGCGCAGGCCGTCGCGGACCCGCAGGCGCAGCTCGCTGGACGGGTCCTCGGCCGCGTCGAGCAGCATCTTCTTCGCGGTGCCCCAAGCCGAGGCGACCAGGTTCTGCACCTCGGGGTGCTCCAGCACCTGCTGCTGGATCTGCTCGGCCTTGGCCATCGTCCCCGGATCGTGCTGCAGGTCGTCGGCGAACTCGACCAGGAAGCGGTCGACCGCCTTGCGCATCGGGTGCTCGGGGTCGGTCTTGACCGCCCAGGCGAAGGACAGCACCTCGGCGTAGATCTTGTCGGCCACCATCGCGTCGAAGAACTTCGGCGACCAGGACGGCGCGCGCTGGCTGACCACCCGCAGCACCGTCTCGTGGTTGTCGCGCACCCAGTCGTAAGCCCGGTCGCAGACCAGGTCGACCAGCTTGTGGTGCGAGCCGTCGGCGAAGACCTGCCCCAGGATCCGCCCGAGCGGCGGGCCGAACGGCTGCGCCAGCACCTTGCGCACGACCGCCTGCTCCAGCACGGCCTGCACGTCGTCGTCCCGCAGCACCTGCACGGCACCGCGCACGGCGGTGGCCAGCTCCGAGGTGACCCGCTCGGCGTGCTCCTCGTCATCAATCCAGGCCCCCAGCCGACGGCTGATCTCGGCCCGGCGCAGCTTGTCCCGCACCACCGGCTCGGACAGGAAGTTGGAGCCGACGAAGTCCCCGAGGCTGCGGCCGATCACGTCCTTGCGGGTGGGGATGATCGCGGTGTGCGGGATCGGCAGCCCGAGCGGCCGCCGGAACAGCGCGGTGACCGCGAACCAGTCCGCCAGCGCACCGACCATGCCCGCCTCGGCGGCGGCCCGCACGTAGCCCGCCCACGCCGCGCCGGTGCTCTCCTGCCAGCGGGCGAAGACGTAGACGAGGGCCGCGAACACCAGGAGGCCGCCTGCGACGGCCTTCATCCGCCGCAGGCGTCGGCGCTTGTCAGTGTCGGAAACCGAGGTGGGCTGCACACACCGATTGTGGCAGTGCTCGACCAGTGCTCACCCCGTTGGCGGGTCGGAGGCCTGCCGCACCGCACCCCACCCCGAACCGGGTGATCGCGACATTCCGCCTGGTGAGCGCCCGCGTGCCGGGTGAGCTGCGGCATCGGCGAGCGTGTCGGAAACCTCAGCAGTCCCACTTCCTGGACGGAGGCGAGCTGGACCCGCACAGCGGCGCCCGCTTCGACTACTCTCGGCAGGCGTGCGTACTCCAGCCCTCACCACCCGGTTGCGCCCGTTCACCTCGACGATCTTCGCCGAGATCACCGAGCTCGCCCGGCGGACCGGCGCGGTCAACCTCGGCCAGGGCTTCCCGGACACCGACGGCCCCGAGGGCATGCTGCGGGTCGCGCAGGAAGCGATCGCCAACGGTGTGAACCAGTACCCGCCCGGAGCGGGCGAGCCCGACCTGCGCGCCGCGATCTCCGAGCACCGCGCCGCGCGCTACGGCATCGAGCACCGGCCCGAGGACGAGGTGCTGGTCACCGTCGGCGCCACCGAGGCGCTGACCGCCGCGATGCTCGCCCTCGTCGAGCCCGGCGACGAGGTGGTGCTCATCGAGCCCTACTACGACTCGTACCCGGTCGCGGTCGCGATGGCCGGTGGGGTGCGCCGCACCGTCGCGCTCCGGCAGGGCCCCGACCACCGCTTCGAGCTCGACCTGGACGCGCTGCGCGCCACCGTCGGCCCGCAGACGCGCGCCCTGGTGCTCAACTCGCCGCACAACCCGACCGGCACCGTGTTCACCGACGCCGAGCTGGCCGCCATCGCCGAGGTCTGCCGCGAGCACGACGTCATCGCCATCACCGACGAGGTCTACGAACACCTCCTCTTCGACGGCCGCGAGCACCACCCGCTGGCCACCCTGCCCGGCATGGCCGAGCGCACGCTGTCGACCTCCAGCGTGGGCAAGAGCTTCAGCGCCACCGGCTGGAAGATCGGCTGGATCTGCGGCCCCGCCGAACTCGTCGCCGCGGTGCGCGCCGCCAAGCAGTTCATGACCTTCGTCGGCGGCGCCCCGTTCCAGCCCGCCGTCGCCCACGCCCTGCGCAACGAGCTCGACTGGGTCGAGCAGCTGCGCAAGGACCTGCAGCGCAAGCGCGACCGGCTCGCCGACGGCCTGACCGAAGCGGGCTTCGACGTGCTCACCAGCGAAGGAACCTACTTCATCTGCGCGGACGTCCGCCCCCTCGGCTTCGACGACGGCGAACAGCTCTGCCGCTCGCTCCCGGAACGCATCGGCCTCGCCGCGATCCCGGTCCAGGTCTTCTGCGACAACCCGGACCCGGCCAAGCACCTGGTCCGCTTTGCCTTCTGCAAGAAGGATGAAGTGCTAGAGGAAGCAATCACCCGCCTGCACAGGCTTCGCCGTTAGGTCTTCGCTAGTTCCAGTGGTTGGTTTGCTTGGCGGTGCGGGTAGCGGAACCTCAGCGTCCGCCTGGACTGCGGGTGCCCAACTTCGTGCATGCCAATACACGGCAGTTGGGCCGTCCTCGCCAGGCGAACGCTGAGAACCCGCGGCGGTGCCAGTTGCGAGGGTGGGCGATGCGCCTGCGGCGCATGCGACACCTTTACATCGGCGCCAGACGGTCTTCGCGGTAGCTGTTCACCGCTGGAAGCGGCTTCGCCGCTTGCCTGACGGGGGCGTTGCGGCGACTCGTGTCACCTCTCTTCCTCGCCTGGGGGTGTAGGGCGCTTCTCGCCAACTCAGTCGGCGAAAGGTGCCCTTCCACCGTCCCGCGGTCGGTGTCGGAGGCCCTTCGTTGGTTGGCCCTGGTGGTTCAGTTTGGTTGCGGTCTTGGTGGGTTCGGTTCCTCTCCTTCGGGTGTTGTCATCCGGTTCCTCCGTAGCCGAGGCAGACGAAGCCTGATTCGCCGTGGTGGGCTTGGGCTGTTGCCAGGGCTTGGGCTGGGGTTACTCCTTCGCTGAGGGATTCGTGGAGGGTCTTCATCACCTGGACCGTTCGTTCGTCGGGGACCGGGACGACGCTGGCGATCACCGTTGCCGTTCCTCTGCCGAGGAGGGTTGTCGCCAGGCCGCTGAGCTGGTCCCCTCGGCTGACCGCGGACCTGCCCACGTCGCACGCCGACAGGACCACCGTGGTGGGGCCGCGGTGCAGGCGGTCCAGGTCGTAGGCGTAGAGCGGGCCGTCCGCCAAGTCCAGGCAGGACAGCAGCGGCTGGTCGTCGCGGAACCTGCCGTGCGCGGCGATGTGCACCACCGCCGCACCATCCACAGTGGAAAGGACGCGATCGGTGGTCGCGTCCGATCCGGTCAGCAAGCAACCGCCCGCTGCGTCGTGCAACGCGCGCACCTCGCCTTCGGCGTGGTTCAAGCCCGGTCCGGCGATCCACACCGCTGACCCCGAAGGGTCGACGGCGCGGGCGTCCAGCGCAGCGCGCAGCCAGCACCGCACCGACGGGGCCACCGTCACGCTCCGAGCGCGGCACGCTGGGAGCGCTGCCCAGGGCAGCACGTGCAGTCGTCCAGTGGGGACGACTACCAGCGGGCGTCCACATGCGAGCGCGGGAAGCACCGGTTGCAGGAGTTGGGCCTGCAGCTCCTCCGCCGCTTGCCGGGCACCGTGCTCGAACATGGGCGCGGCACGCGGCGCGGTGCCGGTCGCCTGCCGGGCGAGCAGGTGCCGGAGGCGAGCCGCTTGGGTGTGCGCACTCGATTCCGGTCCCAGCACGTGCAGCCGAACACGTCCCTCCACGATGGACACGGCGAACAACCGTCCGCGGTGGGCGCAGAAGCTCAGCAACGCGGAATCACCGAGTTCAGCGATCACCTCGCCCAGTCCGCACGGCGACGGCAGCCCGCTGGTCCGCCCCTCCACCAGCAGCGCCCGGTGCCGGACCTGTTCCTCCAGCCCGGCGACGGTTCGCAACGCCCGCGTCGGGTTCCGCGCGCGCTGGGTCTCCTGCACGGCCGAGCGCAGCCGCACCAGAGCCGAGTTCAGCTGCGCATCCACGGGCGGGCGGAGAGCTCGGCGGTGCAGGGCACTGGCCCGTGAGCGCTCCGTCCAGCGCAGCACCAGCTCCGGGCCCCCGGTGCGCAGCGCCGCGCCGACCGCGAGGTCACCGAGTTCGCTGGCCAGGCCTGCGGTGTGCGCGCGCAGTTCGAACGCCACCATGTCCGAGAGCTGGCCGTCCACCGCGCGCAACCCACCCCGGCAGGCCTCGAACAGCCGCTCCACGTCACCGTCCTGCTCGGCCAGCAGTGCTTCGGCCAGCCACCCGAGGGCCCGGTGCTGCGGAGGCGCCACCACCGCGTCCTTCAACGGTGCGCACAGGGCGAGCAGCTTCCGGGAGGTCGTGCGCATGCCTGCCCGCGCCGCGCACCGCGCTGCCGTGAGGCGGAGTTCCGCGGCCAGGCCCGTCCAACCGAACTCCGCGCACGCCGCAGCCGCACGCCGGGCAGCCGACAAGGCGTACCGCGAGCACTGGCCGGAGCGCAGCTTCGCCTGCCACACCACGGCGGTCGCCAGCGCCGCCCAGGCCGGGCGCCGCTGCGCCCGGAACAGGCGCCGAGCGCTGCTGGCCGCCTGCACCGCCGCAGGCAGGTCGTCGACGCGCAGCGCGCACCCGGCCAGCGCCAGCCGGGTGTCGGCGAGCCGACCGGCGCGGCCGCAGGAAGCCAAGCGGTCCGCCGCCTGCTCCATCACCGCCCGCGCCTCGGTGGCCAGCCCGGCGGCGGCCAGCGCCTCCGCCCGGTCGACCAGCGCTTCCGGACTCGACCGCACGTCCAGGCCCACCGCGACCGCCTCCTCGAACAGCCGTAGCGCCCGCGGCAGGTCACCGGCGCGGAACGCGACGCAGCCCCGGTTGTGCCGACACCCCGCGGCCCGCGCGGTCTGCCCACCTGCCGCGAAGACCTGCTCCGCCGCGGACAGGTCCGACTCGGCGGCCACCAGCCGGTTCGCGTACAGGTTGGCCAGGCCGCGCCCCATCAGCGCGTTGGCCGTCCAGCGCCGGTCGTCGTCGGCCCGCAGGCTGCGCAGCGCCCGGGTCAGCTCCGCGCGCGCATCGCGGTGCTGATCACCCCGGCAGAGCAACAACCCGCGCAGGCACGCCGCCCGCCCCTGCTCCGCAGTGGGCAGCCGCGGTTCCGCCGCGCGCAGGTTCGCCCAGCTGGCGTCGACGTCACCGCGCTCCAGCTCCACCCACGCCAGCGTGAGCTGCAGCTGGGCCGCCAGCTGCCACCGCTGCGCACGCCGCGCCGCGGTGATCCCCAGCCGGGCGTGGCGGTGCGCCTGCCGCACCCGCCCCTGCTCGACGGCCGCGAGCGCGGCGATGTGCCGGGCCAGCGCGCGGAGCTCGCCGTCCGCCTCGGACAGCAGCTCCGCCGCCTTGCGCATCGCGGCTTCCGGCGCCGAGCTGGCGTGGTCCCGCCACCACAGCGCGGAGCCGATCCGGTCCGGCGGTGCCACCGCCGTCCCGGCGCTCAACAGACCAGCCAATCCGCGACGGCGGGCGCCGACCGCAGCGGCCAGAACACCACGCTCAGCGGGCCCCGTGGGACGTCCGCCGCCCCGAAGGCGCCGTGATCGTCCAGCACGCTCGCGCACTCACCAGCCCGGTGGCGCAGCACCACGTCACCGCTCGGTGGCGCTCCACCCGCGCGGTTCAGCACCATGCCGGACACCCGGTAGCGGTCCTCCGCGACCGGCGCCAGGTCCAGCTCCAGGACCCGCCCCGGCATCGCGAAGGTGAGCACCCGCGGCTCCGGCGGGCCGAGGGAGCGCACCTTGGCCAGCGACTCCGCCGAGTCCCCGATCAGCTGCAGCGGCACCGGGTCCTGGTAGTCCGCGCGCCGCGACATCGCCGCGTACGCGCCCGCGAGCGCGCGCTCGGGAACGGGATCGCAGGACTGGAACAGGTCCCGCAACCGGCGCAGCTCGCCCGGCATCCCCGCGCTCATCCCGCCACCTCCTCGGGCACCTCGGCGGCGAGCATGCGCCGCCGCAGCTCCGCCAGGCACCGGCTCTTCTTCGGGCCGATCGTGCCGCGCGGCCACCCCAGAGCCTCGCTGACCTGCGCGTAGCTCGCCTCCGGCGCGACCGCCAGCACGCGCAGCAGCTGCTGGCAGCGCTGCGGCAGCTCGGCGAACGACTTCGCCAGCCGCGAGCTCGTCCACTCCCGCAGCACCCGGTGCTCCGGGCCCTCCCCCGGATCGACACCGCTGAGCAGCTCGGAGTCCAGCCCCACCGGCGACTCCCGCTGCCGCGCGCGGTGCAGCCGCAGCGATTCCCGACGCGCGGTGGTCACCAGCCACGCGGACAGCGACCCCGGATCGCGCAACCGGTCCAGGTTCTCCGCGAGCAGCAACCACGTCGCCTGGCAGATGTCCTCGGCGTCGGCGCTGTTCGCGGAGAACGCCCGCGACACACCCCAGACCACCGCCGCGTTGCGGTCCACCAGCTCCCGCCACGCCTGCTGATCCCCGGCCGCCGCCCGGCGCAACAACACCGCTGCGGCACCGGTCTCCCCGACCTCGTGCACGACCTGCTCCTCCCCGCGTTCCCGATCTCCGTGCCCCCGGGTAAATAGAGGAGCGAGCAGGCCGTGCAGATTCACTTCCCGCCGATTACCCCTCGAACGGGTAGAGATCGCGGACGAGATCGAGTGAGTCCGCGCGAGTCCGGCCCTCGTGCAGGGCGGTGGCGACGGCGGCGGCCACCCGTGGTGCGGCGAAGGACGTGCCGCTCCAGCTGGCGAAGCCGAAGTCCCGGTCACCATCCCCGGTCATGCGGACGAAACTGCTGGTCACCCCGACACCGGGGGCCGCGGTGTCCACCCACGGGCCGAAGTTCGAGAACTCCGCCACCGCCCCGTCCGAACCGGTGGCCGCGACGGCCACCACCGACGGCAGCGCCGCGGGCCAGAACGGCCTGTCCCGCGCCTGGTTCCCGGCCGCCGCCACGACCACCGAGCCCGACCAGCGCGCGAGTTCCGCCCCGAGGACCGGCGGGCACTCGTCGTCGGCGGTGTGGCACCCGGCGGTCAGCACGACGACGCCGACCTGCTCACCGCGCGCGGCGGCGGCCTGCCGCAACGAGCGCAACCCGGCCACCACGGTGTAGTCGTCGGTGAAGCCGAGCGAGGAGAGCACCCGCTGGGCCCGCAGCACGGCTCCCGGCGCGTGCTGCAGCAGCACCCCGCTGACGAACGTGCCGTGCCCGGCCTGGCGGTCCTGACCTGCGTCGTCGTCGGCGTCGAGCACCTCCGGCACCGGTTCGAACCAGGGGCGGTCGGCAAACCACGGGTGCGGGTCGCACCCGGTGTCCAGCACCCCGACCACCACCGGCGGGTCCCACCGCGCCGCAGGCGGTTCCGGGACCGGCGGCGCCTCCTGCGCTTGCGCACCCGTGCCGTACATGACCGGCGTTCCGTACATGACCGGGCAGCCGAAGTGCACGTGATTGGCCGCCACACCGGTGGTTTCGCGCGCCATGTCGACGCAGCGGTCCCGCTCCGCCGCCCGCAACCGCAGCCGCGCCAGCCGCAGGTCGTCGTCGTGCTGCACGTCGTCGACCCACCTCCGGAACCGGTCCAGCACCGGGTCCAGCACCTCCGCCGAGGCGATCAGCTCACCGCGGCGCACCAGGCACTCGCCGCTGCCTCCCGGGTCGTGCAGCAGCAGGTCGTGGCCGTGTTCCGCCCACAGCTGCCGCAGTTCAGCGATTTCGAGCCGAGTTCCAGTTCCTTGATCCACAGCGGACACCCTGCCCACCACGACCTCCGTCCACAGCGGACACGCCGCCCGCGTGGGCCGGACTCACCCGACAGACGGTGTCCGGGGATCTTCCCCAATCGCCCGATTGCGTGGAGAATGCTGGACCGACCGCTGTTCCCCTCGCGGTCGGTGGCGCGAAACCGCCGTTCGAAGTGGTTGAATGCCATCAACGGCGTCGATCATGGCGCAACCAACGCTGATGCCGCGCTCGGCCGCGCGGACCCGACCGACAGGCGGTGGTGATCGTGACCGGAAGCCGCGCGCAGCGCGCTCCCCGATCGCGGCTCGCCGTGCTCGCCGCGCGGGTTTCGCTGCTGAGCGCCCTGTGCGTCGGAGGTTGGTTCGGTGCCAGCTCGCTCGCCGAGGCCGTCGAGCTGCCGGACGTCGCGCTGCCGGAGGTCGAAGTCTCCGCGACCGAACCGGACATCGCGCGACCGCTCCTGGACGACCTGCGCCCCGAGCTGGACGAGGTGCAGCGCCCGGAGCCCCAGCCGCCGGACGCCGTGGAGGTCGACCCGCCGGACCCGGTCGGCGAGCAGGACCCGCCGGCCACCGCCGACGAACCGGCCTCCGTCCCGGTGGCCGCACCGACCGTGCTGCCACCGGCGCAGCAGCGCCCCGGCGCACCAACCCGCGCCGAGCAGGCCGCGCAGCTGCCCCAGGAGTCGGTCGCCGTGCCGCGCGCCCACCCGCGCAGCGCGGCGGAACCACGCGCGCCCAACACCGCCGGATCAGCCGACGAAGCGCCGCTGGACAGCGGCGACCACGACACCGGCGCGCCGCAGCAACCCGCTCCAGGGTCCGGCGGTGGGGTCAACGACCTGCGCGGCGCGCTGGTCGTCCTGCCCACCGGACCGAGCCTGACCGACCCGTCGGCGGTCGGCTCGACCCACCCGGAGAACCGCCCGGTCGCGGGCCTGTCGTCCGCCGAACCGTCAGCATCTCCCGACTGACGCTGCACCGAACCGCTCCGGCGGTGACCCTGTTCACCACACGCGCACCCAGCTCCGAGTCGGCCGTCTGCGCCCGGCCGGGTCGGATCGGGGTCCACCAGCCTCCCGGCGACGTTCCTGACCTGCCGAACCGTGAAGGCGTGGGCCCTGGGCCCCGGTGCCGCACATGCCCCTGCGGCACCGGGGCGACACCTGCCGCCCGAACCGCTCACCGGCACGACGAGGGGCCGTGCCGACGGGTGGTCGGCGGTGCGCGGAGCGGCCGTCCCGGGCGCGTCCGGGACGGCCGCTCCGCGGCTCAGGCGATGGGGGCGGTCAGGGCAGTCGGGCCGCCCCCGGGGATGGCGGCGGTCGCCGCGGCGAGGCGGCGGATGGCCTCCACCAGCTGGTCCCCGGGCAGCGCGTAGGGCAGGCGGATCCAGTTCTCCAGCGAGCCGTGCACCGAGAACCGCGCTCCTGGGGCGACCCGCACGCCGTGCTGCTCGGCGGCCACCGCGAGCCTGCTGCTCACCGGTGCGCCGATGTCGCACCACAGCGCCAGGCCGCCGTCCGGGATCCGGAAGCGCCAGTCCGGCAGGTGCTCGCGCAGCGCGTCCACCAGGCATTGCCGCCGTTCGAGCACTTCCGCGCGCCGACGTGCCAGGACCGCGTCGGCGTCGACCAGCAGCTCGGCCAGGACCAGCTGCTCGAACACCGGGCTGCCGAGGTCCAGCGCGGCCCGGCCGACGACCATGCGTTGCACGAACGCCTCGGACGCGCGGATCCAGCCCAACCGCAGGCCTCCCCAGAACGACTTGCTGGCCGAGCCGACGGTGATCACCCGCTCGGTCAGCGCGGCCATCGGCGGCGGGGGCTGCTCGCCGGTCAGGTCGATGTCCACCAGTGTTTCGTCGACGACCGCGTTCGTGCAGGTCCGGCCCAGGGCTCGGGCGAGCTGCTCGCGGCCTTCCGCGTCCAGCCGGATGCCGGTCGGGTTGTGGAAGTCCGGGATCAGGTAGGCCAGCCGCGGCGCGGTCTGGCGCAGGTTCGCGGTCAGCAGCTCCAAGTCCCAGCCGTGCTCGACCATCGGGACCGCCACCGGCATCGCGTTGAGCCCGCGCAGCGCCTCCAACGCGTTCGGGTAGGTGGGGTGCTCGACGAGCACGCGCTCCCCCGGGGCGACCAGCATCCGCAGCACCAGCGCGAACGCGTGCTGGGCGCCGTTGGTGACCAGGATCTGCTCCGGGGTCGTCGGCAGGCCGCGCCGGGTGTAGCGCTCGGCCAGGCGTTCGCGCAGGACCGGCAGGCCGTGCGGCTGGTAGCCGTGGCCGGGCAGCTGCTCCGCCAGGCGCAGCCGCGCGCGGTCCACCGCCGCGCACAGCTCCGGCGGTGCGCTGGGCGTGGCCTGCGCGAGGTTGAGCACCTCGGCGTCCGCGGGCGGGAACCAGCCGCCGTGGGCTTCGTTGCCGCGCTCCGAGTCCGGCAGCTTGATCCACGACCCCGCGCCGCGCCGACTGGCCGCGAAGCCCTCCTCGCGCAGCCGGTCCAACGTGCGAGCCACCAGCGTCCGGCTGACGCCGAGGTGTTCCGCGAGCTCGCGCTCGGCGGGCAACCTGGTGCCCGGCGGCAGCCGCCCGTCCAGCACCAGGTGGCGGACCGCGCCGGCCAGCAGCTGCGACGACGGCCGGTCCGAGCCGTGCCAGGAACCCAGCAGCTCGACGAGCTTGCGGCCGTGGACCTGGGCGGAGGTCGTGAACACCATGTGGCCAATATAGCTCCATTGGCTATCGCACCAGAGTCCAATAACGGGATATAAACCTCCACATGGCCTTGAAAGCAGACCAGGTGGACTTGTCCCCGCTGCCGCTCCGGACTCGACCGACCCTCCGGCTCGCGCAGTTGCTCATCGGCCTGGTCGCCTACGGGGCCAGCATGGGCCTGATGGTCCGCGCGCACGTGGGCCTGGGCCCGTGGGACGTCCTGCACCAGGGCCTGGCGGACCGGCTGGGCTGGAACTTTGGCTGGGTCACCGCGCTGACCGGCGCGCTCGTCATGCTGGCCTGGCTCCCGCTGCGGCAGCGACCGGGCATCGGCACGGTGGCCAACGTCATCGTCATCGCGTTCGCCGTGGACTTCACGCTCGCGCTGGTTCCGCCGCTCACCGCGCTCCCGGCGCGGATCGCCCTGATGCTCTCCGCGATCGTGCTGAACGGCCTGGCGACCGCCGTGTACGTCGGCGCACGGCTCGGTCCGGGCCCCCGGGACGGCCTGATGACCGGCCTGCACGCCCGCACCGGGTGGTCAGTTCGTGTGGTTCGCACCACGATCGAGGTCTGCGTGCTCGCCCTCGGGTGGCTGCTCGGCGGCACGGTCGGGGTCGGGACAGTGCTGTACGCAGCGGCGATAGGTCCGCTGACCCAGCTGTTCCTGAGGTTCGCCGCGGTCCGCGAGAAAAAAGATCTCTGCCCCTAGAGACATCTTGGATACCACGCAGTAGCATGGACGCCGTCCACCTGACCCCCAGGGGTGGACCTTGACGCCCCCGCACTCCCGGTAACCCCCAGGCCGGTTGAGCGCGGGGGCGTCCCTACTTCAGCCGAACCCTAGCGACGGGGTCTGACCAACAGCTCACGCGGAGATTTCGGTCAGCTTGCCAGCGGACATCTGGAGGCGACGGGTGGTTCGGACCGCGTCGAGCATCCGGCGGTCGTGGGTCACCAGCAGCAGCGTGCCCGGGTAGCTGTCGAGGGCGGATTCCAGCTGCTCGATCGCGGGCAGGTCGAGGTGGTTGGTCGGCTCGTCCAGCACCAGCAGGTTGACGCCCCGCCCCTGCAGCAGCGCGAGCGCGGCGCGCGTGCGTTCGCCGGGCGAGAGCGTGGTGGCCGGGCGCAACACGTGGTCGGCCTTGAGCCCGTACTTGGCCAGCAGCGTGCGCACGTCGGCCGGAGCGGTGTCCGGCACGGCCGCGCAGAACGCGTCGAGCAGCGATTCCGATCCGTGGAACAGGGCCCGGGCCTGGTCGATCTCGCCGATCACGACACCGGAACCGAGCGCGGCAGCTCCCGCGTCCAGCTGCACGCGTCCCAGCAGCGCGCCGAGCAGCGTCGACTTGCCGGAACCGTTGGCGCCGGTGATCGCGACGCGGTCCGCCCAGTCGATCTGCAGGGTGATCGGCCCGAGGGTGAAGTCGCCGCGCCGCACCTCCGCCTCGCGCAGGGAGGCGACGACCGCACCGGACCTGGGCGCCGCCGCGATCTCCATGCGCAGCTCCCACTCCTTGCGCGGCTCCGCCACGACCTCCAGCCGTTCGAGGAGCCGTTCGGTCTGCCGCGCCTTGGCGGCCTGCTTCTCGGAGGCCTCGGTCCGGGTCTTGCGGGTGATCTTGTCGTTGTCGGTGGCCTTGCGGCGGGCGTTGCGGACGCCCTTGTCCATCCAGGAACGCTGCATGCGGGCGCGCGCCTCCAGGGCGGACTTCTTGTCCGCGTACTCGTCGTAAGCCTCCCGCGCGTGCCGCCGCGCGACCTCGCGTTCCTCCAGGTAGGCGTCGTACCCGCCGCCGTAGGAGTTGATCTGCTGCTGGGCGAGGTCGAGCTCCAGGACCTTGTTGACGGTGCGGGCCAGGAACTCCCGGTCGTGGCTGACGACGACGGTCCCGGCGCGCAGCCCGCGCACGAACCCCTCCAGGAGTTCAAGACCTTCCAGGTCGAGGTCGTTCGTGGGCTCGTCCAGCAGGAACACGTCGTAGCGGGACAGCAGCAGCGAGGCCAGCCCGGCACGAGCGGCCTGCCCACCGGACAGCGAGGTCATGGGCTGGTCGAGCTCGACGGTCAAACCGAGCTGGTCGGCGACACCCTCGGCGCGTTCCTCCAGGTCAGCGCCGCCCAGACTCAACCAGCGCTCCAGGCACTCGGCGTAGGCGTCATCCGCGCCTGCCGCACCTTGCGCGAGCGCCTCCATCGCGTCGTCCATGGCGCGCTGAGCGGCGGCGACGCCGGTGCGGCGGGCGAGGAACTGGCTCACCGCCTCGCCCGGGCGGCGGTCAGGTTCCTGCGGCAGGTAGCCGACGGTGGCGGTGGCTGGGGAGAGCCGCACCTCGCCGTGCTCCGGTGCGTCGAGCGCGGCGAGCAGGCGCAGCAGCGTGGACTTGCCAGCGCCGTTCGCACCGACGAGCCCGATGACGTCGCCCGGCGCGACGACGAGGTCCAGCCCGGAGAACAGGGAGCGGTCGCCGTGCCCGGCGGCGAGATCAACGGCAACGAGGGTCGCAGACATCAGGAGGCCGAGATTAGCAACAGCCGGCGCGGCGACTTCCGCGAAGCAGGCCGGTCACTGGCCGAAGATGGCGCCCACGAGCTCGGCGAACTGCGCTGGCGCGGAGAAGAAGAAGTACGCCGTGCCCAGCACCCCGAGCCCGAGGGCGCACCAGCCCACCGCGAGACCGCCGATCGCGAGGCCGCGACCGCAGTAGCGCGCTGGGGCGCGGCTGATCCGCCCGAGTGCGACGTGCCCGAGGACCGCGCCGAGCAGGCCGACCAAGCCGAGCGGGAACGATCCGATGCAGATGATCAGTGCAATCACTGAAACGACCAGCGATGCGACGGCCAAGCCGTTGACGTGCGCCGCTGGTGGGCGGTCCGGGACGTCGGTCATGGGTGCCCCTCCTCGAAGATCGACTGCGCGCGAGTATCGAGGCTCCAAGAGCACCTCCGAGACCATTCCGGCAAGACGTGACCTCGGGCACACCGCGTCAGCGTTGGTCGTTCCCACAGTCAGCAGGACGTCGTCAGGAACTCCGCGATGTCGGCTGCGATCCGGTCCGGGTGCTCGCCGTTGATGGCGTGGGAGGCGTCGGGGTAGACGCGCACCGCGGCCTCGGGCAGGACCCGTTCGGCCGTGGCGACGGCCGTTGCGGGGTCGTGCATGACGGATCGACCGGCGATGATCGCCAGCACCGGCAGGTCCAGCCGCGCGAGGTCCTCCTCGGCGATGCGGGTGGGCTGGGGCAGGCGCAGCCGGTAGTGCTGCATCCCGGCCTCGATCATCTCCGCGACCGGCACGTCCGCGACCGGGGCGCCGCCCGCCGTGTAGGAGTTGAAGCCGTCGCGCCACGACTTCGGCAACCACGGCACGGCGGCCGGGATGGATCGCAGCACGGTGCCCAGCGGCATGTCGTCGAAGACGAAGACCGGGTCGACCAGGGTGAGGCTGGCGACGTGCTCGGGCTGCCGGAGGGCCAGGTTGGCCGAGGTCCACCCACCGATGGAGAGCCCGACCAGGTGGAACCGGTCCTCGGGCAGCCCGGCGAGGGCCTGGTGCAGCCAGGCGGCCTGGTCTGCGTCGTCGGTGATCGGGCGGTCCTGGACGCTCCGCCCCGGCTCGCCGAGCAGGTCGACGGTGTACACGTCGCCGACCCCCAGCAGCGACGGGAGGTTGTCCGCCCAGACCGGGCTCGCCGAGGCCCGCCCCGGCAGCAGCACCAGCGGCGCCGAGGCCTGGCCCGTGCCCGCGAAGCGGTAGAAGCGGACGACTCCGTAGTCGGTGCGCACGTCGACCGTGTCCGCAACCGGGGGCAGGTCGCGGAATGCCTGGTCATAGGCGGCCATGAAGCGGTCGCGCCCCTCGGCTCCGTCCCAGTGCCCGACCGGCGAGGGCGTGCGCGTGGCGAAGGCGATGACCACCACGAGCGCGGCGACGACGCCCAGGGCGATGAGCCACCGCCGCCGACGTGGGCGTTTCAACTCGTCCACAACCGCTCCTAACCGGTCGGTAGAATTTCTAACCGATTGGTAGAATAGGAGCCATGTCAAGGCACGAGCGAGCCGAGTCGGAGCTGACGCTCACCGAGCGGGCCCGGCGGCGGCAGTTGATCGAGGCGACGGTCGAGCTGGTCGCGGACCGGGGTTACGCGGGCACGTCCCTGTCCCGGATCGCCGAGCGCGCCGGGATCACGAAGGCGGCCGTGCTCTACCACTTCCCGTCCAAGGACGCCGTGGTCCGCGCCGCGCACGAGCACGTCCTGACCGCGTTGACCACGCAGGTCGCCGCAGCGGTGGAGGCGGCGGACCCGGCGCAGGGCCCGGCGGCCTACATCCGGTCGATGATCGGCCACCTCCGCGAGCACCCCCGGCACACCCGGATGATCACCGAGGCGATGACCAGCGAGGCAGCCGAGCGCCAACCCGCCGAGCGCTGGCAACCGCTGGCGCAGATCCTCCAAGCGGCCCGGCACGCGACGGAGGCGCGGCATCCGCTGGACACGCGCACGCTCGCGATCATCATCGGCGGCGGGATCGACGCGATCGTCGCCGAACAGCTCACCGATCCGACCTACGACACGGCGGCGGCCGCCGAAGAGCTCATCGACCTGGTGCAGGCCAAGCTGACCTCGTGAGCAGAGGAAACTCCCCGCCTGACCCGGCAGGGCCCTCAGCCGGGAGTCGAACCGCCGACCTCAGAGCACCGAGGTGCGCGGCACTGCTCGCCGCAAAGCGAGGAACTCCCCCGCTGCACCGTTTCGCCCCCTCGACTGATCACGGTTCAGTACTCTTCACGCCGTGAGGCACGGGCAGGACAATGGCGGCGAGGGGGACGGCGACGCCAGCGCACCGAAGGTCGGCAACGAGGTCTCGGGCGGGCAGTTCAACGGGCCGGTGGGCCAGTTCGGCCACGTCCACGGCGACGTGAACCTGAACCCGCCGAGAAGTCCTGAAGAAGCCGCGTTCCGGGCCAGGTACATGGCCAAGATGCAGGAGGCGTGGGACGCCGAGGAGCGAGCCAGGGCCGAGGGGTCCGACGGCTGCGCCATCGCCTTCATCGTCTTTTTCGGCATCGTCGTCGTCGGGTTCATCATCGTCGCGATCGTCATGGCGATCAGCTTCTTCTCCCAGTCCGGTCCCCTGCCGTAGCGACTGAACCGGCAGCAGCACACCGGCAAGCCGATCGACCCACACGACGACCTGGCGAGTGGCACCAGCTGAAACGCAAAACGGCCCCACCGGGATCGGTGGGGCCGTTTTCGCAGCTCTGAGCGGTGGCCAGGGGCGGGGTCGAACCGCCGACCTTCCGCTTTTCAGGCGGACGCTCGTACCAACTGAGCTACCTGGCCGATAGCGTCCGGTTCTGCACCGTTCGCCTTGGCGACCCAGACGGGACTTGAACCCGCGACCTCCGCCGTGACAGGGCGGCGCGCTAACCAACTGCGCCACTGGGCCATGCATCTTGCTCTCTTCAGTTGTCCGTACCCCCAACGGGATTCGAACCCGCGCTACCGCCTTGAAAGGGCGGCGTCCTAGGCCGCTAGACGATGGGGGCTTGGCCGATTCGGGAACCGACCCGGCCTTGCCTCCAACCGGCTTTCCCTTTTCAGGTCCGCTCCGTTGGCGTTGAGTAAAGCTTACGACATGCCTCCAGCGGCCCTGAAACAGGGGGGTCACTTGCGCCGCGCGGCCCCCTCGCGGGCCCCGCACGAGGCCCGCAGCCGACGGCCAGCTTACCGCCTTGACCTGCCGATTTCGACCCGCTGCAGGATCCGGCTCCGGACCCCCGCGAGGCCGCCGCCGCGCCCGCCAGGCGGCCACCGAGGGCGGAAAAGCCGACAAAACGAACACGGTCCGGAAATGTGATCCGCGCCTCAGGTTTGAGCGAGGACCTCCGGCCTCCGCAGCACGTCCTCGCGGGCGACCCCGGCGAGCACCACGCGCCAGATCTCGGCGAAGCGCTCCGCCAGGCCGGAGAAGTCCGCGCCGATCTTGTGAGCCCCCACCAAGCCCGCGTGCACCACGCGGGCCACCGCGGCCGGGTCCGCGCTGGGCCGCAGTTGCCCCGCCTCCGCCGACTCGTGCAGCAGGCGGTCGATGAGCCCGTCCCAGCCGTCGCTGAACGCCCCGGGGCGACGGCAGGCGAGCAGGAGCCCGGCGCGGCGGACGACGTCCTGCTCCACCCGGCGGGCCGCCTCGACGGTCAGGCCGACCGCCGTCGACAGCGGGTCCAGGCCGCGCCCCAGCCATTCCCGCCGCAGGGCGGCGAGTCCGGCCGCGTGGTCCTCGACCAGCGCTTCGGCCACCGCTCCCTTGGAGGTGAAGTGGAAGTAGAACGCGCCCTTGGTGGTCCCGCTGCGCCGCAGGATCGCGTTCAGCGCGGCGGCTTCGTAACCGACCAGGTCGAACTCCGTCGCCGCCGCGGTCAGGATCGCGCGGCGGGTGAGCTGCGCCCGGCGCTGCTGTGGCATGGCTCGGCTCCGGCGGGCATTCGTTCGCCGACCTAGCTCTTCCGAGCGATGAGACCCACGAACGGTTGATCAACATTGCCACCGGAAGTTACTCCGGTTCGGAGTGTCGCGCCCGCCGGGCGACGCCTCCGCGCAGCCCCGGTCAGCGCGTCACCGGCGGCTGCCCGTCGTCGTCGGGAGCCAATCCCAACATGTCCAGCAGGAGTCTGCAATCCTCGGCGCTCTCCGCGCTGCGGGCGACCGCCATCCTCGCCTTGTGCACCTGCTCCGGCGAAATCCGCGAGGGCTCACCGGCCCGCGGGGCGGGCACCGCGGGCGACTGCCGCGAGGTCCCGTCTTCCTGCTGCCACAAGAACTTCCGCACATCCAGCGACCCGTACATGACGCCTCCCCGGCCTCGGGTTCCCGGCGCAGGCTATCCACAGGTTGTCCACACCCGCAGCCCCCCAGAGAGTGATTTGAGTTCGACTCTGAGTAATCACCCGCTGGGGGCACGATCCACTTCGGAGAGCCGCGCGGCGGACTGGATCATCCACACTGGACCTCGCCGCAACTCGCCCTGCGCGGTCCGCAAGATCAGGAGGCGGGCACGCCGCCCACGATCTGCGGCGGCCGACCACCGGGCCAGGTCGGCCACCGCGGCGAGCACCGGGCGGACGAGCGCGAGCGGGGCCCGTGCGAGGGCTCCCACCAGGCAATTAGCACGGCGAACCGTTGCGCGAGACCGCCGACCGGGCCTGCCCGAGCAGCGCCGGACGCACGAATCATGCGTCGAAAGCTCCCCAAAGCGGCTAGTCGCGTGCCACAATCGGGGCGCTGACACACCCCCGGTCAGCACCTGTGGAGATCCCCTCCGGCCCCCGCGTTCGTCCCCCTGACGCGGGGGCCCTCCGCACTTCAGGCCACCCGCGGGCCGGTGACAGCCCTCACAGCGATTCGCGCATCGCAACCTGACCGTTATCGTGGGCGCGTGGCTCTAGGACGAACCAAGACCAGCCGTCGGCAGAAGGCGGAAGAACCGGCCGAACCCGATCACGAGTTCGAGTCGTACCTCGCTGCGCTGGCCCCGGAGGAAGACGTCGAGTCCACCGGGTCCGGTCGGCGCTTCGGCGCGGCGCAGGTCCACCAGCTCCGGCTGCCCCTGATGGCCAACGAGCGGCTCAAGGAGCTCGCCGCCAAGCAGGGCACCTCACCGGCCTCGCTCGCCCGCGACTGGGTGCTGCAGCACCTCGCCATGGAGGACGAGCCGGCGCCGGTCGCCCCCGCTGCCCCGCAGGCAGCACCGATGCCGCACGCGGCTCCGCAGGACGCGCCGCTGTGGCCCGACCAGGACACCCAGCAGGACTTCCGGCCGGTGGGACCGGTCCAGCACGGCGCGTACGGCGACGTCGAGCAGACCGAGGAGATCACCGTGCCGCAGAACCGCTTCCGGCACTGACCGGCGCAAACGCGAGTTCGCGAGGAACCGACCGGTGGCGGTCGACCCCTCGCGAACCCGTCGAACCACCGGCCCCGCCCCCCTGGGGCCGGTGGGGATCAGGCCGGTAGGCCGAGCTCCCGGGCGATCAGCATCCGCTGGACCTCGCTGGTGCCCTCGCCGATCTCCAGGATCTTGGCGTCCCGGTAGAACCGGCCGACCGGCGTCTCGTTCATGAACCCGTAGCCGCCGAAGATCTGGGTCGCGTCGCGGGCGTTGTCCATCGCCGCGTTCGACGACGCCAGCTTCGCGATCGCGGCCTGCTTCTTGTACGGCTCCCCGCGCAGCATCCGCGACGCCGCGTCGTAGTAGGCCAGGCGCGCGGTGTGCGCGCGCAGCTCCATGTCGGCCAGCTTGAACTGCATCGCCTGGTACTCGCCGATCTTGCGGCCGAACGCCTCGCGCTCGTCGAGGTAGCGCACGCACTCGTCCACGCAGCCCTGGGCGAGGCCGACGCCGAGCGCCGCGATCGCCACCCGGCCCTCGGTGAGGGTGGCGAGGAACTGCGCGTAGCCGCGGCCCCGCTCGCCGAGCAGGTTCGCGGCGGGCACCCGGCAGTCGTCGAAGGACAGCTCGTGGGTGTCCGAGGCGTTCCAGCCGACCTTCGAGTACTTCTTGGCGACGGTGAACCCGGGGGTGCCCGAGGGCACGATGATCGTGGAGATCTCCTTGCCGCCACCCGGCTTCTCGCCGGTCACCGCGGTGACCGTGACCAGGCCGGTGAGGTCGGTGCCGGAGTTGGTGATGAACGCTTTGGAGCCGTTGATCACCCACTCGTCGCCGTCGAGCACCGCCGTGGTGCGGGTGGCGCCCGCGTCGGAGCCGCCGCCCGGCTCGGTCAGGCCGAAGGCACCGAGGACCTCGCCGCGGGCCAGCTTCGGCAGCCAGGTGCTGCGCTGCTCGTCGTTGCCGAAGCGGTAGATCGGCATGACGCCCAGCGACACGCCCGCTTCCAGGGTGATGGCCACTGAGGAGTCGACGCGGGCCAGCTCCTCCAGGGCCAGGCAGAGGGCGAAGTAGTCGCCGCCCATGCCGCCGTGCTCCTCCGGGACCGGCAGGCCGAACAGACCCATCTCGCCCATCGTGCGCACCAGCGGGTACGGGAACTCCTCGCGCTCGTAGTACTCGCCGATGACCGGGGCGACTTCCTTGCGGGCGAACGTCTGCACGCTCTCGCGCAGCGCTTCGTGCTCTTCGCTGAGCCGGTGGTCCACCATCACTGGGCCTCCTTCGTAGTCCCGGTCTCGTCAGACGGGGTGGTGAGGACAGCCAGCGGCTGGTCGAGCCCGACCGACTGCCCCTTCCTCGCGTGCACTTCGGCGACGACGCCGTCGATCGGGGCGGTGACGGTGTGCTCCATCTTCATCGCCTCGACCACGAACAGCCGCTGCCCGGCGGTCACGTGCTGACCTGCGGAAACCTCGGCGACCAGCACCGTGCCCGGCATCGGGCTGGTCACCACGCCGTCGGAGCGGCCGCCGGCGGCGCCGCGGTCGGCGAGCAGCTGGTGCTCGGCGAGCGCCCAGGTGCGGCCGTCGGCGGCCAGCCAGGTGGTGCCGTCCACGTGCGCGTACCGGTAGCGGCGGGACCGGCCCCGGTAGGAGACGACCAGCTCGTCGCCGCGCACCTCGGCCGCGGCCCGGGCGGGCGCGACCTCCACCGGAGCCGCATCACCGGAGCCCGTCAGGACGGAGACCTCGGCGGCGTGGGCACGGCCTCGGACGCGCACCTCGACCTCTCCGCCGTCGGCCGCGAAGCGCCAGGTGCTCCACGCCGGTTCGCCGAGCCGCCAGCCGTCCGGGACGTCCCACGGGTCGACGGCGGGGCCGGTGGGCTCCGCCGCGATCAGGCGCTCCAGGGCCGCAGCGACGTGGACCTCCTCGGGGATGTCCTCGGTGACCAGCGCGTCGAGGTCGCGCTCGACCAGGCCGGTGTCGAGGTTGCCCGCCTGCACCTGCTCGTGGTGCAGCAGTGCGCGCAGGAACGCGACGTTGGTCTGCAGGCCGAGGACCGCGGTGTCGGCCAGGGCCTTGTCCAGGCGGCGCAGCGCGTCGGCGCGGTTCGGGCCCCAGGCGATGACCTTGGCCAGCATCGGGTCGTAGTCCGAGCCCACCCGGGCCCCCGGGCGGACGCCGGAGTCCACCCGCACGCCGGGGCCGGACGGCTCGTGGACGGCGAGCACGTCGCCGCCGGTGGGCAGGAAGCCGCGGGCCGGGTCCTCGGCGTAGACGCGGGCCTCCACCGCGTGCCCGTCGAGGGAGAGGCTTTGCTGGGTCCAGGGCAGCGGTTCGCCCGCCGCGACCCGGACCTGCTGCTCGACCAGGTCGATGCCGCGCTGCCCGGCGGCGGTGGCGACCAGCTCGGTGACCGGGTGCTCGACCTGCAGGCGGGTGTTCATCTCCATGAAGAAGAACTCGTCCGGCCGGTCCGCGGACACGATGAACTCCACCGTGCCCGCACCGACGTAGCCCACCGCGCGGGCGGCGTTCACCGCGGCCGACCCGATGCGGGCGCGGGTCCCGGCGTCCAGCAGCGGCGACGGTGCCTCCTCGATGATCTTCTGGTGGCGCCGCTGCAAGCTGCACTCGCGCTCCCCGAGGTGCACGACGTTGCCGTGCGCGTCGGCCAGCACCTGGACCTCGATGTGCCGGGGGCGGGACACGAAGCGCTCCACGAACAACGTGTCGTCGCCGAACGCGGCACGGGCCTCCCGCCGCGCCGAAGCGATCTGGTCGTCCAGGGTGGACTCGTCGGGCACCAGCCGCATGCCCTTGCCGCCGCCACCGGCGGAAGGCTTGAGCAGCACCGGGAAACCGATCTCCAGCGCCGCCCGGTGCAGGTCGGCGTCGGTCATGTCCGGCTCGCTGCGGCCGGGCACCACCGGGACGTCGGCGGCCGAGACCGTCCGCTTGGCGCGGATCTTGTCGCCCATCGACTCGATCGCCGCCGGTGGCGGGCCGATGAACGCGATGCCCGCCGCGGCGCACTCCTCGGCGAAGGCCGCGTTCTCGGCCAGGAAACCGTAGCCGGGGTGGACCGCCTGGGCACCGGTGCTGCGGGCGGCGTCCAGGATCCGCTTGCTGTTGAGGTAGCTCTCGGCGGCCGCGCTCGGCCCGATGTGGACGGCCACGTCGGCCTCGCGGACGTGCCGGGCGTCGCGGTCGGCGTCGCTGAACACCGCCACCGAGCGGATGCCCAGCTCGCGCAGCGTCCGGATCACCCGGACCGCGATCTCGCCCCGGTTCGCCACCAGCACCGCGTCGAAGTGCTGCATCATCATCCCTTCGCCTGGCACGCCACTCACATCCGGAAGACGCCGTAGGAGATGTCCTCCAGCGGGGCGTTCGCCGAAGCGGAGATCGCCAGGCCGAGGACCGCGCGGGTCTGCCTGGGGTCGATGACCCCGTCGTCCCAGAGCCGGGCCGTCGCGTAGTACGGGTGGCCCTGGTGCTCGTACTGGTCGCGGATCGGCTGCTTGAACGCCTCCTCGTCCTCGACCGACCAGTGCTCGCCGCGCGCGTCGAGCTGGTCGCGGCGGACCGTGGCCAGCACCGAGGCCGCCTGCTCGCCGCCCATCACCGAGATCCGCGCGTTCGGCCACATCCACAGGAACCGCGGCGAGTACGCCCGGCCGCACATCGAGTAGTTGCCCGCGCCGAAGGAACCGCCGATGACCACGGTGAACTTGGGGACGCGGGCGCAGGCCACCGCGGTGACCATCTTCGCGCCGTGCTTGGCGATGCCGCCCGCCTCGTACTCCTTGCCGACCATGAAGCCGGAGATGTTCTGCAGGAACACCAGCGGGATGGAGCGCTTGTCGCACAGCTCGATGAAGTGCGCGCCCTTGAGCGCCGACTCGCTGAACAGGATGCCGTTGTTGGCGATGATCCCCACCGGGTGCCCGTGAATGCGGGCGAACCCGGTGACCAGCGTCTGGCCGTAGTCCTGCTTGAACTCGGCGAACCGGCTGCCGTCGACGATCCGCGCGATGACCTCGCGCACGTCGTAGGGGGTGCGGCTGTCGGTGGGGACCACGCCGTAGAGCTCGTCCGGGTCGACCGCGGGCTCCTCGACCGGCGCGACGTCCCAGGGCCGGGGCGCGCGCGGTCCGAGGGTGCTGACGATGGAGCGGACGATGCGCAGCGCGTCGGCGTCGTCGGCGGCCAGGTGGTCGGTGACGCCGGAGGTGCGGGAGTGCAGCTCGCCGCCGCCGAGCTCCTCGGCGGTCACCTCGGCGCCGGTCGCAGCCTTCACCAGCGGCGGTCCGCCCAGGAAGATGGTGCCCTGCTCGCGGACGATCACCGCCTCGTCGCTCATCGCCGGGACGTAGGCACCGCCCGCGGTGCACGAACCGAGCACCGCGGCGATCTGCGGGATGCCGCGGGCGGACATGGTCGCCTGGTTGTAGAAGATCCGGCCGAAGTGCTCGCGGTCCGGGAACACCTCGTCCTGCCTGGGCAGGAACGCGCCGCCGGAGTCGACCAGGTACAGGCAGGGCAGGTTGTTGTGCAGCGCGACTTCCTGCGCGCGCAGGTGCTTCTTGACGGTGACCGGGTAGTAGGTGCCGCCCTTGACCGTGGCGTCGTTGGCCACCACCACGCACTCGCGGCCGGACACCCGTCCGACGCCGGTGATGATGCCCGCCGACGGCGCTTCGTCGTCGTAGAGGCCGTGCGCGGCCAGCGGCGAGAGCTCCAGGAACGGCGAGCCGCGGTCGAGCAGCGCGTCCACCCGGTCGCGGGGCAGCAGCTTGCCGCGCTCGACGTGCCGGATGCGGGCCTTCTCCGGGCCGCCGAGGCGGGTGCGGGCGAGCTGGGCGTTGAGGTCCTCGACGAGCTTCGCGTGCTGCTCGGTGTTGCGGGCGAACTCCGCCGAGTCCGGATCCGCGGTCGTGCGCAGGGCGGGCGCATCCATGCGGGGCACACCTTCCACCGGAGTTAGTCATCGTTAACGCGACCGATGTTAACGACGGCTAACGCGTTTCGTCTAGTATCGACTGCGATGCCCACCGACCCAGCCAAGCCGTCCCGCCGCGAGCAGATCCTGGCCGCGGCGGCGGAGAAGTTCGCCCGCGCTGGCTTCCACGGAGTCGGCATCGACGACATCGGCAGCGCCGTCGGCATCTCCGGGCCCGCGCTGTACCGGCACTTCCGCAGCAAGGACGCGATGCTGGCCGAACTGCTCACCGGCATCAGCGACCGGCTGCTGCGCGGCGGGCAGGACCACGTCGGCAAGGCCTCCGACCCGCACGACGCGCTGGACCGCCTGGTGCGCTGGCACGTCGAGTTCGCCCTGGGTAACCCGGCGCTGATCACCGTGCACATGCGCGACCTGGACAGCCTCGCCGAGGCCGATCGGCACAAGGTCCGCGAGCTGCAGCGCAGCTACGTGGAGGTCTGGGTGGACGTGCTCTGCCAGGCCCGCCCGGAGCTGCCGCGCCCCACGGCCCGAGCTGCGGCGCACGCGGTGTTCGGGCTGATCAACTCCACGCCCTTCAGCGCGCACCTGGACGTCGAGGCGATGTCCCGCCTCCTGCGCTCCATGGCCCTCGGCGCCCTCGACCGCGCCACGACCTGACATCCCCGCCCGGCCCGACCACGACCCGAGCTCCCGCCCCGGGATGAGCAGCCGCTGCGCACTCCCCCTGCGCGGTCTGGCCCACCGCCGTGCGACCTCCGCTCGGCCTGTCTCCGCATCCCGTTGCGCAACCTCCCCGAGGCGCGACCTGAGGCGCTCGACTTCCACCGAACTGGTGACGGGTGCCCGTTGTGCACCGGCGCGGTGGAGGGCGACACGCCCGTGAAGTCGCAGTTCCAATTGAAACTGCCGATGCACGCCCCGTCCGAGATCGTGTTCCGATGCGAGCACTTCATCGGAATCGCATCGCAGGCCCGACCCCTTCCTAGGCAGCCGCTCCGAGCCCGGCGCTTGACCGAGGTCCGTGGTCCGGCTCGGGCGGAGGCCGCAGTTTCAATTGAAACTGCGATCCGTAGCCACGACGAACCGCAGTTTCAATTGAAACTGCGAACCCGCCGGGTGGTGGGTGGTTGCTCGGGTTTGGGGGTGGGTACCGAGAGGGGCACGGTCGGCTGTGCGGTGTTCGGTTGGGGAGCTGGAGGCGGAGATGGCCACGACCCGGATCCAACCCGGTCCGATCCCCACGCGGGCCCGGACGACGCGGCGGATGCGCAAGGGCGAGCACCTGGTGCCCTGGCTGCGCACCACCGACCCCAAGCAGATCGGGATCATGTACCTGCTCGCCTCGTTCTTCTTCTTCGTCGTCGGCGGGGCGATGGCGCTGCTGGTCCGCGGCGAGCTCGCCGTGCCGGGACTGCAGTTCCTCTCCCAGGAGCAGTACAACCAGCTGTTCACCATGCACGGCACGGTGATGCTGCTGCTGTTCGCCACCCCGGTCATCTTCGGCTTCGCCAACGTCATCCTGCCGCTGCAGATCGGGGCACCGGACGTGGCGTTCCCGCGGCTGAACGCGCTGTCGTTCTGGCTGTTCCTGTTCGGCGGGCTGACCGTGCTCAGCGGGTTCCTGCTGCCCAACGGCGCCGCCGACTTCGGCTGGACCGCCTACCCGCCGCTGTCGCGGGCGGAGTTCAGCGCGGGCCCCGGCGGGGACCTGTGGGCGGCCGGGTTGATCGTCAGCGGGCTGGGCACCATCCTCGGCGCGGTCAACATGATCACCACGCTGGTGTGCCTGCGCTGCCCGGGCATGACGATGTGGCGGCTGCCGATCTTCTGCTGGAACATCCTGGCCACCAGCCTGCTGGTGCTGATGGCCTTCCCGATCCTGACCGCGGCGCTGTTCGGGCTGCTGGTCGACCGGCACCTCGGCGGGCACGCGTTCGACCCGGCCAACGGCGGCGCGATCCTGTACCAGCACCTGTTCTGGTTCTTCGGCCACCCGGAGGTCTACATCGTGGCGCTGCCGTTCTTCGGCATCGTCACCGAGATCCTGCCGGTGTTCAGCCGCAAGCCGCTGTTCGGCTACACCGGGCTGGTGTTCGCGACGCTGATGATCATGGGGTTGTCCATGCTGGTGTGGGCGCACCACATGTTCGCCACCGGCGCGGTGCTGCTGCCGTTCTTCTCCTTCGCCACCTTCCTGATCGCGGTGCCGACCGGCATCAAGTTCTTCAACTGGATCGGCACCATGTGGCACGGGCAGGTCACGTTCGAGACGCCGATGCTGTTCTCCTGCGGGTTCCTGGTGACGTTCCTGCTCGGCGGGCTGACCGGGGTGATCCTGGCGTCGCCGCCGCTGGACTTCCACGTCACCGACACCTACTTCGTGGTGGCGCACTTCCACTACGTGCTGTTCGGCACCATCGTGTTCGCGGTGTTCGCCGGGGTGTACTTCTGGTTCCCGAAGATGACCGGCCGGATGCTCGACGAGGTGCTGGGCAAGCTGCACTTCTGGCTGACCTTCGTCGGGTTCCACCTGACTTTCCTGGTGCAGCACTGGCTGGGCGCCGAGGGGATGCCGCGCCGCTACGCCGACTACCTGGTCTCCGACGGGTTCACCACGCTGAACGTGGTGTCCACCATCGGCGCGTTCGTGCTGGGCGGCTCGATGCTGCCGTTCCTCTACAACGTGGCCAAGAGCTACCGGTTCGGCGTGGTGGCCGGGGTGGACGACCCGTGGGGGCACGGCAACTCGCTGGAGTGGGCGACGTCCTGCCCGCCGCCGCGGCACAACTTCACCTCGCTGCCGCGGGTCCGGTCGATCCGACCGGCGTTCGAGCTGCACTACCCGCACATGTCCGAGCGGATGAAGGTGGAGGCGCACGCCGGTCTGCGGCGCGCCCGGCAGTGATCGGCAGCCACCCAGCTGGTGGTTAGATGCTCGCGTGGCCGCAGAGTCCATGGGGATCGGTTTCCTGCTCAGCCAGCTGGGCGCGCACGCCGCGGCGCAGTTCGGCACGCGCGTCGAGGCGCTGGGGTTGACACCGCCGCTGGTCGGCGTGCTCCGGATGATCTCGGTCCAGCCGGGCCTCAGCCAGCAGCAGCTGGCCGGGGAGCTCGGCTTGCTGCCGAGCAGGGTGGTGGCCTTCGTCGACGAGCTGGAGGACCGCGGCCTGGTCACCCGCACGCGCGGCACCCGCGACCGCCGCGTCCAGCACCTGACGTTGACCAGCGGGGGCACCGCGCTGCTGGAGGAGGTCCGCTCGGTGGCCGCCGAGCACGAGGCCGCCTTCTTCGAAGCCCTGGGGCCGGATGAGCGCGCGCAGCTCGAGGACTTCCTGGAGCGGTTGGCCCGCAGCCACCAGCTGACCCCGGGCGTCCACCCCGGCTATCGCACCCTGCGCTGACCCGTCACGACTCCGGCTCGACCGGCTCCGAGCGGGCCAGGACCTGGCCGTTGGCGTCGAGGGCTTCGACCGCGGCGTAGGCCTCGGCGGCCGGGAGGTCGGCGGCGGTTTCGAAGCCGGTCTTCGGGACGTCCAGGACCGGGGTGAGCTGGTCCGGGGTCGGGCCGGTCAGGACCCGCCAGGAGCGGACCTCGGTGGATCCGTTCCAGCTCGCGTACACCGCCGGCGTCCCGTCGTCGCGCAGCGCCGCCACCGGGGGTTCGGTGGGCGTGCCGGTCCAGGGCAGGCGGAAGGCCCGGTAGGAGGGCATGTCGTCGCCGAAGGAGCCGTGCAACGCGACCTCGCCGGTCTCGTCGAACTCGGTGAACTCGGGTTGCGATCCCCAGCCGACGAAGCTGTTGCCGCCCGGCAGCACCTGGTGGTTGCCCTGGCTGACGCTCGTGGGGCTGCCCGGGTTCGGGTGCTCGCGCACCACGTGGGCCGTGCGCGCCTGCTGGTCGACGGCGAGCACCAGCGCCCGGGAGGTCGGTCCGGGCTCGCTGGCCGCGTTGTCGAACAGGCTCATCGTGCCGTCCGGGTGCCAGCGCGCGTCGTGCTGGCGGGCGAACACCGCGCCCGGGTCCACGGCGAAGTCGCTGCGCTTGCCGCCCAGCCGCCACCGCACCTGGCCGGTGGCGCGGTCCAGCTGGTAGATCGCGTCGGTGTGCCGCGCGGAGATCAGCAGGTTGCCCGCCGCGTCCTCGGTGACCGAGTTGAGGTGGAAGTAGTCGTAGGGCTTGGCGGGGTCCTCCGGGAGCGGCGCCGTGGACTCGTCGACCGCCACGTGGTCCAGGCTGCGCCAGTCGAACAGGACCTCGCCGGTGGCGATGTCGACCTCCTGCACGACGCCCTCCACCACGGGCCGGTCCAGCTGCGCCGTGCGGTAGGCGATGAGCAGCGCGGTGTCGCGCGGCGTGATGACCATCTCGTGCAGGTCGGCGCGCAGGCCGCCACCTGCCCGGACCGCGGCGATCTGCTGGTAGGAGCGGTCCAGGACCACGTACTCGCCCTCGCCGTAGCCGGGGTGCGGCTCGCCCTGCCACCAGGTCAGCACCGGCTGGCCCTGGTAGGTCTGGGCCTTGAAGTCCATGGTGAACAGCCCGGCGCCGTCGCCGACCGGTTGGAACCAGACCGGTTCCCCGGTGTCGTCGATGATCATCGGGCCGCTCTGGGTGGCCGTGCCGTGCGGGGCGAGGAAGATGCTGCCGGGCTCGGTGCCGTGGGCCGGGGTGTCGATGCGCACCACCGGCGGGCTCAGGTCCGGCCTGGTGACGAACTGGTCCGGTTCCGGTGGTGCGGACGCGCCGGGCAGGGCGGTCGCCACCAGCAGTGCCAACGCCGCGAACACGACCGCGACGACCTTCGAGCGCATCGGCCCCTCCGTCCACCGGGGATCGGTCGCGTCGAGGGCTATCACCGATCAACTCGCGGCGAACAGACGGTTGCGAGAAGTTTCCACGTTTCACCGTTTGCCAGACCGCACAACGGCGGCGCCCGACCACTGTGCGCACCGCACCGCTTGAGTCCACAGAGGACGGAGAAGTTCCACGGCTGCACGGCTGGACTGGCGAAGCGGACGTGGCGCGCTTCATAACCAGTTCGGGAACAGCGGTGCGGCGGGATACTGTTGAACACGTCTGGGAGCGCCTGCGCCGCCGTCTCCTGAATCGTTTCCCCAGCCTGCAACGCAGCGAGCCGCTACGGCGTGCGCGCGGCTGGGGGCAGACCGCACACCGTCCGGCACGTCCGTCTGGGGGACTTCCTTGCCCATTGCCCTGTTGGCCCTGGCCATCGCCGCATTCGGCATTGGAACGACCGAGTTCGTGATGATGGGCCTGCTGCCCGAGGTCGCCACCGACCTGCAGGTGTCCATCCCGGACGCCGGTGGCTACATCTCGCTCTACGCGCTCGGCGTGGTGATCGGCGCGCCACTGCTGACCATCCTCGGCATGCGGGCCCGCCGCAAGGTGATGCTGCTGAGCATGCTGGTGCTGTTCACCGTCGGGAACCTGTTCTCCGCGTTCGCCCCGACGCACGAGCTGCTGCTGGCCGCCCGGTTCGTGGCCGGTCTGCCGCACGGCACGTTCTTCGGCATCGGCGCCGTCGTCGCGGCCGGTCTGGTCGCCGCCGACAAGCGCGCGCAGGCCATCTCGATGATGTTCATCGGCCTGACCGTGGCCAACATCGTCGGCGTGCCGATCGGCACGCTGCTCGGCCAGCAGCTCGGCTGGCGCTGGGCGTTCGGCCTGGTCGCGGTGATCGGCGTGGTCGCGCTGGCCGCGGTCGCCGCGCTGGTGCCCAACCAGCCCAAGCCCACCGACGTCAGCCTGCGCGGCGAGCTGCGCGCGTTCCGCCGCCCGCAGGTGTGGCTGGCCTTCGCGGTGGTCGTCTTCGGCTTCGCCGCGACCTTCTCCTTCTACAGCTACATCAAGCCGGTGCTCACCGACGTGACCGGCTACTCGCCGACCGCCGTCACGCCGCTGCTGGCGCTGTTCGGCGTCGGGATGACCGTCGGCACCGCGGTCGGCGGGCGGCTCGCGGACCGCAACCCGATGCGGACGCTGCACGTCTTCCTCACCGCGCTCGCCGCCTCCCTCGGCCTGTTCGTGCTCACCTCGCACAGTCCCGTGCTGGCGCCCGTCACGGTGTTCCTGATCGGCGCGACCGGCTTCGCGGCCATCCCCAGCATCCAGGCGCGCATCCTGGACCAGGCCAAGGAGGCCCCGGCGCTGGGCTCGGCGAGCATCCAGTCCACGTTCAACATCGCCAACTCGCTGGGCGCCTACCTCGGCGGCCTGGTCATCGCGGGTGGGCTGGGCCTGACCGCGCCGAGCTGGGTCGGTGCTCTGCTGGCCCTCGTCGGCCTCGGCTTCGCGCTGCTGTCCGGCTGGTTGGACCGGGGGCCGCGGACCGCCGCGACCCCCGCCGCGCAGCCGAGCGAGCACGCCGAAGTCCGCTGAGCCGCCACACGGGTCACACGCGGAACACTCCTTGGGCGACCACTCGGCGGGTCACATACGGTGGCCTGCGGCAAGGGCCACACCGCGGGGCGGGAATCCGGGATCAACTGGATCGGTTCCACCAGGTGCCGGTCCCGCGCGACCGGCGACGAACGCGATTTCGGCGGAGGACAACACCCACATGACACAGGTTCCGAACATCACGCTGAACACCGGCGCAGCGATGCCGCAGCTGGGCTACGGCGTCTTCCAGGTGCCGGCCGACGAGGTCGTCGAGCCGGTCAAGGCGGCGCTGGAGGCGGGCTACCGGAGCATCGACACCGCCGCCGTGTACGGCAACGAGGAGGGCGTGGGCCGGGCGATCGCCGAATCGGGCATCGCGCGCGAGGACCTGTTCGTCACCACCAAGCTCTGGAACGACGAGCAGGGCTACGACAACGCGCTGAAGGGCTTCGACAGGAGCCTGGAGCGGCTCGGCCTGGAGTACGTCGACCTGTACCTGATCCACTGGCCGGTCGCGGCCAAGGACCAGTACGTGGACACCTGGAAGGCCTTCCAGAAGCTGCACGCCGACGGCCGCGCCAAGGCGATCGGCGTCTCGAACTTCCAGATCCCGCACCTGCGGCGGCTGTTCGAGGAGACCGACGTGGTGCCGGCGGTCAACCAGGTCGAGCTGCACCCGAACCTGCCGCAGGCCGACCTGCGCGCCTTCCACGCCGAGCACGGCATCGCCACCGAGGCGTGGAGCCCGCTGGGCCAGGGCAAGGGCCTGCTGGAGGACGCGACGCTGGCCTCGCTGGCCGAGAAGTACGGCAAGAGCCCGGCGCAGGTCGTGCTGCGCTGGCACCTGCAGCTGGGCAACATCACGATCCCGAAGTCGGTCACTCCGTCGCGGATCAAGGAGAACATCGAGGTCTTCGACTTCGAGCTGGCCGACGACGACGTCGCGGCGATCACCGCGCTGGAGACCGGCATCCGCGTCGGCCCGGACCCGGACGCCTTCGGCGCCTGAGCCGACCTGCGACGGCCCGCCCCGCCACCACCGGCGCGGCGGGCCGTCGCGCGTCGCGGGTCAGGCGGCCTGGACCGCGGGGTGCGGGGAGCCGCCGCGCAGGACGTTGCTGCCGGAGCGCAGGGAGACCACCTGGCTGCGGGTCGCCAGCCAGCTCGGGAACTTCGCCAGCCGCTGCAGCGGCGTGCTGCGCTGGGCCGAGGTCAGGGCCGCCGTGCGGGAGACCTTGAGGGCGCGCGGACGCCGCTCCTGCTCGTAGGCGCGCAGCCGCGTGGCCAGGTCGCCATCCACATCGGACAGGTACTGGGTGAGCAGCCAGGCGTCCTCGAGCGTCTGGTTGGCCGCCTGCGCCACTGCGGGCGGCATCGCGTGCACCGCGTCGCCCAGCAGCGTGCTGCGCGGGCCGCCCCAGACGTGCGGGACCTTGTGCCGGACGTGCGGGAAGAAGCCCAGGTCGTCGTCACTGACCGAGGCCAGCAGCTGCTCCACCGGCTCCGGCCAGCCGCGAAAAGCCGCGCGCAGGTCGGCGACCGAGAGCACCGGGTCGCCCTCCCGCCACGGCATGTCGAACCACCAGTGCAGCAGCCCACCGCCGGTCGGGATCAGACCGCAGTGCGCGTTGCGGCCCGCGATGTTCACCGTCTGGTGACCGCGCGCGACGGGCAGGTCGCTGCGGGTCAGGCCCTGCCAGCTGGCCCAACCGGTGGGTTTGGCCGGCTCGCCGCCCACCAGCTCCCGCCGCACCACGGAGCGCTGCCCGTCCGCCCCGATCAGCAGGTCACCGGTGGCCCGGCTGCCGTCGTCGAACTCCACGACGACGCGGTCCGGGTGCTCCACGACGCGCACGCAGCGGCGGCCGAAGTGCAGCACGCCCGGCGGCAGCGCGGCGGCCATCTCGGCGATCAGCGCGCGGCGCGGGATCTGCACGGTCGGCGAGCCGAGGCGCTCGGTGACCTCGTCGAGGTCGGCCTCCCACAGCAACCGGCCGGTCTCGGTGAGCGAGCGCAGGCTGTGCAGCCGACGGCCGGACGGTTCGATGTCGATGCCGAGGTCGCGCAGCGCGGCGGTGCCGTTGCTCCACACCGTGATGCCCGCGCCGGAGGTGCGCAGCGAGTCGGCGTGCTCGAAGACCTGCACTTCGTGGGCCTTGCCGAGCAGCCCGTTGGCGATGGCGAGTCCCCCGACTCCGGCTCCGATCACGAGAACTCGCATCGTCTCCATCCGTCAGCCCCGACGTCAGTTGTCCTGGTCGATTTTATCCAGCAGCGCAGATGTACCGATTTGTCCTTGCTCACAGCTGCCACCCACGGCAGCGGCCGGAACTGGCGAAATGACCACCCGGATGGCTAGGCACGATCGCAATCGCAAACTATCTTGCTTCGCATGAGCCCTCGCGTCACACCACCGTTCCGCGCCGACCACGTCGGCAGCCTGCTCCGCCCGCAAGCCCTGCTCGACGCCCGCGACGAGCACGCCGCCGGGCGCATCGACGACGCCGAGCTGCGGCGCGTCGAGGACGAGGCGATCGCGCAGGTCGTGGCCATGCAGGAGGAGGTCGGGCTGCACAGCGCCACCGACGGCGAGTTCCGGCGCAGCTCCTGGCACATGGACTTCCTGTACCAGCTCGACGGGGTGGCGAAGGTCGAGGACTCCAGCCTCACGGTCCAGTTCCACAACGAGCAGGGCGACGTCGAGTTCGCCACACCGGACCTGCAGGTCACCGGCCGGATCGGGCTGAGCCGGACGATCTTCGAGGACGCCTTCACCGCGCTGGCCGAACGGGTCACCACCGCCACGCCGAAGCTGACCATCCCGTCGCCGGGCATGCTCTACTACCGCGGCGGCCGCGCCGCCATCGACCAGCACACCTACCCGGACCTGGCCGACTTCCGCGCCGACCTGGCCGCGGCCTACCGCGCCGAGGTGCGCGCCCTGGCCGACCTCGGCTGCCACTACCTGCAGCTCGACGACACCAGCCTGGCCTACCTCAACGACCCGGCGCAGCGCGCCCAGCTGACCGCGCGCGGCGACGACGCCGAGCGGGCCCACCTGCAGACCATCGAGCTGATCAACGAATCGCTGCGCGGGCGGCCGGACACCCTGGCGGTGACCACGCACATGTGCCGGGGCAACTTCCGTTCGTCGTGGGTCGCCGAAGGCGGCTACGACTTCGTGGCCGAGGCGCTGTTCAACGAGCTCGAGGTGGACGGGTTCTTCCTGGAGTTCGACGACGAGCGCTCCGGGGGCTTCGAACCGCTGCGGTTCGTGCCCAAGGGCAAGGCCGTGGTGCTCGGCCTGGTCACCACCAAACGCGGCGCGCTGGAGTCAAAGGACGCGCTCAAGCGCCGCATCGAGGAGGCCAGCCGGTACATCGACCTGGACCAGCTGTGCCTCTCGCCGCAGTGCGGCTTCGCCTCGACCAAGGACGGCAACGCCCTGACCTACGACGAGGAGGTCGCCAAGCTCCGCCTGGTGGTCGAAACCGCCACCGAGGTCTGGGGCTGATCCCTCGGGCGGGTGCGACTGCAGTGGAGGTCGGACGTCTGATGTCCACTGCGATCGCGAGACCCCCCGCGGTCGGGCGTGTCGGGCGCGTTGGAGGGGCACAGCTTCGGAGGAGGCTGCGCCGTTCGTGCTCGGCGGCTCAGGCGGCTTCGAGGAAGCGGCCCGCCACCAGGCCGGGTTCTTCCGCGTCGTCGAAGCGCACCCACAGGACGGGACCGTCGAAGACTTCGGGAAGACCGGTGGCGGTCTCCACCACCGTGCCGACCTTGTCGCGGAACCGGCCGAACGTGGCGCGGACCCGCGCGCCTGGTTCAAACGGGCTCGAGGACTGCTCCATGAGGGGGGACGTTACGTGCCAGCGGGCCGCAACGGAAATCGCCATCCCCCGATCGTCGCCGCACCGCGCTGACCTGCACCATTGCTGCAATGGGAGGATGGCGGGAGCGGACCCGCGGGGCCGTGAGCAACGCCACCTTCCGAAGGGACCAGATGCGCACCATCAAGCAGTCCGGTGAGCACGAGCTCGAGGTGAAGAAGTCCCGCTTCCGGTGCGCGCTGGCCCGGGTCACCGACGAGGCGGAGGCCAGGGAGTTCATCCAGCAGCGCCGCAAGCTGCACCACGACGCGCGCCACCACTGCTCGGCGTTCGTGCTCGGCGACCTCGGCGAGGTCCAGAAGTCCAGTGACGACGGCGAGCCGGCGGGCACCGCCGGGGTGCCGATGCTGGAGGTGCTCCGGCACAACGAGGTCACCAACGCGGTGGCCGTGGTGACCAGGTACTTCGGCGGGGTGCTGCTCGGCGCTGGTGGGCTGGTGCGCGCCTACGGCGGCGCGGTGTCGGCCGCGCTGGAGCACGTCGGCCTGGTCGAGCGGCGCCCGGTGCGGACCGTGACGACCGCGGTGGACTACCTGGTGGCGGGCAAGTTGGACAACGACCTGCGGTCGGCCGGTTACCAGGTGGTCGACACCGAGTACCAGGACGTGGTCCGCTTCCACATCAACGTCCCGGTGTCCGAAGTGGACGCCTTCCACACCTGGCTGGCGGAGATCACCGGCGGCACCGCGCAAGCCACCCTCGGCCCCCTCACCCACGCCGAGGTCAACCCCTCGTGAGCGGCAACGGTCGCAACAGCCACCATCCCCACTCACGAGGGTTTGGTGAAGAGGCCGTCCAGGTAGTAGTCGATCGCGGCGATCGCCGCTTCTCCCGTTCGGTGGCCGAGCAGGAGGCCCACTGAGAGACCGTCCGGGACGGCGAGCAGGAGCTCCGCTTCGCGGAGCGGGTCCCGGTCGGGCCGAAGCTCGCCCGCTTCCTGCGCCTTGCGCAACTCGTCGGCCATCCACCGCTCCAGCTCCGGCCACCACTCCTGGTACATGGCGGCGAGCTCGGGCGAGCCGAGGGCGCGCATGAAGAACGCCAGGTGGGTCAGGAACTCCATGCGGCTGTCGTCGGTGAGCGCCAGCATCTCCAGCAGCACCGTGCGCACGACCTCCCGCGCGGACGGCTGGCGACCATGCGCGATCAGCGCCGTCCTGATGCGCTCACCAGCGCGTTTGGTCACGTGGTCCATCGCGTGCAGGAGCATCTGCTCCTTGCTCCTGAAGTAGTGCTGCACCGCACCCATGGAGATGCCCGCTTCGGCGGCGACGTCGCGCAGGCTCACCGCCTCCAGCCCGCCGCGACTGGCCAGGCGCAGCAGCGCCTCGGCGATCTGGGTGCGTCGAGCCTCGTGATCGACCTGCTTCGGCACGTCACCAACCTTTCCAATGCAACCGCATTGCAAAACAAGCGATCAGCCGTTTACCATGCACCTGCATCGTAACCCTCCGTCATCAACGGAGTGCTTCCGACAACTGGGGGAACCCGTGACAGCACTGCACCAGGCACCCGCCACGACGCGGATAGCCGCACTCGACGTCATCCGCGGCGTGGCAATCCTAGGCACCCTCGGCACCAACATCTGGATCTTCACCAGCCCGCAGGGCCCGGCGGCCGCCCTGAACACCACGCTCGACGGCGGACTCGCGCAGGTCGAGGCGGTGCTGCGCTGGCTGGCCAACGGCAAGTTCCTCGCCCTGCTCACCCTGCTGTTCGGCATCGGGCTGGAGCTGCAGCACCGCTCCGCGCGGCGGCGCGGCGGCAGGTGGCCCGGCTGGTACCTGTGGCGGGCCGCGCTGCTGTTCACCGAGGGCCTGCTGCACTACGTGCTGATCTTCGAGTACGACGTGCTGATGAGCTACGCGGTGACCTCGGTCCTGGTCGCCTACCTGGTCGGCCGCAGCGACCGCGCGCAACGCGGCTGGATGATCGCGATGGGCACCGTGCACGTGCTGTTCGTCAGCTTCGTCACCCTCGGGATGTTCCACGGCGAAGTGTCGTTGGACGAGCCGCCAACCGACCTCTACTCGCACGGCAGCTACCTGGCGCAGGTCTCGGAGCGCCTGGTCGACTGGGGCGCCTACCGCTCCGAAGCCATCTTCATCATCCCGCTGTCGACGCTGCTGTTCCTGGCCGGAGCGCGGCTCCACCGCGCCGGAGTGTTCGACGTCGACCGCCAGCAGCTGCGGAACCGGTTGATGATGTTCGGCTTCGGCATCGGCGTGCCGCTGAACCTGGTGACCACCTTCGCGGGTCCGAACTGGTTCATGGTGGACCGCTACGTCCTCCCGCCGGTGATCGCGCTCGGACTACTCGGCCTGATCCCGACCGTGCTGGCTTCGCTGCGCGGTGAACCCGGTGTGCTGCGCCGCGGTTTGACCTCGGTCGGCCGAACCGCCCTGTCCTGCTACGTCTTCCAGAACCTGGCGGGCGCGGTCCTCTGCTACGGCTGGGGTCTGGGGCTGGCCACCCGGTTCGACTGGGCTCGACCGTGGTGGGTGCTGCTGGCCTGGGCGGCGATCTGCGCGTCGTTCATGACGTTGTCCACGTGGTGGCTCCGCCGCTTCGAGCGCGGACCGCTGGAAGCGGCCTGGAACTGGGCCTACCGCCTCCCCCAGCGCTGATCAGCGGGCCGCGTGCAGAGCTTCGTGCGTGGGCGTTCCCGGCTCCGCCGTCAGGAAGACCAGGCGGTGGCGGCTGGTGGGGGACTCGAGGACCTGGGCCTCCAGGTCGAGGCGTCCCAGGTGCGGGTGGTCGATGTACTTGCGCAGGGTGGGTCGGGGTTGCACCTCGTGGTCCGTCCAGGACGCCGCGAAGCCCGCGTCGAAGTCGGCATATTCGCTGGTCAGCGCGGCGAGTTGGCGGTCGCCCGGGTGGCGGGCCACGGCCCGGCGCAGGTCTGCCGCGGCTTGCCTGGCGAACTCCTCGCCCGGCGAGGAGCAGTGTGCCCCGCGCATCGACATCCGCAGGACGTTGCGGTCCTCCGGCGGCATCGCGGCGAAGTCCGCGATCAGGTTTACCGCCAGCGCGTTCCACGCGACCACGTCGTAGCGCTCGTCGACCACGTACGCCGGGACCGGGCCGAGCCGGTCCAGCAGGCGCAGCACGCCATCCGGGACCGGCTCGTCGCGCACCGGTGGGGCCTGCCCGGCCAGGCGGGCCAGGTGCTCGCCCTCCGCCTCGGTCAGCCGCAACGCTCTGCCCAGCGCGGCGAGCACCTGGGTGGACGGGCGCGGGGCGCGGGCCTGCTCCAGGCGTTCGTAGTAGTTCGTGGACACCCCCGCCAGCCAGGCCACTTCCTCGCGGCGCAGGCCCGGCGTGCGGCGGCGTCCGCTCACCCGCAGGCCGACCTCCGCTGGGCGCCGGGCCTCCCGGCGGTGACGCAGGAACTGGGCGAGCTCGACCTTGTTCACCGGTCCAGCCTGGCACGCCCCGCACCGCTGAGCCACGGACTGCTGGTCCGGGGCGACCGCGCCCCTGCCACCCGTAGCCGACCAGCGGGAACCTGCCTGGTGTGGAAGCTGTGGAACTGTTCCAGCGGGCGTTGGACCTGCTGCTGGCCAAGGACATGGACGGGTTCGCCGACCTGTTCACCCCCGACTGCACCGTCGAGTTCCCGTTCGCCGAGACCACCCCGGCTCGGCTGACCGGACGCGACGAGCTGCGCGCGTACCTGGCGAACTACCCGGCGAGGATGGACATCACCGGGTTCCCGTCGGTCGTGGTGCACCGGAGCACCGACCCGGCGACGCTCATCGTCGAGTTCACCGCGCACGGGCGGACCGTGTCGACCGGGGCCGACTACGAGATGCGCTACGTCTGGGTCGGCGTGGTGCGCGACGGCGCCTTCGCGGAGCTGCGCGACTACTGGAACCCGGTGCGCGCGGCGCAGGCCGCGGGCTCCCCCGAAGAGGTGCCCGCATGACCGTGCTGATCACCGGCGGCACGGGCAACACCGGGCGCCCGCTCGCGGCGCTGCTGCGCGCTCGAGGGGTCGCCGTGCGGGTAGCCAGCCGTCACCCCGCTGCCGACCCCGACCACGTGCGGTTCGACTGGTCCGATCCGCGCACCCACGGACCCGCGCTGGACGGCGCCGAGCAGGTGTACCTGGTGCCACCGATCGGCACGCTGAACCCGTTGCCGCTGGTCGAGCCGTTCCTGCAGGCTGCCGAGGGACGCCGGGTGGTGCTGCTCGGGGCGCTGGCGGTGTTCCCCGGGCACACCGAGCTGCGCGACCGCGTGGCGGCGATGGCCGGTTCCACCGTGCTGCGCCCGTCGGGGTTCATGCAGAACTTCACCGGGCCGCACCCGGTCGCGGTGGACCTGCGGGAACGCGGCGTTCTGCGCACCGCCACCGGCAACGGCCGGGTCGGTTGGATCGACGCCGCCGACATCGCCGCCGTCGCCGACGCCGTGCTCGCCGCGGACGAGGTGGCCGACGAGTACCTGCTCACCGGCCCGGAAACGCTGAGCCACGCCGAAGCCGCGGCGATCCTCACCGAGGTCACCGGGCGGCCGGTCCGGCACCAGCAGATCAGCCTGGAGGAGCGGGCCCGGCAGCTCACCGCCGCGCTGCCCGCGGACTTCGCCACCGCGCTGGCCGCCGTGGACCTGGACATCAGGCGCGGGTCCGAGGACCTGGTCACCACGGCGGTGCCGGACCTCACCGGGCGTCCGGCACGCTCGTTCCGCGAGTTCGCCCGCGCGCACCGAGCCGAGTGCACACCACCGCCAGCACCCCGCCCAGGATGAACCCGGCCAGCACGTCGTGCGGGTAGTGCACCCCGATGAAGATCCGGGTGAAGCCCTCCAGGACGGCGATCGCCGCGACCAGCAGCGCGATCCGCCGCCACTGGAGGGCAAGTGCGACCGCGAACCCCGCAGCAGCCGCCGAATGGCCGCTGGGCAGCGAGAAGGTGCTGACCTCCGCGCACGCCTTGATCGTCTCGACCGGCATGGCGCTGCACGGGCGCGGCTGCTGGAACCAGTGCTTGACCAGCCCGGCGGACACGTAGGCGAGGCCCCCGGACAGCAGCGGGACCAGGTGCGCTGGTCGGCGCTCCGCGCGCCACCAGGACAGCAGGGTCAGCGCGGCCAGCACCGCGAGCAGGGCCTGCGTCGCGACCAGCGCGACCTGGTGCAGCCACGGCGGGGCGCTGGCGGCCCAACTCGCGATGGCGCGGTACCAGTCCGCGCTGAGGTCGGTCAGCACCGCACCGAGGATACCGACCTGGTCGCAGGCGGCCCGGTGCGCAATACTGCTCCGCGGCCTGATCGATGACCCGGAGGTTCGTCGTGCGATCGCTGCTCGTCGCAGGTGCCGTCATCGTCGCGCTCGCCGCCCCGGCGCACGCCGACCCCAGCTCGCTCGACCCGCTGCTGCGCTCGGCCGCCGAGCGCGTCGCGACCTCCGACCAGGTGGCGGCGGCCAAGTGGGGCACCGGGCAGCCGATCGACGACCCCGCCCGCGAGCAGCAGGTGCTCGACGCGGTGGCGCGCAAGTCCACCGAGCTCGGCCTGGATCCGGCGAAGTCGAAGCAGATCTTCCGCGACCAGATCGAGGCCAGCAAGGTGGTGCAGCGCGCGCTGCACGGCTACTGGGCGGCGCACCCCGAGGAGCAGCCGACCGAACGCCCCGACCTGGGCGAGGTGCGGCCGATCATCGACCGCCTGAACAACGAGATCCTGCTGGAGCTGCGCGACACCCAGCAGCTGCGCGAGCACCAGTCCTGCAGCGGTCGGCTGGCCGGGGCGTTCAACCAGACCCGGACCGACCTGCGGCTGGACCACGTGCACACGACCGGGCTCGCGCGGGCGATCCCGTCGCTGTGCCGGTCTTGACCTCCAGCGCGCTCGAAGTCCGACGCTGTCGGGGAGCAGCAACCCCAGGAGCAGCAGATGGCTATCGACATCGGGATCTTCCTGCCGCACGCGGAAGTTCCGCCGCTGGAGGTCCGCGAGGCGGCCTACCACGCCGTGGACGCCGAACTGGACTCGATGTGGTGCGGCGACCACCTGGCCCGCGGTGTCCCGGTGCTGGACGGCATGCTGGTGCTGGCGACCGCGGCGGCGGTGACCGAGTGCATCGACATCGGGTTCGCCGTGTACCTGCCCGCACTGCGCTCGCACGTGTGCGCGGCCAAGCAGATCGCAACCCTGCAGGAGCTGACCGGCGGCGACCGGCTGCACCTCGGCATCGGCGTCGGTGACCAGGGCAGCGGGTGGGACGCGGTGGGCGTGGACCCGGCGGCGCGTGAAGCGCGGACCGACGAGTTCCTGCAGCTCCTGCCGTCGTTGCTGGGTGGTGAGGTGACGGAGCTGCCGGATGGGTCGAGCACCCAGCTCGCGCCGTCAGTGCCCGTGCCGCCGGTGTGGATCGGCGGGGTGTCGGACGCTGCGCTGCGCCGGGCGGCCAAGTACGGCGACGGGTGGATCGCCGCCCGGCAGGGCCCAGCGGAGATCCGGGCCAAGTCCGAGGTGCTGCGCTCACTCGCGGAGGAGCAGGGACGTCCGGTGCCCCGGCTGGCGGCCGTGGTGCACTGCGCGCTGAGCAAGCGGCCGGACCCGAGACTGGCCGACGGCCTGGCGCGGGAGGTCGCGGAAACCTTCGGAGTCCCGGTCGAGGTGGCGAGGGGGTGCGTGGTCGCCGGGAGCCCCGGCCAGGTGGCGGAACAACTGGCGGCCTTCGCCGAAGTAGGTGTGGAGAAGCTCGCGGTAGCGGTGAACGGCGACTGGCACCAATCCTGCGACCTACTGGGCGAGGCCCGAGCCCTCCTCGCCCCCCAACCCCGCTGCTAACCCCTGCCCCCGACGAAGACTCGCCCTGCCACGCCCGCCAAACCACCCACCGTCCACAACAGACCCCGAGCAGCCACTCCCAAACCCGCGTGGTCGTGAGTGCGAAACAGGGCTAGAACACCGTTACGCACTCACGACCCCAGGCAAGAACAGCTGCAGGTGGCTGGGGCTGCTGTGGTTCGGTTGGGGGTCGTGAGTGCGAAACAGGGTTGGAACACTGTTACGCACTCACGACTAGTGGGGTTGTCAGGTGAGGGATTGGTAGGTGGTGGTCGTGAAGTCCTGGAGGTAGGCGGGGTTGGTTCGGGAGTCCATCGCCCTCTGGGTCAGGAGGACTCCGGCCAGGTCTTCTGCTGGGTCCGCGAAGGCCGTCGTGCCCAGGCCCCCTGACCAGGTTTGGGTGCCCGGGGTGGGCATGCCCGCTCGGTCGGTGATGACCGCGTGGCCGAAGGCCCAGCCCATGCCCTCGTCCAGCACCGGTCCCGCCCGGCGCTTCTGCTGCTCGGTGAGGTGGTCGGTGCGCATCAGCTCGACCGCTGCTCGGGAGAGGATGCGGTCCGCTCCGACGCGGCCCCCGTTCAGGAGCATGCGGTAGAAGGCCAGGTAGTCGTCGGCGGTCGAGACCAGACCGCTGCCGCCTGCCGGGAACGCCGGGGGCGCCGTGCGGGGGTCGTCGCGCAGGACCGGCTCGCCGGTGGGGCCCGCCAGGTAGCTGGCGGCGACCCGGTGCGCTTGGTCGGCGGGCACGTGGAAGCCGGTGTCGCGCATGCCGAGCGGCTCGAAGATCCGCTCCCGCAGGAACTCGGGGAACGGTTGGTCGGCCGCTCGCGCGATCAGCACGCCCAGGACGTCGGAGCCCGTGTGGTAGAGCCACTGCTCGCCCGGTTGGTGGGCCAGCGGGAGCTCGCCGAGGCGACGCATCCACTCCGCCACCGGAAGCGCCGGGTTGCCCGGCCCTGGGGCGAGCCCCGCTTCGGCCATCGCCTGGAAGATCGGTGGCTCACCCGGGACGTAGCCGAGGCCGAAGCGGAAGGTCAGCAGGTCGCGCGGGGTGATCGGCCGGTGTGCGGGAACCGTCTCGGTCAGCGGGCCGTCGAGCCGGGTCAGCACCCGGCGGTCGGCGAGCTCCGGGAGCAGCGGATCCACCGGGTCGTCCAGCCGCAGCGCGCACTCCTCCACCAGGACCAGCGCCGCCGCGGCGGTGATCGGCTTGGTCATGGAGGCGATGCGGAAGATCGAGTCCCGGCGCATCGGCGGGCCGTCGAACGACTGCGCGCCGATCACCTCAACGTGCGTCTCGCCGCCCCTGCTCACCGCGGCCACCACGCCGGGCAACGCTCCGCTGTCCACGTACCTGGACAGCACCTGCCGCAACCGTGCCAACCGTGCTTCGACAAACCTCACGACTCCTCCTGAGTTCCGCGTCCTGCACAGGTGGACCCGTCGGCGGAGGAGAACTCGTCGCTGGGGCGCCTGCTCGTTCCGCCGCCGACGCGAGGCTCAGCGTGTTTCCGCTGGTCAGGGGTCGTGAGTGGCGTTGGTTGTTCCTACCACCAAAAACACTCACGAGGTGGTCGGCATACTGGGGCGATGCGGACTCTCGGGGTGATCGGGTGCGGCGCCGGTGGGGTGGAGGAGTTGCGGACCGCGCTGGTCGAGCCTGCCATCGCGCGCGGTTGGCAGGTGGCCGTGACGTTGACCCCGACCGCTGGCGGGTGGTTGCGGGCGGTCGGTGAGGTAGAGCGGATCTCGGGGGTCACCGGGTTCCCGTGCCGGGTCGAGCCCCGGCTGCCCGGGCAGGGGCGGCCGCACCCGGACATCGACTGCTATCTGGTGTGCCCAGCGACGGCGAACACCGTCGTCAAGCTCGCGCTCGGGATCGCCGACAACCAGGCCCTGACCACGCTCGGCGAGGCCATCGGGACGCCGGGGGTGCCGGTGGTGGTGTTCCCGAAGATCAACGCGACGCAGGTGCGGCACCCCGCATGGAAGTCCCATGTGGACACCTTGCGCGCCGCCGATGTTCGCCTGCTGCTCGACGAGGAGTTCGCGGCGCACGGACCGCGCAGCGGCGGCGCGCCCGCGATCCCCTGGGCCGAAGCCCTCGACACCGTCGAGCGCACCACCGGCTAGGCACCGCCCCGGGCGCCAGCGGGTCAACATCACCCGGGCGCTCAGCGGGTGGCCTGCGGTGCTGCTGGTTGATGAGCCCACTGCTGCGAACTCCGCTGAGTTGGCGTGCCCAGTCCGCCCAGGCCGCCACCACAGATGGCGCGACCTCGCCATTGCTCGACGCCAAGTCCCCGGGCGTCACTTGCCGGTGGCGTTGTGCCAGTAGGCGGCGACGTCGCTGGTCTGCTTGAGGACGCGGTCCGGGGCGGGCGGGGCGGGCCAGAACTGGAGCAGGTAGCGGTCCACCTGGGGTTCGTCGTCGAGGCGCGTGTCGACCTCGTTCGCTTCGTCCATCCGGAGCGCGTTGTAGCGGACCCGGCAGTCGGTTCCGGTCAGGTCGAGCGGCCAGCAGGAATCCCCGCCCCAGGAGACCAGCGCCACCTCGCCCGCGGGCCGGTACGCGGCCTCGACGACCTCCTCCCAGGTGTCGTCCACCGGCGGGGCGTGCTCGCGGAGTTCGACGGTGAGCCCGACGTAGCCGCTGTGCAGGCCGGTGATCAGGTACAGGACGCCGGGGAACGCGGCTCCGAGCAGTCCGTTGTGCTGCTCGGCGAAGGACGCCTGCAGGTCGGTGGGCGCCACGTCGCCCTGGACATACATCTGTCCATAGTGGACCGGAATTGGCCGTCGTGCAGGGTGCTCGTCATGGCCGCGATCCTCGCGCGGCCCCCTGACGGTCGTGAGCGGCGGTGGTTGCTAGGACCACCACCGCCGCTCACGACCATCAGTACAGCTCGATCACCAGCTTCTCGGTCCGGGCGCGGGAGACGCAGAGCGCCATCTGGTCACCGGCCGCCTGCTCCGCCTTGGACAGGCAGTTGTCGCGGTGTTCGGGCACGCCCTCGAGGACCCCGGAGACGCAGGAGCCGCAGATCCCCTCCTCGCAGGACTTCGCCACGTCGACACCGCCTTCCTCCAGCACCGACAGGATCGAGCGGTCCGCCGGGACCTCGAAGACCTCCCCGGTGTCGAGCTCCACGGTGAACGGCACGTCACCGCTGGTGTCGACCTCGGCGGCGGTGAAGTGCTCGACGTGCACGTGGTCCGCGCCGACGACCGGGGCGAACACGCCGGTCACCTGCTCCATGAACCCCTCGGGGCCGCAGGTGTAGACGTGCGCGGCCGGGGTCAGCTCGGCGGCGACCCCGGCGAGCAGCGCCGGTTGCTCGCCGCGGGGCACGCCGAGGTGCAGGTGGACGCGGAACTCGGCTTCGAGCAGGTCCGCGAAGGCCGCCTCCGCCCGACTCCGGGCGAAGTAGTGCAGCTCGTAGTCGGCACCGGTGCGGTGCAGCTCGTGGGCCATGCCCAGCAGCGGGGTCACGCCGATCCCACCGGCGACCAGGACGTGGCGGTCCGCGTCGTCGGCCAGGGACAGCAGGTTCCGCGGGGTCCCGATCTCCAAGTGCTCGCCGACGGACACTTGGTGCAGCGCCGCCGAGCCGCCCCGCGATCCCGGTTCCCGCTTCACCGCGATGAGCAGCGACTGCCGGTCCGCGGGCGGCCCGCACAGGGAGTACTGCCGCAGCAGACCGGTCGGGCCGGTGACGTCCACGTGCGCGCCCGCCCGGTGGGCGTCGAACGGGGCGCCGTCCGCGCGGACCAGCCGCAGCGCGCGGACCCCGGCGGCCGCCTCCACCACCTCGACGACCTCGACCTTCATCCCGACTCCCCCCTCACCGCAGGTAGAGGCCGCCGTTGGCGTCCCAGCAGGCCCCGGTGACCGAGGCGGCCTCGGGCGAGGCCAGCAGCGCCACCATCCGGGCGATGAACGCCGGGTCCCCGAGCCGCCCGACCGGGATGCCCGCCGCGAAGCTGTCGAGGGCGTCCGCCCCGACGATCTCCCGCACCATCGGGCTGTCCTGCGGCCCGGGCGACACCGCGTTGACCGTGACCCCGCGCGGCGCGAGCTCCCGGGCGAAGACCTTGGTCGCGGACAGGATCGCGCCCTTCGACGAGGCGTAGTGGCCGCCGGTCGCGGTGCCACCGTTCTGCCCGGCCAGCGAGGCCATGTTGACGATCCGGCCGTAGCCCTGCTCGGCGAAGTGCGCGCCGAAGACCTGGCAGGCGGTGAAGGTGCCGGTGAAGTTCACCGCCATCACGGCGTCGAGCTCCTCCGGCGTGATCTCCAGCAGCGGCGTCGCCTGGGTGCGGGCGGCGTTGTTCACCAGCACGTGCACCCCGCCGAAGTCGGCGACCACGTCGGCGAGCAGCTGCTGCAGGGCAGCCCGCTCCCGGACGTCGACGTGGTAGCCGCGCGCCGTGGCGCCCAGTTCCGCGGTCAGCGCCGAGGCGTCCGCCACGTCGGCCACCGCGACGCGGTAGCCGTCGGCGTGCAGGCGGCGGACGATGTGCTCGCCCAGCCCGCTGGCCCCGCCGGTCACCACCGCGACCTGCGCCGCGCTCACAGCAGGAACCCCGCGGCGGGCACGGCGTCCTCGCTGTCCACGAGCCGCACGACCTTCTGCGCGATCCGGTCCCCGGTGTCGGCCAACCGGATCCGGTGCACCAGGTCGCCCGCCCAGATGTCGTGGCGACCGCGCTTGTAGGCGACGAGGACCTGCGCCGACCGCAGCACCACCTCGTCGTCGGAGACCGACTCGGGCACGAACCGGGACACCGTGCGCACGGTGCGGGCCGCGTCGACAGCCGCGATCGCGTAGCCCTCGATCATCCGGGCCACGCGCATCTGCCGCATGCGGGCGTCGTCGTAGACCATGTTCAGCGTGTTCGCGAAGTCCTCGGTGCGCGGGTCGATCGGGATGACGTAGTACCCGTCCGCCGCGAACAGGTCGTTCCAGGCGGTGTAGTCCTTGCGGTCGAGCAGCTCGGCCTCCCGCCACACCAGCTCGATCGCCCGGACGACGCGGGGGTCGGTGGTGGACAGCGCCGCGGTCGCGTCAGTCATCGCCCATCATCTCCTTCCACTTGCGGTAGGCCGCGCGCATCCCGGTCTCGTCGGTGACGTGCGCCGTCGGCCAGCCCTCCGGGCTGCGGGTCTCCCGGCCGATGCCGCGGTTGACCAGGATCGGCATCTCCGGGGCGCCCTGCGCACCGCGCTGCACCCGGTCCCAGCCCTCGGCGTCGTCGGGCGTGCCGAACCCGAACGGGCCCTGGAAGTGCTCGTGGATGCGCAGCCGCTCGCGGTTGACCGCGTCGACCTCGGGCGGGCCGTCCGGGCCGATCGCCACGTGCTCGATCCAGGTCTCGTCGACCGAGACGGGGCGCAGCACCCGGAAGAACGCCGAGGACATCGAGACGTTCGGGAACAGGTTGAGGTTGAACCCGGTGCCGTGCATGGCGCGGACCAGCTTGCGCACCTGCGCGTCGTCCAGGGTCTTCGACAGCTCGGCCACCAGGTCGTCGAACCGGCCCTGGAGCGGCTCGGTGCCGTCGTCGGCGTCGAGGTCGGAGTGCTCCGGAACCATCTGCATCACGCTGTGCCCGTTGCCGAGGTCGTGGGTGATGGCGGCCGGGTCGGTCATGAACGACATCATGTCCGCGGTCTCGGCGTCCACCGAGGCCATCCACGACCGGTGCACGATCGGGAAGTGGTAGCCGTCGGTGGTGTTCTCCAGCTGAATCTTCCAGTTGCCGCGGAACTTGAACTGGTGCTTGCCCAGCACCTTGATCGGGTAGCCGCCGCCCTGCTTCATGAACCGGTCGATCCACAGCCGGGCGTCGCCGAGGAACTCCTCCAGCGGCTCGGCGTCCTCGTTGAAGGTGGCGAAGACCAGCCCGCCGTAGCTCTCGGTGCGCAACTTCTTCAGCGACAGCTCGGACTTGTCCAGCACGCCCTCGTAGCCGTCCGGGTACGGGATGCCGCGCAGCTGGCCGTTGAGGCCGTAGGACCAGGCGTGGTAGGGGCAGGTGAAGCCGTTGGCCTTGCCGCTGGGCTTCTCGCAGATGCTGGCCCCGCGGTGCCGGCAGCGGTTGAGCAGGGTGCGCAGCTCGCCCTTGCGGTCGCGGGTGACGATCACCGGCTGCTTGCCGACGTGCGTCGACTTGAAGGTGCCCGGCCCGGGCAGCTCGCTGTCGTGCGCCACCCACACCCAGGTGCGCTCGAAGATCCGGGTCAGCTCCTGGTCGAAGATGTCCGGGTCGGTGTAGAGGCGGCCGGCCACCCGGTCCCCGGCGGCCAGCTCGGCGGTGTTGTCGGTCATCGGGTCCTCCCAGGTCAGTCGGGCAGCTCGACGTCGTCGCGGACGGTCAGCGCGCGGCCCATCCGGGCCTCGACCTTGGCGAAGCGCCACAACTTGGCGCGGCCGTCGGCGACCGGCGTGGTGCGGAAGAGGTTGCAGGCGGCCTTGACCGTCTCCTGGGTGTCGACGTCGGCGAGGAGGTAGCAGGTCCACGGCCACCCGTCGGACGGCCCGACCAGGTGCGAGTCGTCGTCCATGTCGCCGATGAAGTCCACCCCGGGCAGCGCCTTGAGCTGGTCCATCATCGAGACGAACGCCTGCCACACGTCACCGACCTCGATGCCGTCGGTGGGCAGGTCGAAGAAGTTCTGGTTGATGCCGATGCAGAACAGCACGCGGAGCGGCTGCGCCGTCATGCGCACCTCCTTCGTCGTTGATCAGCGGAAACCCGGGGTGGTGGGCGGCAGTCCCATCAGGACCGCACCGGCCGCGTCGTACATCGACGGGCCGAGGAAGGCGTGCTGCTTGGGCACCAGCGCGTCGCCGTGCAGCTGCTGCAGCGGGTGGGCGCGGTGGATCGGGGCGGTGCCGGAGATCTCCAGCAGGCGGGCCACGACGTCCGAGGACGTCTTGGCCAGGTGCGCGGAGGCCAGCCGCAGGTTCGCGTTCTGTTCGTCGGTGGCCTCGTCACCAGCCAGGACGGTCTGCCAGACCTCGTCGCTGAGCTCGTAGAACCAGGACCGGGCCGAGCGCAGCGCGGCCTCCGCACCGGCGATCTCGGTGCGGTAGTAGGCGCGGTCGGCCAGCTTCGGGGCCCCGGTGACACCGGCGTACCCGGCGCCGACCTCCTCGGCGTAGTCGAGCGCGGCGCGGGCGACACCGGCGCCCACCACGGCCAGCACCTGGGCGGCGTAGGCGATCGCCGGGTAGCGGAAGAGCGGTTCGTCCACAGTGGGCGATCCACCGCGGATGAAGGTCCACTCGCGGGGGACTTCCACGTCGCGCACCACCAGGTCGAACGATCCGGTGCCGCGCATGCCCACCACGTCCCAGTCCTGGACGATCTCCACCTGCTCGGGCCGCAGCACCGCGGTCCGCGGCTTGCCCCCGGTGGTCTCGTCGCCCGGGATGCCCACGCCGAGGACGTCGGCGCCCATGCAGCCGCTGGCGAACTTCCAGCGCCCGTCGACCCGGAACCCGGCCTCGGTCGGCTCGGCGGGCTGGACCGGGAACAGGCCGCCCGCGAACGCCACGTCCGGGCTGTCCCGGTAGAGCTCGGCCTGGGTGTCCAGGGGCAGCGCCGCCAGGTACACCAGCGACGACCCGAAGCTGGCGACCCACCCGGTGGAGCCGTCCACCACCGAGATCCGCTCGATCCGCGCCAGGAACTCCGCCGGGGGGAGCGGTTCGCCGCCGAACCTCGCCGGGGTCGCGGCGCGGTAGATCCCGAGCTGCTTGAGCCGGGCGATGAAGTCCTTCGGCACGTAGCGCTGCTCACGGAACTCGACCCGCCGCTCGGCGAGCTCGGCCAGCACCGCTTCGAAGGTGACGCCATCGTGCATCTGAAGCTCCTTCGTCGTTGCCGGACGGAGAACGACGGTACGAACGCACCCGCCTCGCGGGAATTGGTATTGCCTCTGCCCCCGTAGGGGATTCCTTCAGTGCGCACCCGCACAAGGGTGCTGTTGGTTGCGCTGCGAGCGTGGTTCCGCAGCGGAACCTGAGCGCTTCCCTGGACTGCGGGTGCCCCTCCTGATGTATGACAGCTCCGCCGACAGACCCCTTACGCTGGGACGATGCAGGCAGACCCCCGTGCCCCGGAGCTGACGGCGCAGGACTTCGTGGCGATGGCGCACGCCAGCCGGATGTGCTTGCTCCTGCACGACGCCGCGTCCAAGGACATCCTCTGGGCCAACCCCGCCGCGTGCGAGATGCTGGAGTGGAGCGTCGCCGAACTGCGCCCGCTCAAGGCCAACGACATGAGCAGCTCCGCGCAGCAGTACGACCGGGTGATCGGGCGGGCGTGGCTGCAGGAGGCGGTGGACAAGGGCGCCAGCCGGATCGAGTGGCACTACCGCGCCAAGTCCGGCCGGGTGATCCCGACCGACGCGGTCGCGGTGCGGGTCGAGCTGGAGCGCGGGCCCGCGGTGCTGGTGCAGTTCCGCGACATCGAGCGCGAGCAGGAGGTCGAGCGCCAGCTGCGGCTGACCACCTCGTGGGTGGACGCGCTCGCCCACCACACCTCGACCGTCGCGCTGATGCTGGACGCGGCGGGCACCATCCGGTTCGCCACCAACACCGCGCTGCCGCTGCTCGGCGCGACCGCGGGCGAACCCCTGGGCCCGCTGACCGAGCACGCCCGGCTGCGGCTGCGCGGCCGGGTGTCCACGTGGGACGAAGTGCTGGCCGGGGCAGACCCGGTCACCCCGGTGCAGCTGGAGGTGGACCGGCCGGGGCAGGAACCGGTGTGGCTGGAGGGCAGCCTCGAACGGCTGCAGGAAACCGGCGGCGACGCGCTGCTGATGATCCTGCACGACGTCTCCGAGCGGGTGCACGGCCAGGTGCGCCGGGAGCGGGAGATGCACAAGGAGAACTACCTCGCCCGCTACACCGCGATGGGCGACATGGCGATGGCCATCGCGCACGAGCTCGGCCAACCGCTGGCTGCGGCGGCGAACTTCCTGGTCGGGGCCCGCGCCGCCGGGCAGGCCGACGCGCGGGTCGGCTACGGCATCGACAACGCGGTGCGGCAGATCGACCGGGCCGCCACCATCGTCAGCTCGGTGCGCGCGTTCGTCGGCCACCTGGAGCACGTCCAGCAGGTCGCCGACCTCAACGACATCCTGGAGGAATGCCTGTACTTCGTCGGGCTGCGCGCCGGACCAGCGGGCGTCGACGTGCGGGTGCGGCGCAGCGCGCAGCCGGTGCCGGTGCGCTGCGAGCGGGTGCTGACCGGCCAGGTGGTGCTCAACCTGTGCTTCAACGCGATCGACGAGATGGTGGCCTGCGATCCGCAGCGGCGGCAGCTGACCATCACCACCCGGATCGACGACGACGCCGGGGTGCTCACCGTCGACGACCAGGGCCGGGGCATCCGCCACGACCCGTTCGAGCGGACCTTCACCGACAAGGAGCACGGCAGCGGCATCGGCCTGGCCCTGAGCTACCGGATCATCACCCGCCAGCACGGCACCATCTGGGCCGAGTGCCGCGACGAGGGCGGATCCCGCTTCGGCTTCACCCTGCCGCTGGCGGGGTGAGCGCCGCGTAGGGGAAATCCTCAGGCGGGCGCGGGGAAGTCTCGATTCCCGCCGGACCGCCTGCTGCGTACCGTCGGAGCAGTGCCGGAAACCGTCGGAGCCCCAGGAGGAATCGTGCCCGAGCTGACCCCGGCCCAACGCGACTTCCGAGCCGCGATGGCGAACCTCTCGGCCGCCGTCAACGTCGTCACCACCGACGGGGAGCACGGCCTGGCCGGGATGACCGTCAGCGCGGCCTGCTCGGTGACCGACTCGCCGCCGACCGTGCTGGTGTGCGTCAACCGGTCCAGCCGGTCCCACGACGTCCTGGTCGCCAACGGCCGGATCTGCGTCAACGTGCTCGGCGCCGACCAGGCGGACCTGGCGCTGCACTTCGCCGGCGCCACCAAGGTGCCGACCGCGCAGCGGTTCGGCGCGGACTGCTGGGACCTGGACACCGAGGGCGTCCCGGTGCTGCGCGACGCGCCCGCCTCGCTGGTCGGCCGGATCACCGCCGAGCGGGCGCAGGGCTCGCACTCGGTGATGTTCGTCGAGGTCGACAAGGTCATGACCCGCTCGGACAGCGGCGCCCTGGTCTACTTCCAGCGCCAGTTCCACAGCCTGACCGCACCCCTGAGCGCCTGAGGAGAGCCGCATGGCAGCCGAACCCACGCGGATGACCCTGACCTGCTACAACGACACCCACGGCTACGGCTGGCGGCACGTCGACCTGTTCGTGCACGACGCCTGCGGGCGCGAGCTGAACTGGGTCCACTGGGAGGTCGCGGAGGACGGGCCGGACGCGGCGGACGCGGTCACCGCCGAGGTGGAACCGCTGCTGCGGCGGACCTCGGAGTGGCGGCACGGCGTCAGCGCCAGCGGCATGGACTACTGGGTCGCCGACGCGGCGTGGGAGCAGCCGTGAACCACTGGCACTGGCAGCCCTGGTCGCTGCGCTCCGCGACCGCGGCCGAAGCGCACCACCGCTCCCGCGCGCGCATCGCCGAGACCGAGCGCGAACTGGAAGCCTGGGTGGAGCTCGACCCCTGCGCGGACCCCACCGGCAGCGGACCGCTGGCCGGAGCGCCGCTCGCGGTCAAGGACATCATCGACGTCGCAGGCCTGCCCACCCGGTGCGGCTCGCAGCTGCGCGCCGACGCACCGCCCGCCGATGCCGACGCGGTGATCGTGGCGGCCTGGCGGCGAGCCGGGGCGATCCCGGTCGGCAAGACGGTGACCACCGAGTTCGCCTACTTCTCCCCCGGCCCGACCCGCAACCCGGCCGCGCTCGACCACACGCCCGGCGGCTCCTCCAGCGGCTCGGCGGCCGCGGTCGCCGCGGGCCACGTACCGCTGGCGCTGGGCTCCCAGACCGCGGGATCGGTCACCCGCCCGGCGGCGTTCTGCGGCGTGGCGTCGCTGGTCCTCACCCCCGGCCGCTTCCCGGTGGACGGGGTGACCGGGCTGAGCCCGACCCTGGACAGCCACGGCTTCTTCACCGCGGGCGTGGCGGACCTGGCGCTGGCCTGGTCGGCCCTGACCGGCGAACCCGACCCGGCGCTCGCGGCGGACCGCCCACCACGCCTGCTGCTCTGGACGCCCCCGAACCTCGAATTACCGATGCGGGACGCGCTGACCAGCGCGAAGGAGAAGCTGCGCACCGCCGGGGCGACGATCGACCCGTTCCCCGACGACCAGCTGATCGCCCAGGTCACCGCGGCGCACCCGGTGATCATGGCTTACGAAGCGGCCCGAGAACGTGCAGCGGAACTCGCGCACGCCCCACGCCTGAGCGAGCAGCTGGCCACCCTGCTCCGGACGGGGGCCAACACCCTGCGGCAGGACTACGAAGCGGCCCGCACGTTCGCGTCGACGGCAGCCGACCGCCTGGCGGAGGTGTTCACCGACTACGACGCGGTCCTCGGCCCAGCAGCCCTCGGCCCGGCCCCCACCGGCCGCCAAGCCACCGGGGACCCGGTCCTGAGCCGTCCCTGGCAAGCCATGTCCCTCCCCGCGGTCGCCGTCCCAGGTCTCCGCACCACCACCGGCCTCCCCCTGGGCCTCCAACTCATCGGCCCCCACAACCGGGAGTCCGCCCTCCTCACCACAGCCACCTGGACCGAAACCACCCTCCTCCCCACCTGACCACCCAACCCGCAGTTTCAATTGAAACTGCGAATCCCACGAGGCTCGAACCGCAGTTTCAATTGAAACTGCGCCAACCCAGGTCCCCCGAACGGTGCCCTCCGGACCGCCCCCGAGGCTCGATCCGTCCTCCACACCACAGTTCCAATCGAAACTTGCCCCCCGGGGTCTCCTAACCGGCACCATCCGGACGCCCCGACCCCGAGGTCAACTCCTCCACACCACAGTTGCATTGAAACTGTAACGACTTGCGTCTCCCCGCACCCCGCGAGAACCCAGGACTCCCGGCACCAGAAGTGGGCTCAGGACTTCCGGGCGAGACGTTGACCAGGACTCGTGGACATCGGAGGTTGATCCTCCGGTCCGCCGGGGCACGTCCCTCCGGGTTACAGTTTCAATTGAAACTGTGATTCCACGGTGTGTCGGGCGCCCGACACGCCGAGGAGTGTCGTCAGGCCGTCGCCGATGAGGTGCCCCACTCGCGATTTCAACGGAAATTGGGATGCGATTCCCTTGAATCGCGTCATCCAGAGCCGAAGCCGGGTCGGGGTGATTCCGAGACCGAGGCCAGGGACGAGGTCCGGAGGCGCAGTGGGAGCCGGGACCCGGAGGCTGAAGCGGGACTCGGAGGTTGGAATGGGAACCGGGGCCCGAAGATTCGGCCGGGGCCCGAAGATTCGGCCGGGGCCCGAAGATTCGGCCGGGGCCCGAAGGTCGAGCCGGGGCCCGGAGGTCGAGCCGGGGACCCGGAGGCTGGGCCGGGTCCGAGGTTGGAGTGGAAGCCGGGTCCGGAAGTTGGGCCGTGGTCGAGAGGGACCGGGGTCGGGAGTCGGAGGGGGAGGGTTAGACGTCGACTCGGTGGAGGAGGATGTCCCTGACCAGGGCTGCGAGGCTTTCCGCTTCGGCTTTGGCCTTGATTCGGGCTCGGTGGACGTCCACCGTCTTCACGCTCGTGCCCAGCTTTCCCGCGATCACCTGGCTCGGCAGGCCTTCGATGACCAGGCGCAGCACCTCTCGCTCGCGGGGGGTCAGGGCTTCCAGGCGGGCCGCGACCGCTCGGCGGTCGGCGTGTTCGGCGAAGCGCTGGCGGGCAACGTCGAGCTGGGCTTGGACCAGTTCCACCATGCGCTGCGGTTGGTAGGGCTTCTCCAGGAAGTCGACGGCGCCGCGGGTGACGGCGCGGACCGACATCGGGATGTCGCCGTGGGCCGAGCAGAACACCAGGGGCGCCGGGTAGTCCATCTCCAGCAGCCGTTCCTGCAGCTGGAAGCCGCTGATGCCGGGCATCCGCACGTCGACGATGACCACCGCGACCTCGGCGGGGTCGAACTCCTCGAGGAAGGTGGTGGCGTCCGGGTAGGTCAGCACCTGCACCCCGATGCTCTCCAGCAGGAACACCAGCGACTGCCGCAGTGCCGCGTCGTCGTCGACGATGTGCACCACCGGTTCCGCGTCCGTCGAAGTCACCGGATCTGCCTCCTCCGCATCGCCACCACCCGCCCGCCTACGGCTTCATCAGCACCGACGCGGTCGGGTGGTCGCTGACCCAGTCCGCGGCGAGCGGCGCGATGAACACGTTCTCGGTGCGCGTGCGCACGATCTTCCAACCATCGGCGGTCCTGCGGAAGGCGTTGTTCAGCCGACTGGAGCGCAGCAGGGCCTTGCCGTCGGAGAACAGCCAGGGCTGCACGTGGATCCACTGGCCGGTCGCCTCGCCGCCGTCGACGTGGATCTGCTCGGAGGTGAGGTAGTGCGCGTTGAGCAGCAGCGCCGGGTCCTGCTCCTGCCCCCAGAACGCCTCGAAGTGGGCGCGGATCGCGGCGGCGCCTTCGGCCCGGCCGAACTGGTTGTCGTAGTACTCGCCCACGCCCTCCCAGACGGCGTCCTCGGTGTAGAGCTCCATGATCAGGTCGATTCGGTGGGCGTCGTCGCGGACGCCGTGCTCCGGGCAGGGCGTGTCGCACAGGAACATGTAGCGCGCCTGGATCCGGCGGATCTCGGCTTCGGCCTCCAGCACCTCGACCCGGCGGGCCAACTCGGCGACGGTCTTCTCCAACGACAAGGTGTTCCCCTCACGTGGTGTCGGGTTCGGTCGAGGTCAACGCCCTCCGCGACGCCGGTTCGGCACAGCATAAGCGCCGACCCCACCCAGGTCCAGGAATCCACAGTGGACCGCACAGGCGGATTTCCGGCTCCGCGGGCGGTTTTCGACCACCGGACCAGAGCGGCCCGCGAACTGCATGGTGCACCGCCGCGGAACCCGGGGCAAGCGGCTAAAGGATTCCCCTACGCCAGCAGGGGCACTACCAATTCCGCACCGCCGGCCCGGATCCATACGCTCGGCAACCAGCCAGCCACGGCGGGAGGATTCGCGTGAAGATCACCGAGGTGGAGGCGATCCCGTTCGCCATCCCCTACGCCAAACCGCTGAAGTTCGCCTCCGGCGAGGTCACCACCGCCGAACACGTGCTGATCCGCGTGCGCACCGAGGACGGCGTCGTCGGCGCGGCCGAGGCCCCGCCCCGCCCGTTCACCTACGGCGAGACGCAGGCCGGGATCGTCGCCGTCGTCGAGTCGCTGTTCGCCCCGCAGCTCACCGGGCTCCGGGTGACCGAGCGCGAGGTCGCGCGGGCCCGGCTGAACCGCACCGTCGGCAACCCCACCGCCAAGGCCGCCATCGACATGGCGATGTGGGACGCCTTCGGCAAGACCGTCGGGCTCGGCGTCACCGACCTGCTCGGCGGCTACACCGACCGGCTCCGGGTCTGCCACATGCTCGGCTTCGACGAACCGGCCGCGATGGTGGCCGAGGCGGAGCGGGTGCTGGCGACCCACGGCATCCGCACCTTCAAGGTCAAGGTCGGCCGCCGCCCGGTGGACCTGGACGTCGCCGTGGTCCGCGCCCTGCGCGAGGCGTTCGGCGACGCCGTGGAGCTCTACGTCGACGGCAACCGCGGCTGGACACCGGCGGAGTCCGCGCGGGCGATGCGCCAGCTCGCCGACCTGGACCTGCTCTTCGCCGAGGAGCTCTGCCCGGCCGACGACGTGCTGGGCAGGCGCTGGCTGGTCGGGCAGCTGGACGTGCCGTTCATCGCCGACGAGTCCGCAGTGACCCCGGCCGACATCACCCGCGAGGTCCTGGGCGGCTCGGCCACCGCGATCAGCATCAAGACGGCCCGCACCGGCTTCACCGGCTCGCAGCGCGCGCACCACCTCGCCGAGGGGCTCGGCGTCGAGGTCGTCATGGGCAACCAGATCGACGGCCAGCTGGGCACCGCCTGCACGATCGCCTTCGGCGCCGCCCACCAGCGCACCGCGCACCGCGCGGCCGAGCTCTCCAACTTCCTGGACATGACCGACGACCTGCTCACCGAACCGCTGCGGATCCGGGACGGCGAGCTGCGGGTCCGGCCCGGTGCCGGGATCGGGGTCGAGGTCGACCCGGACAAGCTCGCCCACTACCGCACCTCGTGAGCGCCACCGCAACGACAGGATCGGAGAACCAGATGAGCACCGCTGAGGAGACCGCCACCGCGGCCGCGTCCGGAGCTGCCGCGACCGAGCGCTTCCACCACGACAAGTCGCCCTACGAGGCGGTCAAGGACACCCCGCCGGAGCGGGTCGACCTGCTGGCCCGCGAGGTCCTCGGCGCGGTCCACCGGACGATCCGCGAGCACCAGGTCACCTACGACGAGTACAACGCGCTGAAGGCATGGCTGATCCAGGTCGGCGAGGACGGCGAGTGGCCGCTGTTCCTGGACGTGTGGGTGGAGCACGTGGTCGAGGACGTGGCCACCGCCGACCGCCGGGGCAGCAAGGGCTCGATCGAGGGCCCGTACTACGTGCCGGGCGCGCCCGAGCGCGGCGCGGACGCCGCGCTGCCGATGCGTGACGGCGAGGCGGGCACCCCGCTGCTGTGGGAGGGCGCGATCACCTCGGTCGACGGCGCGCCGCTGGCCGGGACCGTGGAGCTGTGGCAGGCCGACGCCGACGGCTACTACAGCCAGTTCGCCCCGGGCCTGCCGGAGTGGAACCTGCGCGGCACCTTCACCACCGGCCCGGACGGCGCGTTCCGGATCCGCACTATCCAGCCCGCGCCGTACCAGATCCCCACCGACGGGGCCTGCGGCAAGCTCATCGCCGCCGCCGGTTGGCACGCCTGGCGCCCGGCGCACCTGCACGTCAAGGTCACCGCACCCGGTCACCAGGAGCTCGTCGCGCAGCTGTACTTCCCGGGTGATCCGCACAACGACGACGACATCGCCAGCGCGGTGAAGCCGGAGCTGGTGCTCGACCCCGTCGTGCAGGACGATGGCACCGCCAAGATCACCTACGGCTTCCAGCTCGACCCGCAGGAGGACTGATCATGCTGTTCCAGGTGCGGATGGACGTCCACCTGCCGCCCGACCTCGCCCCGGAGGCCCGGACCGAGCTGCTGGCCAGGGAGAAGGCCTACTCCCAGGAGTTGCAGCGCGCTGGCAAGTGGCCGCACATCTGGCGCGTCGTCGGCGAGTACGCGAACATCTCGATCTTCGACGTCGACTCCAACGACGAGCTGCACACGCTGCTCTCCGGCCTGCCGCTGTTCCCGCACATGGACATCCACGTCACGCCCCTGGCCACCCACCCGTCGGACGTCAGGGCCTGACCGGGGTTCCGCGGGAGCCCACCTCCCGCGAAACCCTCCCCAGGGCGGGCGCGGCTGTCCTACTGTGATCGAGTTTCGGAACTCGATCTTCGGGGGTCTCGGTTGCGCAAGTTGCTGCGCCGCGCGCGTTCCAAGGCCGACTACACGTGGTTCCTGGCGGTCCGCGAGTGGCCCGTGCTGGTGTCCGCGCTCGGTGTGCTGCTCGGCGCGATCACCATCCTGCCCAGCGCGGTGGGGGTCGCGATCTCGGTGGTCGCCCTGCTGCTGGGCACCGCAACCTTCGCCCGCGACTTCCGCAACCTGCGGCAGCGCTGGTCCTCCCACGAGTTCTCGCTGATCGCGGCCCCGTTCCCGCACGAGCAGCTGCCGCCTCCGGCCGCCTATCCGGACGCCGGATACAGCTACCTGCCCAACCGCGGCACCGCGCTGCTCAGCGACGAGATCGACCGCACCCTGCGGGAGCGGACCTTCACCGTGCGGGTGGCCGACGAGCCCTACCGGCTCCCGCCGGTCCTGCGCGCCACGGCCCCGCACGTGCTGCCGATAAGAGCCCGCGGGCGCCTGCTGTTCAACGGCCCGGTGGTGGGGTTGCGCACCGACCCGCTGCCGGGGTCCGGGGAGGCCGAAGTGCTGCTGCACCGCGCGCGGTTCTTCGACTTCCAGTGCTCCAACGAGCTGTGCGCGATGCGCATCACCAACCGCGAGACCGGCGAGGACCTCGACCCGCGCCGCCAGCTCCTCACCGACGCCTCGGGTCGCATCCGCCCGTTGACGGCCAGCATCCTGTCCGACGTCGTGGGCATCTCCACCCTGGCGTTCACGACCGACGGGAAGCTGCTGCTGGTGAGCCAGTCCGACCGCAACACGGCCAGCCCGCTGCTGCTGGCCCCGTCCGGCAGCGGCTCCCTGGAGCCGCGCGACCTCGTCGACGCCGACGGCGCCCCGCGCACCACCCTGGCCGAGGTCCTGCGCACCGGCATGGAACGCGAGCTGTGCGAGGAGACGGGCCTTGCCCCGGAGGTGGTCGCGGGCACCGACATGACGGGCTTCGCCCGCTGGATGGAGCGCGGCGCGAAACCGGAGTTTTTCGCGGTGACCACCCTGTCGGTGTCGAGCGCCGAGGCCCGCGGCACGGGCCCGCGCGGAGCGGAGCGCCTGTACAGCTCCGACGTCACCATCCTGGACGTGGACCTGCCCGCGCTGAGCGAGGAACTCCGCGCCGGAACCCCGGTCCTGGAAGCCCCGAGCCTCCCGTCGGTGATCCGCGACGTCGGCTCCCTCCCGCTCCTCCTGGCCCTCCGAGCCGCAGCCCGCGCGGCCTGTCGGCCGGCCCTGCCATGATGCGCCGCGATGAACCGATTGCAGACCGACCACGCACTGCTGGACACCAACGGGTTCCCGCTGCCGCTCCCGCCCGACCCGCTGAGCCCGATTCCGGGCGAGGTCGAACTCGGCCTGACGGCCTACCGCGCGGGCGATGTCGCGCAAGCACGTGCTTCGCTCGGCACGATCGCCGAATCGGGCCGCACCGCCGTGTCCGGGCACGCGGCCATGGCGCTGGCCGGTGTTGAACTCTCCGAGAACGGCCTCAGCGCGGGGTGCGAGACGTGGCTGGAACAGGTCGCCGCAGGTGAAGACCCATGGCTGGGCCCCCTGGCCGTGGTGATGCTCTCCGCGGACTTCGAGGAGTACATCGCGGGCCCCGAACCGCTGCTCGACCACCTCGCCGGCCAGCTCACCGGTGACCTGGCGGCCGCCCGGGAGGGATTCGAACGATCCCTCGCCCGCCTCGAAGAGGCGTGGGAGAACGAGTCCGACGACACCGTCCTGGAGCAGCGGGACATCGCCAGGCTCCTGCTGGGCAACGTCCTGATCCAGAGCGGCGACTCCTCCGCCGCCCTCGAACCGCTGAGCAGCGCGCGATCGCACTGCGACGGCCTGCTCGCCGCCTACGCGGGTCACCTCGAAGGGCACGTGCTCATCGACCTGGGGAAGAACGAGCGCGCGAGCGAGGTGCTCAGCTACACCTTCGGCGAGTCCCTCCCGGCGAACAGCCGTGCTGACGGGATGACCCGGTGGGTCGGCATCCGGTTCGGCGAGCACCTGGCGGGCCACCCGTGGATGGACATCGTCACCGACCAGGTCGAGGACGTCCCCGCCGCGACCGAGGGCACCGTGGTCCGGGACCCGTTCGAAACCGCCTGCCAATTCGAGGCGTTGAGCCGCCCCGCGCTCGCCGACATCGGCTTGCACCTGTTCCCGGCCGGTGCGGATTTCGAACCGGTGCACGCGGCTCTGGAGCGGCTGAAGGCCTGGAGCGACGAACGGAACGACCGCGCCCGCAGGCTGATCCTCGTCCTCCACCAGTACGTCGATGACTGGCGGGACGAGGAGAAGACCCGAGCCCTGGCAGAGCTGCGGAAGCAACTCGGCCTCCCCAACCCCCGCTGACCGCTGCCGGGGAAGCAACCGACTTCCCCGGCAGCCGCTCGCGGATCAGCCTGGCAGGAGTGTGGTTCCGGGTTGGGTTCGTCCTGCCGCCCGTCGGTCGTGCCTTCGCCACCCGCTTCCTCGCGGGCCGCACCGGCCTGCCAGAAGTCATCGAAGTCCGCAACTGCCCGCTGTGCCAATCAGCTGGGGCGAGCGGAGGACGCGTGGGATGCTGGCGGCATGTTCTCCGTGCCCGTCCTGCCCGGCCTGACCGAACTGCTCGTCATCTCCGGCGTCTTGGCCGCCCTGGTGCTGATCTTCGTGTTCGTCGTTCGCCAGATCAACAAGTAGCCCCCCAGCGCTTCCCGCCGGTCGGTACCCGGTTTCCGCTGGGAGCGGAACTGCCGCCCCGGGGTGCGGGATCGGTGTCAGGATGGCGGAATGGCGGACATTCTTCCCTTCCACCAGCGGCGCGCCACCGCGCCTGATCGAGAGCCGGAACCGCTGTGGCGCGAGGCGCTGGGGCGGAACCTGCGGGCGATCAGGGAGGAGCAGGGCGGGCGCCTCGTCGACGTCGCGGAGCGGGCCGGTATCTCGCCGCAGTACCTCTCCGAGATGGAGCGCGGCCGCAAGGAGCCGTCGAGCGAGATGATCGCCGCGGTCACGGGTGCGCTGGGTGTCGACCTGGACGACCTGCTGATCGGCATCGCCAGCGACATCCGGCGGATCCGCGGCACGGTCCCCGCAGCCGGGCGCCGCCCCGCGGGACCCGTGCTCATGGCCGCCTGAGCTCAGGTTCGGCGGTCCAGAACCCGGTCGGCGAGTCCGTATTCGACGGCGCCCGCCGCGTCGAAGACCCGGTCGCGGTCGGTGTCGTGGCGCAGGTCCACGACCGCGCGGCCGGTGTGCGCCGACAGGATCTCCTCCAGCTGGGTGCGCACCCGCACCACCTCGTCGGCCTGGATGATGAGGTCCGGGATCGCGCCGCGGCCCTGCGCCGCGGGCTGGTGCAGCACCACCCGGGTGTGCGGCAGCACCGACCGCCGCCCGGCCTCGCCCGCGGCCAGCAGCACCGCGCCCGCCGCGACCGCCTGCCCCACGCACGTCGTCGCCACCGGGGCCTTGACGTAGCGCATCGTGTCGTACAGCGCGAGCATCGCGGACGGGTCGCCGCCCTCGGAGTTGATGTAGAAGTTGATCTCGCGGTCCGGGTTGTCCGCCTCCAGGTGCAGCAGCTGGGCGATCAGCGCGTTCGCCACGCCCGAGTCGATCGCGGTGCCGAGGTAGACGATCCGCTCCGACAGCAGGTGCGAGTAGACGTCCATGATCCGCTCGCCGGCCGCGCTGCGCGTGATGACGTTGGGGATGGTGTAGGTGCTCATTCGCCGCCTCCGGCCGTCGCACCGATCCCGACCTGCTGCCGGGCGGGCACGACCTGGTCGAAGCTGTCCACGACGTGGTCGATGAAGCCGTACTCCCGCGCCTGCGCGGTGGTGAACCAGCGGTCGTGCAGCGAATCGGTGAAGATCCGCTCGATCGGCTGACCGGTGTCCGCCGCGATGAGCCCGAGCACCGTGTCCCGGGTGTGCCGCAGGTCGTCGGCCTGCACCTCCACCTCGACCGCCGACCCGCTGATCCCGGACGAGCCCTGGTGCATCAGGATCCGCGCGTGCGGGAGGGCGAAGCGCTTGCCCGGCGTGCCCGCGGACAGCAGGAACTGCCCGGCGCTGCACGCCAGCCCCAGCGCGAGGGTGGCCACGTCGCACGGCACCAGCCGCATCACGTCGCGGATGGCCAGCATCGCGGGGACCGAACCGCCCGGCGAGTGGATCCACAGCGCGACGTCCTTGCGCGGGTCCTCGCTGGCCAGGGACAGCAGCTGGGTGGTCAGCACCGTCCCGTTGTCGTCGTCGAGCGGGCCGTCGAGGACCAGCACCCGCTGGTTGAAGAGCCGTTCGCGGAGCCGGTGGTCGAACATCCGCTGCTTGTCGTCATCGGTCATGCCCCGACCATGCCGCCGCCCAGGTGCGCTGCACCGCTCCCGCCGCTGTGAGCAGTTCTGCCCACAGCAGATGGGAGTCCTCTTCGGACGGACACCGGGACGGTTGCGCCCACTTTCACATCTGCGTACTCTTGCAGTATTGCAAGTACATGCAGAGGAGCGATGGACATGACCGGAACGCCCGAACTCGACCAGGTCGCCGCCGCCCGGCGGCAGCTCGCGACCCACGCCCAGTTCCCCGCCGCCTACTGGGGGCTCTACGGGGTCGTCCTGGTGCTCCTGGCCGGCCTGCCGATCTGGAACACCTGGCTGGGCCCGGACAGCGGCCCCTACGTGTCGGGGGCGCTCGTGGTGGTGGCCGCCGGTTCGGTGGCCTACTCGGCAGCCCGGCGCCGCCGCAGCGGGGTCCACCTCCGCAAGCGGATCACCGCCTACCCCAGTGCCTGGCCGTTCTGGCTGGTCGGCATCGCGGTCACGGCGCTCGGCCTCTTCGGCATGCAAGCGCTGGTCAGCAGCGGGCACCGCGACACCGCGTTCCTGGTGCTCCCGGTCGTGGCGGTGGCGGTCTTCCTGGTCCAGCTCAAGATCCGCTCGGCGATGCGCCGGGACATCGAGGAAGGCCGGGTCAGGTCGTGACCGAGCAGGACGCGCCCGGTCGGGACCCGATCTTCGAGACCGGCCCCAGGCTGGGGTTGTGCGCCCTGCTGCAGGGCGCTGAGTGGGTCGACTTCGCCACGGCCCGGGACATGCTGGGCGCGACGGACTCCGCGATCTCCCGGCACAGCCGCGCTCTCGAGGACGCTGGCTACCTGGAGGTCCGCAAGGGCTCGGTGGGCCGCCGCCCCCGGACCTGGTTCCGCCTCACCCGGACTGGCCAGGCGGCGATCAAGGGCCACCTCGACTGGCTCGCCCAGCTGCACCAGAACCTCGGACCCTGAACCCGGGCACGGAGGTCCACAAAGGACGGATCGGCGCACCTACCGGCGCAGGCGCCGGCGGACGGCCGCACCGACCATGAGGACCGGGACGACCAGCGGCAGCAGCGCCAACGGCCAGAACAGGCCCATCAGCGCTGGCAGCGCGATCAGGACCGACCCGAAACCCATGGTGAAGGTCAGGTCGCCGTCCTGGTCGTCGTGGGGGTGCCTGATGAACACGGCGACCAACCCGGCCACGGCCAGGACCACCAGCACCCGCAGCCCCCACAAGCCCACCCAGGCCGTGACCGGCGCGAGCACCACCAACGGGAGGAAGACCGCGAGGTACACCCACGGACCAACGACGCACATGCGCGCTGCGAGCAGAGCGCGACCATCCGGCCGCCCCTTGGCGCTGGGCGGCTTGCGCCACCACACGATCATCGGCATCGCGACTCCCCTCCCCTCCGAACCTTGTCAGACCCCCTCCCCGGCATCCCCGGCCCCCGGCGCGCCCAACGGACCGTGATCGGTTCGCTACGCTCTAGTGCTGGGCGCGCTGAACAACCGGTTGCCGAGGTTCTGGGGTGGTGTGGTCTTGACTGGAAAGCGCCGGGCACTGCTCATCGCCACCGACAGCTACTCCGACGCCACCTTCCAGCAGCTGCGGGCACCGCGCGCCGACGCCGACGCACTGGCGTCCTTGCTCGCCGACCCGGGCATCGGTGGTTACGAGGTCCAAGCGCTGCACAACCCCGCCGCGCACGTGGCCAGCCTGGCGATCGAGGACCTGTTCGCCACGGTCGGGCTGGAAGACCTGGTCCTGCTCTACGTCTCCGGGCACGGCATCAAGGACGACCACGGCCAACTGCACCTGGTGATGGCCAACTCCCGGCACGACCGGCTCAACGCGACCGCGATCAGCGCCCAGTTCGTGCGCGACCAGATGGACAACACCAGGTCGAGCCGCGTGGTGGTCATCCTGGACTGCTGCTTCGCTGGCGCTTTCCCGCCCGGGTCGACGCACCGGTCCGGGGAGAACGCCGGGGTCCTCTCGCAGCTGAGAGGGCGCGGCAGCGCGGTCATGACGTCCTCGTCCGCGCTGGAGTACTCCTACGAAGCGGGGGAGTCCGCCAGCACGACGCTCGTCGGCGCGGCGAGGCCGTCGGTCTTCACCGGAGCCCTGGTCGACGGCCTGCGCGGTGGAGGCGCCGACCGCAACGACGACGGCCTGATCGACGTGAGGGAGCTGTACGACTTCATCTACGACGAGGTCGAGCACGCGGGCAAACCGCAGACCCCGGGCCTGGCCAGCGACACCCACGGCAGCCTGATCGTCGCCACCAGCCCGAACGCGACCAACCTCCCACCCGAGGTCGTCCAAGCCATCCGCAGCCCCCTCCCAGCGGTGCGGTTGGCGATCGTGGGCGAGCTGTCCGCGCGGCTGACCTCGGGCAGCGCCAACGCGGCGCAAGCCGCCCGCACCGCGCTGTCGAACCTCACCAGGGACGGCGCCAGCTCCGTCGCCGCCGCCGCGCGCGCCGCCCTGGCCCGCGCCGAGACCGCCACCTCGCCGAGCGCCACGACGGTGGTGAGCAACGAGGTCATCCAGCAGATCTCCGCTGCTCCGCGCGCCGGAGGGGCATCGGCGGCGTTCAACCTGACCCACTACTACGGGACAGCCCCGCCGCACGGTGGCGGCCAACAGCAGGAGCGGTCACCCGAGACGCGGAAGGCCCTGATCAGCACAGCGATCGGGGTCGTCGCGCTTGCCGCAGCAGTGATCACCACGGTGTCACTGCTGCCCGACCCCGCGCGGTCCAACGGCTCGCCGCAGGCCGAGCAGGTCCCGCCGGGCTTCGTCGCTCCGCCGACGCGGCCGACTCCGCTGCCCGACACGGTCACGTGCCACTACGAGCCGGACGGGAAGGCACCGGTCCGACAGGTGGAACCACCGGCCACCGGCGAGGTCCCGGCGACGGGCCTCGTGCGGGCCACCCTCAACACGAGCATCGGCCCCATCCCGGTGGTCCTGGACCGGTCGCTGGCCCCGTGCACGGTCAACGACTTCATCCACCTGGTCGAGCAGGGCTTCTACAACGACTCCACGTGCGGCAGCGCTTCCATCCCGTACGTGGAGTGCGGACCCGCTCCCTCCAGCGGGGAGGGCAGCCCGGGCTACAAGTGGACCGACGAGAGCATTCCCGAGTTCCAGGACTACCGCCGCGGCTACCTGGTGATGCACCGCGAGTATCACGCGGACATCTCCCTGTACTTCGACGACCAACAGGACGACAGGATCGATGCCACGGTGTTCGGCTCGATCTCCGAAGAGGGCCTGAGGGCCATCGACGCCAAGCGCAGCGAGAGCAAGGAATCCGACAACGCCTCACTGGGCGACGTCACCATCACCAACGTCACCATCCAGGGCTGACCAACCGCACCGCAACGATCTGCTGGCACCGCAGCGCATTCCCGTCGACGTGCGCTGCCGAGAACCGCGCTGCCAGGGGCTGCTCCGCCGCCAATCGTCGATCAAGCCGTCGGCCGGTCCTGGCATGCTGCGCTGCAACGCTCCGACGACAGAAGGCACCGACATGACCGGCCCCCCTGCTGGACGACAACGGCCACGCACGGCCGCTACCGCCCGATCCGCTGAGCCCGGTTCCGGACGTCGTCGAACGCGAGCTCGCGGCCTACCGAGGCGGGCATCGAACTCGCCGACAACGGCTTCACCGGGGAGTGCAGGAGGTGGCTGGAACAGGTCGTAGGAGGTGAGGCCCCCTGGCTGGGCCTCTTGGCCGTGGTGGTGCTCTCCACCGACTTCACGGTGCACACCGCAGGCACCCAACCCTTGCTCAGCCACCTCACCGGGGACCTGGCGGCAGCCCGGGAGGGCTACGAACGCGCCCGCACCGAGCTCAGCAGGGCGTCGGCGACGTTCGACGAGGCCGACGGCGAGTACGACGACGACTTCGTGCGCACCACCTACGGACAGCTGGCGGAAGGGGCGGTGGTCGCGACTCCCTTCGAAACCGCGACGTGGTACCTGGAGTCGAGCAAGCCCGCGGTCGTCGATGTCGGCTACGGCGTGTTCGCCGAGGAGTGGGACCTGGTGCACTCGGCGTTGGAGCACCTGAGGACCTGGAGCGAAGAGCGCCACGAGCGCGCCCGCAGGCTGGTCCTCGTTCTCCACGAGTTCGTCAAGCACCACCACGACGCGGACACGACGCGAAACCTAGCTGCACTGCGGAACAAGCTCGACCTACCCAAGCCCAGCTGACCCCCCACCAGGCGGCCCCCCGGCTGCGGTTGGCTGCGGCGTTCAGCCCGGCGACGGCCAGGACCACCAGCTCCGTCAGGCCGTGACGCGCGCCAGCACGGTCACGGCCAGGTGCACCCACGGGTCAACGACGCAGCGCAGCCCCCGCGAGCACCTCACACGTGGCTCAACCAGCTCTGGTTTCCCGGACGCCGAGGCGAACGATCCGCGCGACGGTGAACACACCAACCCCGGCGAACAGCACGCCCCACGGGAAGTTGGTCATGAAGGCCCGGGGCGCGTCGGAGTGCGAGTCCGGGATGATCAGCGCCACCAGGTTCGCCTCGGCCCACGACTGGATCGCTGCTGCGACCACGCCGCCGATCACCACCCACCAAGCCAACCGCCGGAGCGAGGCCACCACGGGCTCGCTGAAGACGCGCTCCCGCCCGGCGATCCGCGACACCCCGAGGACCATCCACGAAGCACCCAGGAAGAGCACCACGTTCGGGAGGCTGCAGAGCAGGCCGAGGGCGATCGCCCCACCCGTGGGAGCGGTCGTGCACACCCGGGCGAGCTCGCTGCTCAGGTGCACCACGTTCGGCACCGGGCTGGTGTCGCTGCCGATCGGGATCTGGTACTCCGACGTGGTCAAGCAAACCTCTCCCGCGCCCACACCCAGGAAGCTGAAGTCGTCGCTGAACAGGGCACCGATCCCGAAGACCGCGAGCACGACCGCCCCGGAGTAGAACAACACGGCCGCAACGCGGGTGATGGGACGCAACGCATCCCGCTGATCGGTTTGATCTGCCATGACCGCGAACTCTAGAAAAACAAGATCACCACGTCGGCCAATTCGCGCAAACCCACCCCTGAACTGGGAAGACGCGAAGCTCTCCACCCATCGGGAATCGCTCACAGAAGCCTCCGAGCCTCAGCCAGCGAACCCGCACCAGCAGCCCGCGAAGACCACCGAGCCAGTTCGGGGCTGACGGCTCGTGTGATCGCTGACGAGAGCACTCGCGCGTGTCGATGACGCAGGACATCTACTTCGGTAGGGGCCAGCAGTCCCGCGCGAGCGCTGAAGCGCTGGCCTTCATCGGCGCCGAAGGGCGCTGAGGAAAGTGGGCAAGTTTTTTGGCAACCGACCCCACCAACGCAAAACCCCAGGTCTGTGACCTGGGGTTTTGGTGGGTCGCCAGGGGATCGAACCCTGAACCCGCGGATTAAAAGTCCGCTGCTCTGCCAGTTGAGCTAACGACCCGCGTGCCCAAGGTTACAAGGTCCGGACGATCTTGTGCGGCGATGGTGCGCGGTTTCTCCCCCGATGAAGGTCACAGGACTGACCAGGCGGGGCGGTTCACCTGTCCGGGTCATGTCCGGGTGGTCGGTGTCCGGTCTGGGTGGTTCTCGCCCTCGCTGGTCGTGGACGACTAGTGGGGTTCGCGCAACCTCCGGTGGCGGCGCGCGTCTTGTGGGGCGAAGGGTGTTGGGACGCACCCGGTAGGAACAACGGAGGGGAACCACCATGCTCAACCGGACTCGTGCGCTGGGCGCCGTCGCTGCTCTCGCTGGCGGGATCGCGCTGCTCACCGGGTGTGCGCAGGGGGCGACGCCCGACCAGGGGGCCAACGCCCTGTCCGGGCAGGTCCAGCAGGCCAGTGGGGGCATCGGTCAGGCTCAGGAGGCCAGCTGCTCGGCCGAGGACGTCGACATGACGCTCACCGTGCAGCCCGACCGGCCCGGCATCCTGCTGCTGACCGCCGTGAACAGCTCGCAGCAGCCCTGCACCGTCGACGGCTGGGCCGGGCTCGTGCCGCTCGACATGTCGAACTCCGAGATCGAGGTGCCGACGCAGCAGGTCGACATCCCCGGCCCGCCGACCTCCACCCGCCTCGAACCGGGCGAGACCGCCTTCGCCGGGGTGAAGCTGGAGCTCGGCAGCAAGGACGACCTCGACGCGTACGTCGCCACCGGGTTCACCGCCTCGATGCCGGGCGGCGAGGGCACCACCAACGCCCACATCTCCTTCGACCAGAGCGCCGGGGAGCACGCCGAGTTCCCGGTGAAGTCGATCCAGATCGGGTCCTTCCAACCGTCCGCGCAGGGCGTGACCGTCTTCTGACCCGGACCGTGGGAGGGCGCCTCACCACACCGGGGAGGCGCCCTTCCGCTTGCTCAGGGCGCGGTGCAGGTCACGCGGATCTGGCCGGCCGCGACGTGCGCGCCCTCGCCGCCCTTCCAGTCCTCGCCGCGGTTGTGCAGCTTGGCAGCGGCTGGACCAGCTGGCCGGGGACCTGTTCGACCTGTCGCGCATCCAGTCCAACTCGTTGACGCTGTCGCTGACGCCGTGCGGTCACCGCCTGACGTAGATGTCCACTGTGGCCACTTAGGGGCCCATCCGGCGGGCCGCCTGGGAATGCGCGGTGCCGTCCGCGATCCAGCGCAGCCCTTCCTTGGCGACTCGGTCGTTGATCGTTGTTGCCGCGTCGGCGGTTCCGACTCCGGCGGCGGTTGCCGCTCCGGAGTTGCCCGCGATCGGCCAGGTGATCGAGACCTACCAGTCATGCCGAATCGAATCCACTGTGGACACAAATGGGACGCCGTGGGATCAGGCGCAGCTCCAGCCGGAGCGGGCTTGGGTGCACGGGAACGGCTCCGGGGGGGGTGACGGTTGCGTGGTCGGCAGCGGGGTGGAAGCGACGTCACCGGCGTTGCCCGGGCGGGTGCGCGGGGCCGGTCCGGACTGCCTGGGCTTCGGGACCTTCGTCGCGGGCACCATCGCCGCCGCACCCTGGCGGTGGCTTCTCCGGGGTGGCGCCGGGCGCCAGATCCGGACCGGGGCAACACCACCGCGGACGACCTGGCCACCGGCATCCGCAGCGCGGTGACCGGTGGCGCGCGTCATCTCGGTGGCTGCCGCCACTGCGGAGCGGAGCGGCGGACGAGGTTTGCCAGGGTGGTTCTCGCCTGCTGGGTTTCGGGGTGGTCCTCGCCGAGCAAGCGCTCCCGCAGCTTCACCAGGACCCGCAACCACTCCTCAGCCTCTGGAAAGTTCTCGCGCTTCTCCAGGGTGGCGGCCAGGTCACCCACCGCGCGGACCGTGTCCGGGTGGTCGTCACCGAGCACCCGCCTGCGCACCTTCACCAGGGAGCGCTGCGAGTCCTCCACCTCGGCCAGGCGCACCGCCCTCCGCGTCCGGTTCCGGAACTCGTCGAGCAGCGCGACGTCGTCCTCCCGCGCCAGTTCGGAGCCGCGCAGCTTCGCCAGCATGGCCATGCCCGCCGCCCGCTTCTGCGGCGAGTCGTCCAGCGCGTACTCCGCAGCCAGCGAGAAGCGCTGGCGCCACTCCTCGCGGCGGGCGGCCAGCTCCCGCTGCGCCGTGGCCCGGTCGGCTCCGCGGACCGTGTGGCGGACACCGAGGTAGGCCCCACTGGCGGTCATCAGGCCGACCAGCAACGACACTGCCGCCTGCCACCAAGTGGCCACGACCAAGTCCCCCCAACACCGCAGTCGACGGAGGGCCGATCATAGCGCAGCTGAGGGGGCCGACGACATCAACTCGCCACTGATTTCCTAGCCACAGCGGGCAAGAACGACCACCCTCCCGGATTCCACTTTGGACTGGAACAGACCCGGATCGGCTCACCGACTGGGCACGGCCTCCGGTGCCTCGACGACCTTCACGCGGCTGACCCGCTCGTGCCAGCCGAGGCCCAGGACCATCGCGACCACCAGCGCGAACCCGACCCACTGCGTCGCGCTCAGCTCCGCGCCCAGCACGAACACCCCGACGATCGCCGCCGTCGCCGGGAACGACAGCTCCGCCAGCGTCGCGCGGGCCGCCGGGGTGGTGCTCAACCCGACGTAGTACAGGCCGAGCGCGATCAGCCCGGGGATCAGCGCCAGCAGGACGAGGCCGAACGCGTTGTCCCAGCCGACCGCCACCGGCGATCCGGTGGCCAGCAGGACCACCGCGGCCGCGGGCAGTCCGATGGAGAAGCGCAGCGCAGTCACGTCCCGAGCGGGGATCCGGCTGCTGACGTACCGGCCGAGCACGGTCCCCGCCGCCCACAGCGCCGCCGCGCCCAGCGCCAGCAGCGCGGGCACCACCTGCGAGACCTCGATGTGCAGCGGGTCCTCGAACGCCAGCAACCAGGCCCCGACCAGCGCCGGGACCGCGAAGGCGAAGTACCGCGCGCTCAGCCGCTCGCGGAGCAGCGCGTAGGACGCCACCGCTGCGAAGATCGGCTGCAGCTTCTGCAGGACCAGCGGCGTCACCGGGTCACCGACCTGGAACGCGGTGGTGAACAGCGCGGTCGCCAGGGCCGACGAGCCGACGCCGACGATGATCATCGCGATGCGCTCGCGCCACCCGCACGCCGCCAGCGCGCGCCACGCCCGCGGCAGCAGCGGCACCAGCAGCGCCACGATGATCACGTGCTCCCAGAACACCACGCTCGCCGAGGGCAGTGACGTCGCGAGCGGCTGCCGCCACAGGGCGTCCGTGCCCCACATCGCGGTGGCCAGCGCCACCAACCAAGTCCGGTCCGAACCCCGCGCCCACGCCATGCGGCCAAACCTATCCGCGAGTCGCCCTCATGTTCGCCCCCGTCCACCTGGCAGGACCCGACCGGGGCGACTCCGCCGCCACCCACCTGTGCCCGTGGCGGTGAAATCGACATCACGGGCAGAATCGACGTCACTACTACCAGTGACGGACAAGGACGGATACCCATGCTCCAGCAGCGGACCCGACTGCTCAGCTCGATCGTCGGCGCGTGCGCAGCGGTTGCCGTGGTCGCCGGGTGCGGCGGCCAGCCCGAGGCGCCGCCCGCAGAGGAGGGCACCAGCCAGGAACAACCGCCGGGCAACGAGCAGACCGCCTCGGCCAAGCGGACAGCGACGACGTACGGGGCCTTCGCGCCGGACGCCAAGGCGGTCACCTACGACCCCGCCCTGGTCCCGAACGGCGCCAAGGTCGACCTGACCTCGGAGCGCACCAACGGCCAGACCAAGATCACCGTCAACCTGGAGGGCCTGGTCCCGGACCACCAGTACGGCGCCCACGTGCACACCAAGCCGTGCGGCGCCACCGGCGAGGACGCTGGCCCGCACTTCCAGGAGAAGGCGGACCCGGTCAAGCCGTCGGTGGACCCGGCCTTCGCGAACCCGCAGAACGAGGTGTGGCTGGACTTCCACACCGACGCGCAGGGCAACGGCACCGCCACCGCCGAGGGCACCTGGTCCTTCGACACCCGCCAGGACGCGAAGTCCTTCGTGATCCACGAGACCCCCACGCACACCGAGCCCGGCAAGGCAGGCACCGCCGGAGGCCGCCTGGCCTGCCTCAACGCCGAGTTCTGAGCCGACCGGGGGCGCTCGCCGACGCGGGCGCCCCCTTCGGGCACCATTCTTTAACTGACCAATCAGTTAATCTGTTAGCCTGGTCGCATGGCACGGACCGTCGACCACGAGCGCGCCGCCGCACGACGCGAGGCGATCATGCGCGCCGCAGCGGTGCTGTTCGCCGAACGCGGCTTCGAGAGCACTTCGGCCGCGGAGATCGCGAAGGCCGCCGGGCTCAGCTCGGGCAGCGTCTTCTACTACTTCACCGACAAGCGGGCCGTGTTCCGCGCGATCTTCGAGCAGGACCTGCCCACCGCGCGCGAGCTCGTCGCGCGGCACGGCGCCGGGGACGACCCGGTCGCCTCGATCCTGGCGGTGGTGGACGCGCTGGCCGCGGAGACGATGGACCCGTTGGCCCCCGGGATCCTGGTCGAGGTGGTCCGCCAGGTCGGCAAGGACCCGGAGCTGGCGCAGGTCATCGCCGAGACCGAGGCGGTGCTGCACGAAGGGTTCGCGGCGCTCGTCGAGCGCGGCACCCGCACCGGCGCGATCGACCCGGACCTGGACCCGGGCGAGACCGCCCGGTGGATCCAGATCGTCCTCGACGGCGCGTTCCTCAACGCCGACCCCGACCACGACCCGCGCCCGATGCTGCGCCGGATGATCACCCGGCTGCTCTCCCGGCAGCGCGACGACGCAGGAGACACCGCATGACCACCACCGGCACTTCCACCACCCTCCGCATGCCGAACTCGGTGCTCTGGGCGTTGGGGACCGGTTGCGGCGCTCTCGGCCTCGGCCTGGGCTTCCTGGTCAAACCCCTGGTGAACTGGATCGTCGACCTGCTCGGCGACGCCCCCGGCCCGCTGCGCCTGGCCGCCGCCCTGCCGACGGCTTGGGCGGTGCC
>NZ_JBEPDU010000024.1:0-100383 GCF_040300525.1 Saccharopolyspora sp. NPDC000359 | reverse complement strand
ACACCACGCCCGACACACCGTCCGATTCGCCGACGCCATCACCACCACGCACAACTCCTCCACCTACCTCGAAATCGGCCCCAACGCCTCACTCATCCCCCACCTACCCACCGGCGCAGTCCCCAGTCAGCGCGCCAAACAACCCGAAACCAACGCCATCAACACCGCCCTCGCCCACCTCGTCACCACCGGCACCAACCCCGACTGGCACGCCTACTTCGACGGGACCGGTGCCCGCCCCACCTCGCTGCCGACCTACCCGTTCCAGCACCAGCACTTCTGGCTCGACCACCGCGCCCCCCGCTCGGCGGACCTGGACACCGCTGGTCTCGAACGCGCCGACCACGCACTGCTGGCAGCGGCGGTCACCGACCCGGAGTCGGGTGCGCTCGTGCTCTCCGGCCAGATCAGCACCGGCACCCACCCGTGGCTCGCGGACCACGCGGTGGGCGACCGCGTCGTGCTACCGGGAACGGCGCACGTCGACCTCGTCCTGCACGCTGGAGCCACGTGCGGGCTCACGGCCCTGGACGACTTGACCGTCGACGCACCGCTCGTGCTCCCTGCCGAGTCCCCGCTGGACATCCGGCTGAGCGTCGAGCCGCCGGACTCAACCGGCCGCCGGGCCGTTCGCGTGCACAGCCGCGAGCCGGGTTCGGAGCACGACTGGACCCGGCACGCCACTGCCGCGCTCGCCGCCCCGGAAGAGACCGCACCGGCCGCGGTCACGACGTGGCCGCCGCAGGATGCGGAGCCGCTGGACCTCGCCGAGGTCTACGACCAGCTGGCGGACCGGGGGCTGCACTACGGCCCCGCGTTCCGCGGGCTGCGCTCCGCCTGGCGCCGCCCGGGCGAGGTCTTCGCCGAGGTGGCCCTGCCCGCGGGAACCGACGTGGCAGGTCACGTCATCCACCCCGCCCTGCTGGACGCGGCCCTGCACGCCATCGGCGTCGGCGACCTCGTGGACACCTCCGGCTCGGCGCCGAGCCTGCCGTTCGCGTGGCGCGGTGTCCAGATCAACGACCCTGCTCCGACCGCACTGCACGTCCACCTGAAGGCGGTGCGCGACGACACCGTCTCCCTCGAACTCTCCGATGAGGACGGACGCGCCGTCGGCGGTGTCGAGGCGTTGACGTTGCGCCACATGCCCGTCGAGCACGGTCAGAGCGGCGCCCCGAGGGCGCTGCTCGGGGTGCGGTGGCAGGACCTGCCGTCGACGCGGGTGCCGGACGCATCGTGGTTCGCCGTGCTCGGCGACCCCGATCCTTGGTTGACCTCGGCGCTCCGGGACAGCGGCGCACACCAGGAGACCTACTCCGACCTGGCCGGGCTCGACGCCGTGGCGTCGGCTTCCGGTACCGTCCCGGACGCGGTGTTCCTGACCGCTGCCGCACCGGAGGGCACCGACGTGCCCACCGCCGCCACCGAGATCACCTCCCGGGTCCTCGCGTCCCTGCGAACCTGGCTCGCCAACCAGCGGTTCGCGGCGACGCGGCTGGTCGTGCTGGCCAAGGGCGCGACGACCGACCTGGTCCTGGCTCCGCTCGCGGGTCTCGTGCGGGCCGCAGCGGCCGAGCACCCCGGCCGCATCGCGCTGATCGATGTCCACCCCGGCGAGGCACCTCCGGGTTGGCGCGCGCTCGCGTCGGTGCTCGCCTCCGGCGAACCGCACGCGGTGATCCGCGGGGACGGCACCTCCGTGCCCCGCGTCGCGCCGGTCACCGGACCTGCGTCGACCGCCGTCGACCTGGCCCAGGGCACCGCGCTCGTCACCGGCGCGTCCGGCGCGCTGGGAACCCTGATCGCACGGCACCTGGTCACCGCGCACGGTGTTCGAGACCTGCTGTTGGTCAGCCGCCGCGGCGGCATGGCGGAGCTCAGGGCGGAGCTGGCGGACTTGGGGGCGCGCGTCGAAGTCGTCGCGTGCGACGTCACCGACCGGGACCAGGTCGCCGCGCTGCTCGCGGAGCACCCGGTCCGCACCGTCGTGCACGCCGCCGGTGTGCTGGACGATGGTGTGGTCGAATCGCTCACCCCCGAGCAGCTCACGCGCGTGTTGCGCCCGAAGGTGGACGCGGCTTGGCACCTGCACGAGCTCGCCGGTGATCTCACGGCGTTCGTGCTGTTCTCCTCGGCGGCGGGCACCCTCGGTTCCGCGGGGCAGGCCGCGTACGCAGCGGGCAACACCTTCCTCGACGCGCTCGCCGCGCACCGCGCGGCCCAGGGCCTCCCGGCCACCTCCCTGGCCTGGGGTCCGTGGGCCACCGAAGACGGTATGGCTGCCGACCTGCGTCGGCTCGCCCGAGGCGGGATAGCGCCACTGGCACCGGAGGCCGGTCTGGAACTGTTCGATACGGCACTGTCCAGGCCAGAACCCCTGCTCGTCCCGATCGACGTCGACCTGTCCGCGCTGCGGGCCGCAGCCGCGCGGGAACCCCTCCCGCCGATCTGGCACGCCATGGTCCGCCCCTCGCGCGCGAGCAGTGGCGGCGGGCAGCAGGACCTGCCCGCCAAGCTGGGCGAGCTGTCCGGTGGCGAACGCGAGCAGGTGCTGCTCGACCTCGTCCGCCGCGAGGTGGCGGCCGTGCTCAACCACGCCTCGCCGGAGGACCTGGGCGGCGACCGGGCCTTCACCGAACTCGGCTTCGACTCGCTGATGGCCGTCGACCTGCGCAACCGGCTGGAGCGGGCCACCGAGTTGCGGCTCCCCGCGACCGTGGTGTTCGAGCACCCGACACCACCCGCGCTGACCCGGTTCCTGTGCGACGAGCTGGCGGACACCGCGGCGCCGCCACCCGCTGCTGCGGAGGACACCCTGGGGGCGCTGTTCCGCCAAGCCTGCGCCGAGGACCGGATCGACGAAGGCATGGAGCTGGTCCGCATGGCGGCTCGGTTCCGCCCCGTCTTCGGCACCCCGGCCGAGCTCGACCGGGTCCCGAAACCGGTGCCGCTGGCCAGAGGGCCGCGTGAGCCGCTGCTGCTCTGCTTCCCCGCTGTGGTGGCGATGTCCGGGGCGCACCAGTACGCGCGGTTCGCCTCCGCCCTCCGCGACCGCCGCTCGACACTGGTGCTGCCCGAGCCGGGTTTCCTCCCCGGGGAACAACTTCCGGGCAGTGTGGAGGCACTCGTCGAAGTACAGGCGCAGGCAGTGCTCGACAACGCGGCGGGCGCCCCTTACGCCCTGCTGGGCTACTCGTCGGGCGGGTGGATCGCACATGCCGTCGCCACCCGGCTGGAGCAGCGGGGCCTGCCGCCGAGCGCCGTGGTGCTCGTGGACACCTACCTGCCCCGGGAGATGAATCCCAGGCTGAGCTCGGCGTTCACCAACGGCCTGTTCGCGCGGCGCAGCGAGTTCGTCTCCTCCGACCACGTCTCGCTGACCGCGATGGGCGGCTACTTCGAGCTGTTCGGCGACTGGGAGCCGCAGCAGACCGACGTGCCCACGCTGTTCGTCCGCGCGGGCGACGCCCTGCCCGACGCGGAGGGGGCACCGCTGGCCGACGCCGACTGGGGTCCGAACTGGCCGCAGTGCGACGCCAGGCCAGAGGCAGTGGGCGACCACTTCACGATCGTGGAGGAGCACGCCGAGGCCACCGCGAACCTGGTGGACGGGTGGCTCACCGAACTCCGAGGAGAGAAGGAGATCAACGAAGATGACTGAGATCACGCCCGAACTGGTCGCTGCCGCGTACGAGTCGGTGACCGCCGGAGACCGCGACAAGGCGGCGCAGTACTGGTCGGAGGACCTGCGCTTCCTCGCGCCGGGCAGCCACGCGCACGCGGGCTGGCGGGTCGGCATCGACGACTTCCTCGACTACGTGCAGGGCATGCTGGAGGCATCCGGCGGCACGTGGAGCATGGAGCTGATCTCCTTGCTCATCAACAACGAGGACGGCTACTCGATCGACGCCAACAAGATCCACGCCGTTCGCAAGGGCGCGCCGGAGGGCAGCACCTCCCCGTTCGACGTGCTCGACATCTCCGGCGTGCAGATGCTCAAGTGGGAGAACGGCAAGGTCGTCGAAGGCCGCGGCGGGATCTTCGGCGACGGGGCGACGAACTACACCCAGTGGTGGTCCCCCCTCAGCGGAGACGGCGAGCGCCGCTACTGACCCCCGGCGAGCGGTGCGATCGCCGCACCGAACCCCGCGGCGATCGCACCCCCGCAGGTTCGACCGGCGTGGCGTGGACAGCCTGCGCGATCGGCTCCTCGGCAGCATTTCCCTTGCTATTCTGTGGATTGCGTTGATCCGCACATTCGTGGAGGTAGCATGTTCGTGCCCATGCCAGGGGCTGATCCGGGTCCGGTGGCGCTGGAGGAACCGCAGCTGTTCCCGCTCTCAGCGAACTCGCTGGCGGAGCTGCGCGGGCTGATCCACGACCGGCTGGCAGTCATCGACGCGGGCCACGAGCTGCCGCCACTGCAGGAGTTCTGCCGACGGGCTGCTACCGAGCACCCGCACCGCGCCGTGCGCACCGGTTTCGTCGCCGGTTCCTACCCGGCGTTGGCCGACTTCCTGCGCCAGGCCGGGGCGGACGACGCCGAGGCGGACCCGGCGCCAGCTGCGCGCGAAATCGTCCTTGTGTTCTCCGGCCAGGGATCGCAGTGGACCGGCATGGGGAAGCAGCTGGCGCGGCGGTACCCGGTGTTCCGGGCCGCGCTGCGGGACTGCGACCGGGCGATCCGGGAGCACGCCGGTTTCTCCGTGCTGGAGCAGTTGGATTCGCCGGGTGGGCCCCGCCTGCACGCCACCGAGGTCCTGCAGCCCACCGTGCTGGCGATGCAGGTCGCGCTGGCCGCACTCTGGCGTTCCTGGGGCGTGGAACCCGACGCCGTGGTGGGCCACAGCATGGGTGAAGTCGCCGCCGCGCACGTCGCCGGGGCGTTGACGCTGGACGATGCGGCGCGGATAGCCGTGCGCCGCAGCGCCCTGCTGCAGCGCCTGACCGGCCGGGGTTCGCTGCTGGTGACCGAGCTGGGCCCCGCGGACGCCGCCGCGGTCGCCGACGGCAGCGAGGGCCGGATCAGCATCGCCGCGCAGAACAGTCCACAGTCCACAGTGCTGGCCGGTGACACCGACGCGCTCGCCCGGCTCGTGGGGACGCTGGAGCAGCAGGACATCTACTGCAAACTCGTCCGGGACACCGTTGCTTCGCACAGCGCGCAGGTCGACGAGCTCCGCGAGGACCTGCACCGCGCGCTGGCGGACCTGCGGCCGATGCCCGCCGCGCTGCCCATGTACTCCACTGTGGAGGCGGCGCCCGTCCAGGGCACGGACCTGACCGCGGAGTACTGGGTGCGCAACCTCCGGCAGCCGGTGCGCTTCGCCGAAGCGGTGCACCGGTTGCGCGCGGACGGGCACGGCATCTTCCTGGAGATCAGTCCGCACCCCGTGCTGCTGAGCTCCATCCGGCAGTGCCTCGCCCACCACCACCTCGACGGGCGGGCGCTGCCGTCCGGGCGCCGGGGAGCCGAGGACGAAGCCATGCTGACCTCCGCGGCCGAGCTCTACGCGCTGGGCTTCGACCTCACCTGGTCCGCGATCCACGGCAACCGGCCGACCCCCCGTCCGAAGGCACAGCTGACCGCTTACCGGGCGGCACTGCTGGAGGCCGTCACGATGGCCCGGTGACGCAACCGCCCGTGCGCCCTGCGGGCAGGGCACACGGGCGGCCGGGCCCTTACCAGGTCACCGGGAGGCTGCGCACGCCGTAGATGATCATGTCGTGGCGCATCTCGACCTCCTCCGGCGGCACCGCCAACCGCAGCGTGGGGAACCGCCGCAGCAGCGCGCCGAAACCGACGCGGAGCTCGATGCGGGCCAGCTGCGCGCCGACGCACTGGTGAACACCGTGCCCGAACGCCAGGTGCCCGGTGGCCCGGCGGGACACGTCCAGGACGTCGGGGTCCGGGAACTGGGCGGGGTCCCGGTTGGCCGCGGCCAGCGACAACGTCACCACGTCACCGAACTTGATCGACTCGCCGTGGAACTCGAAGTCCGCCAGCGCCGCCCGGATCGACCCGACGTGCGGGACGGTCAGGTAGCGCAGCAGCTCCTCCACCGCACCGTCGAGCAGCGCCGGATCGGCCTGCAGCTCGGCCAGCTCCGCCGGGTTCTGCAGCAGGGCGTGGGCGCCCAGCGCGAGCATGTTGGCGCTGGTGTCGTGACCAGCCATGATGAGCAGCGTGCCGACGGTGATGAGTTCCTGGTCGGTCAGCTCGCCGTCGGCGACCAGCGTGCTCAGCAAGTCCTCGGCCGGTGCCGAGCGCTTGATCTCCACCAGTTCCAGCAGCAGCGCGCGCATCGCCTCCCACCCGGCCACCACCTGCTCGGCGTCGGCGCCCATCGTGAAGACGACCTCGGTCGCCTCCAGGAAGCGGTGCTGCTGCTCGGCGGGCACCCCGAGCAGCTCCGAGATGACGCGGAGGGAAACCGGGACCGCGAACGCCGACACCAGGTCGACCGGCCCGCCGCCATCCTGCATGCGGTCCAGGTGCTCCTCGACGACCTGCGTGATCCGGGGCTCCAGCAGGCGCATCCGGCGCACGGTGAACCCGCCCGCGAGCTTGCGCCGGTAGCGGGTGTGCTCCGGTGGGTCCATGGCGGTGAACATGCCCGGCGGGATCTCCGAGTGCGGCTGGGCCATCGCCAGCGGGACCGGCGCGCGCAGCAGGTCACCGCGCGAGCCGAACCGCGGGTCCGCGAGCACCTCGCGGGCGAGGGCGTGCCCAGTCACCAACCAGCCGACGTGGCCGTCCGGGTAGCGCATCCGCGTCAGCGGCCGTTCCTCGCGCAGCTGCCCGAGCCCGTCTGGCGGGTCGAACGGGCAACTGCGGGTGGTGGGGTGCACGACCGCTTCCGGCACGGTGTCCGTCATTCTCAGCTCCTCCAGTTCAGGGGTGGTTCGGTCCACTTCGGTCAGGACCGGGCCGTGCCGCGGCCGACGACCTCGGCCGCACCGGCCATGATCCGGCGGGCCACCTCGTCGACGTCCCTGCCGCGCCACGGTTCGAGGTCGGTGCCGCGCAACCACTGGTTGCAGGCCCCCAGCGCCGGGCCGCAGCACACCTGGAAGTCCACCTCACGGCTGGACTCACCGGTGAGCGCGAACGACAGCGCGCGCTCGCAGTACCAGCGGAACACCAACGCCATCCTGCGCTTGGGGTCGGGTTCGGGAGCGCCGAGCGGGTCCCGGCCGCGGACTTCCCGGTACACCTCCTCGAAGGTGGCGTGCAGGTACTTCTGCTCCACCTGCTCGCGGACCGCGACCGGCACCTGCTGCCAGTCGTCGTGGTTGCGCCACAGGTCGTAGAGCTTGTTCGCGCGGGCGTGGAAGAGCACGCCCTTCTTCAGCACCCGGGCCCGGCCACCGAGCTCGAAGAGGTCGCCGAACGGCGCGTAGGTGGTGTCGTGGACGTCCAGCCCCTGCAGCAGGTCCTTGACGCGGTCGCTGATCGCGCTCTGCCGGGTGGCCAGGTTCACCGAACCGGTCAGCACGAAGTCGGCGCCCAACACGAAGGCCGCCGCCGCCGCTTCCGGCGTGCCGATGCCACCCCCGGCGCCCACCCGCACCCGGGGGCCCGGACCGCGACCGGCGATCTCGTCCCGCAGCCGCAGCACCGACGGCAGCAGCGCGGGCAGCACCCCCATGTCGGTGTACCCGCCCGAGTCGCCCACCGCGCAGACGTCGCTGGCCACCGGCAGGACGCGGGCGGCGTCCGCCTCCTCCCGCGTGATCGCCCCGTCGGCCAGCAGTCGGGCGACGAGGTCCGCGGGCGGTGGTTCGAGGAACACCCGGGTGATGTCCGGTCGGGTCACCTTGGCCAGCAGGTTCCGGGGCGCGACCACCGTGCCGTCGGGGCGCACCCGGCTGCCGCGCAGCCGGTAGCGGACCAGCGCCGAGGTGACCTGCACGTACCCGGAGACCTCCAGGTTCGTCACCTCCGCGCTGAGCAGCGCGTCGACCAGCTCGTCCTCCGCGTGCCCGGCGAACGGGTCGTAGCTGAGGTTGACGCCGAAGGGCTCACCGCCGCGCAGCAGGTCCCGGGTCGTCTTCACGGCGGCGGCGACCTCGTCGACCGGCAGCCCGCTGGTGCCCAGGAAGGCCAGGAACCCAGCGCGCGCCATCCGCACCACCAGGTCCGGCGACGAGATCCCCCGGTGCATGCCACCGGCGACGTAGGCATGGCCGACCCCGTAGGCCTGCCGGAACTCCGCGGAACCGAGCGACTCCGCGGCGGGCACCGGCGAATCCCGCACGACCGGGGCAGCGGTGGCGGTCGGCGGAGTGTCCCCGGTGTCCACGTGGTCGGCGGGCGGCAGCGGTTCGGCCTGGATCTTGGCGACCAGCTTCGTCAGCACCGTTCCCGGGCCGAGTTCCCGGACGTCGAGCTCCCCCTGCGCCATCACGTAGCGCACGCTGTCGGTCCACCGCACCGGGCTGGCGATCTGCTGGCGCAGCTTGGCCGCGACGTCGCCGACGCCGTAGGGCCGGGCGTCGACGTTGGCGATGACCGGCACCTTCGGTGCGGCGAACGCGAACTCGTCGAGGAAGCGCCCGAACTCCGCCGCGGCCGCCGCCATGTAGCGGCTGTGGAAGGGGGCGCTCACGTTCAGCGGCACGCAACGGGCGCCCACCTCGGCGAACAGCGGCCGGGCCCGGTCGACGGCGTCCTTCGGACCGGCGATGACTGTCTGCGTCGGGGTGTTGATGTTGGCCACGTCGATGGTGTCCAGGCCGTGCCGGCCCAGCACCTCGCGCACCGCGTCGACATCGCAGCCCGACACCGCGGCCATCGTGCCGCCGCTGGCCCGGCTCATCAGCTCACCGCGCCTGCGCACCAGGCGCAGCCCGGTGTCGAAGTCGAACACCCCGGCGGCGAACAGCGCGTTGAACTCGCCGAGGCTGTGACCGAGCACGTAGTCGGGCAGCCGCCCGCCCTCCTGCAGCGCGGCCAGGTGCGCCAACGCGTTCACCACGAACAGCGCGGGCTGGGTGTACTCGGTCTGCTTGAGCTGCCGGTCCGGGTCCTCCAGGCACAGCGTGCGGATCGAGTACCCGAGGATCTCGTCCGCCCGCGCGGTGAGCTCGGGGAACCGGTCGAAGAGCTCCCGGCCCATCCCCTTGAACTGCGACCCCTGCCCGGGGAACACGTGGACGCTGAGCTTGCGCGTGTCCATTCGCCTCGTTTCGGTCGTCGGTGGTCTGGTCGTGCCGGTGCTCGCCAGCGCCTTGTCCAGCAAGGTGCCGTCCTTGGCGAACGGCGACAGCAGCGGCAGCGCCGCGCCCGCGGGCAGCCGCGACCTGATCAGGTTCGCCATCGAGCCGGACGGCCCGAGGTCCAGGAACCGGTACCCGCCCTCGCGCAGCAGCTGCTCCACCGGGCGGTCCAGGTGGAACGGATCGCGCAGCACCCGCCACAGGTGGTCGGCGTCCGGCCGGTGCACGTCCTGGCCGCTGGTCGCCGACAGCAGGCGGGTGCGGTGCGCACGGGGCGCCAGCCGGGACACCGCCGCCTTGAACTCCGCCTCGGCCGGGTCGATGTGCGCGGAGTGGAAGGCGAAGGGCACCGGCAGGCGCTGGTGCAGCACCCCCTCGCCGTCCAGGTGCGCGGCCATCCGGTCCAGGTCGTCGGGGAACCCGGCGACCACGAAGTTGGACGCGGAGTTGACCGCCGCGAGCTCCCCTCGCCGGTGCAGCACCGGGTCGGTGTGGAACAGCTCGGGGTCGGCGAGCACCGCCAGCATCCCGCCCGGCGGGCAGACCCGCTGGAACAGGTCGACCTGGCGCAGCAGCAGCGCCAGGCAGTCGGCGGGGTCGACCGCGCCCGCGACCGCGGACGCGACGACCTCGCCGAGGCTGGCTCCCAGCACCACGTCGGGTTCGACGCCCCGCGCGGCCAGCGTCCGCGACAGCGCGTACTGGACCATGAACAGCGCGGGCTGGCTGTGGCGGAAGTCCTCGAACGGGTCGTGCAACCGGTGCTCCGGGTGGTAGACGTGCGCCACCACGGAGTCACCGCGTTCCCGCTGGACCACCGCGTCGAGGTCGTCGAGCACGCCGCGGAAGACCTCGTCGTGCTCGTAGAGCCAGCGGCCCATCTGGTGGTACTGCGACCCCTGCCCGGAGAACAGGAAGACCAGCTGAGATGTCATCGGCTTGGTGCCCGCCCTCGTCCTCAGGCCGGGCGGACGGCGCAGTCCAGGACGGTGTGCCCGGTGGCCAGGCGCACCGTCGAGACCACGTCGAAGCCAGCCGTGCCGAGCACCTGCCGCATGCCGTCCTCGTCCAGGCCGTCCATGCCCTCGTCGCAGATCAACATCTGGAACAGCGCCCGCCAGCCGTCCTGGTCGCTCTCCACCAGCGGTTCGATCACCAGCAGCCGCGGCTGCCCGCCGGACTCCGCCGTGCGGCGCATCGCGTCGGCGACCGTGGACAGGATGCGCACCCGGTTCTCGACGGTCCAGTCGTGCAGGACGTTCTTGAGCAGGTAGCGGTCGCCGCCGACCGGGACGCTCGCGAAGAAGTCCGACGGCTCGAAGGACAGCCGCTCCGCCAGGTCCGCGTCGCCGGAGTCGGCCAGCTCGGCCGCTCCGCGCTCGCACACGCTGGCCCGGTCGGCCACCACCCCGCGCAGCTCGCGCTGCGCACCGAGGATGCCCTTGAGCATCGCGCCCGCGCCACCACCGACGTCCACGACCCGGTCGAGCCCGGTGAAGTCGTGGTGGCGCACCAGCTCGGCCGCGACCGGGCGGGCCAGGTCGACCATGGCCCGGTCGAACAGGTCCGCGGTGTCGGCGTCCTTCTCCAGGTACTCGTAGAGCGGCAGGCCGAAGACCTGCTCGAAGCCGGATTCGCCGGTGCGCACCGTGTGCAGCAGGCCACCCCAGGCGTCGTCGTAGGTCTCGGCGGAGAGGATGAAGAAGTGCCGCAACGTCTGCGGGTGGTCGGACCGCAGCTGGGCGAAGGCCTCGTTGAGGGTGAAGTCGCCGTTGTCGTCGCGCAGGACGACGCCGGGCACGGTGAGCACCTGCATCAGCCGCCGCACCACCTCCGGGCGGGTGCCGGTGCGTTCGGCGATCTCGTCGCTGGACAGGTGTTCACCGGCCAGCAGGTCCGGGATGCCGAGCCGGGCGGCCACCGCGGCCGATCGGGCGAACCAGCCGCTGACGGCGAGTTTGAGGATGTCCACGTGGTTGCTCGCTTCCTGTGTTCGGGACCTGTCGGCGAACCCGCCACTGGGGACGGGTTCGCCGCGGGTGTTCGCTAGAGCTGCTGGCCGGTCTCGGCCGCGAGGGCGCGGATCCGGCTGGCCAGGCTGGTCGGGGTCGGGTTCTCGAAGACGTCGGCGAGCTTGATCCGGACACCAGTGCTGTTCTTGACCTCCTGGGCCAGCGTGGCACCGAGCAGCGAGTGGCCGCCGCTGGCGAAGAAGTGGCTGCTCGCGTCGAGGTCGTCGCGTTCGAGCAGGCGGCACCAGAACTCGACCAGCTGCTTGACCACCTGGTCACCGATGTCGGCCGCGGGCCGGTCGCTGGTGTCTGTCGCGCGCTCCGCGGCGATCCGGGCGAGCGCGCGGTAGTCCACCTTGTCGCTGCCGGTCTTGGGGAAGTCCTCGACCGGGATGAACCGGTGCGGCACGACGGAGCGGGGCAGCAGGCCGTGCACGTGGTCCCACAACTCCCCCACCACCTCCGGCCGCCGCGGCACCGACACGAACGCCACCAGCACGCCGTCGGCACTGGGGTCGCCGACCACCACGACCGCCGCCGCGTCGACCTCGGGGTGGCCGAGCAGCACGGCTTCGACCTCGCCCAGCTCGATCCGGTTCCCGCGCAGCTTCACCTGCCGGTCCCGGCGGCCCAGCAGGTCCAGCCGACCGTCGGGCAGCCAGCGCGCGAGGTCGCCCGACCGGTAGAAGCGGCCGTGCTCGGGGTGCTCGCCGAACTGCGCTGCGGTCAGCTCCGGCCGGTCGTGGTAGCCGGAGCCAACGCCGATCCCGGCCACGCACAGCTCGCCGCGCACGCCGATCGGCAGTTCCTCGCCGTGCGGGCCAGCGATGAACACGCGGGTGTTGGCCACCGGGCCGCCCACGTCCACCCGCTCGACCGGCTCGCCGATCTCACCGGCGGTCGCCCAGATCGTGCTCTCCGTCGGGCCGTAGACGTTCCACAACCGGCAACCGGTGGCGACCAGCCGCGCGGCCAGCTCCGGGGTCAGCGGCTCGCCACCGCTGAGCACGCTCAGCCCGGCCAGCTCACCGGCCACCTGGTCGACCACCAGCCGCCAGGTCGTCGGCGTGGCCTGCAGGAAGCTGATGTCGTTGTCCCGCAGCAGCGCCAGCATCGCCTCGCCGTCCGAGCGCGCCTCGTCCGGGGCCACCAGCACCTGGCCGCCGGAGATCAGCGGCATGAACAGCTCGATGCCGGAGGTGTCGAAGCTGAACGTGCTCAGCCACGCGGTGGCACCGGTCGCGCGCGCGACGCCGAACCGGTCGGCGTAGTCGGTGATCACGTTGGCGAGGCTGCGGTGCCGGATCGGGATGCCCTTGGGGCGACCGGTGGATCCCGAGGTGTAGATCAGGTAGGCGGCGCTGTCCGGGTCGATGGCCGGAACCACCGGATCGGTGGTCGGTGCTGCGCCGTCGACGTCCACCGGGGGCAGCAGCGCGCACCCCTCCGGTGCCTCGGCACCGGCGCCCGCCACCAGCGTCTTGGCACCGGAGTCGGCCAGCTGGTAGCTGATCCGCTGCGCCGGGTGGTTCGGTTCCAGCGGCAGGTAGGCGGCGCCGGCCAGCCAGGCACCGAGCGCGGCGGCCGCCAGCTCGGGACCGCGGTTCAGCAGCAGGGCAACGACGTCGCCTGGTCGCACCCCCGCCGCCACCAGGCGGTCGCGGGTCACCTCCGCCGCGCCCCACAAGCTGCCGTAGCTGGTGGTGCGGTCGCCGTGCCGGACGGCCGGGGCCTCCGGCGCGGACCGGACCTGCCGGGCGACCGCCGCGAGCACGGTGTCCGGCTCGACCGGCCGCTCGGTGGCGTTCGCCGCGGCGATCACCTCGCGGTCGCGCTCGCTCCACACCGGGATCTCGCCGACCGGGCGGTCCAGGTCCCGCCCCACCTCGACCAGCAGCGCGTCGTAGCGCGCCAGCAGCAGCTCCACGTCCTGCCGGTCGAGGACACCGGTGTAGAACACCGCGCGGACGCGCAGCTGCTCCGGCGCGGAGGTGATGAAGAACTCCAGGTCGAACTGGCTGGAACCGTTCTCCACGGTCAGCAGCTCGGCCCGCTTGCCGTCGAGGGTGAACTCCGCCCCGCTGCCGTCCACCGGCACGTAGTTAAACACGTGCCGGAACAGCACGTTGCGCCACGAGGCGTTCGACCGGGGCACGACCTCCAGCAGCTCGTCGGCGGCGCAGTCGGCGTGGGCCATGGCCTCCAGGAACATCCGGCGGGTGTCGGCGGTGAGTTCCCGGAAGCCCCGTGCGCGGTCGACGAGCACGCGCAGCGCGACAAGGTTGTTGTGGTCGCCGATGGCCTGCGCGGCCTCCTTCGTCCGCACGTTGACCGGCGAACCGATGACCAGGTCCGGCCCGGCGCCGTGCGCGGCCAGCAGCAGGTAGTAGGCGGCCAGCAGCACCACCGACTCCGGTGCCCGCAGCTCCCGCTGCAACCGCTTGACCACCTCGCGGGCGGCCCCGGACAGCGGCCGGGTCACCTCGTCACCAGTCAGCGACGCCTGCCCGGAATCGGGTTTCTCGCAAAGCAGTTCCAGCGCGTCGGAGTCGAACCCGCTGATCTTCTGCTCCCAGAACCGGCGGCTGGCCGCGCGCGGCTCCGGTTCCCGCCAGGCCGGGACCTCGGCCAGTTCGCCGGCGCTCAGCGCGCGCCCGGAAGCCAGCGCGTCGTAGCAGGACACGAACGCGTCCCGCAGCAGCGCGGTGGAGCGGACATCGGAGATGGCGTGGTGGATCGCGATGCAGCAGACGTCACCCCCGGCGTCCGGCAGGTGCAGCACCCGCAGCAGCGGCCTCCCGTCCCGGTGGAAGGGGCGCGCGACGAAGGCCGCCAGCCGCTCCTGGACAGGTCCGGTCCCACCGTCCTGCTCGACGTCGACCCGCACCCGGTCGGCGGGCAGCACCTCGCGGTGCACCACGCCGTCGGTCTCGTGGAAGACCGTGCGCAGCACCTCGTAGCGGCGCAGCAGGCGCGCGACCACGTCTCGGAGGACCGGTGGGCGCAGCTGCCCGTCGACGCGGAAGGCCAGCGAGAGGTTGTTCACCCCGCTGCCGGGGACGAGGTCCTCCAGCAGCCAGAGGGTCTTCTCCTTCCTGGTGGCTTCGGGCATCACTTCTCCAGGATCCGGGTCAGCGCCTCGGCCACGGCCGCGGTGCGCAGCAGGTCCCGGTGCTCGACGTCGAAGGTCAGCTCGTGGGCGACCGCGCCCTCGCCCACCTCGCCGGAGGCGCGCATCCGGTTGAGCCCGCTGCTGGGGCTGGTCGAGCTGAGCGCGGTGCCGCGTGCCCAGCCCGGCCGGGGGTCGAGCTGGGAGGCCACGCTGAGGTAGGTCATGAACGAGCCGACCAGCTCGATCAGCTCCTCGCCGAACTCCTCCTCCAGGCCAGCTCGGGTGAACGCCTGCTGGGCCAGTGGCCGGAACCTGGTGAACAGGTCCGCGGTGAAGGCACGCGTTCCGGCGCCCTCCCGCGCGGCGAGCTGGGCCGCGTCCTGCTCGACCTGCTTGACCTCGTCCTCGTTGAGGACCGCGGCCATGTTGCCCATCACCCGGCCGAACTGCAGGTGCGCGGTGACCACCGTGATCAGCTCGGGGTCGAGCACGACCACCTCGGGCGCGGGCTGCTGCCAGGCCGCGATCTCCTCCGCCAGCGCGGCGGCGAACACCGAGCCCGCGCAGTAGCCGAGCACGGCGCGCACCCGGCGACCGCTGTCGGCCACCTCGCTCAGCCACGGCTTGAGGTAGTCGGCCGGGGTGATGTCGGTGTCCGGCATGACGGTGGGCGGCACGGTCTGCCACAGCGCGACGTCGGCACCCCACTGCTGGACCAGTTCGGGGAAGCCGCCCTCGTTGCGCCCGGTCACCGGGAAGTCCGCCGCGAGCACCACATCCGGCGAGTTCGTCTCGTGGACGACGTTCCACAAGCGGGGGTTGACCATCGGGTTCTCTCTCCTGGGTTGTGCGATTGGGCCGTGCCGGGACCGTCGAGCGCCGCTCGACGACGCCGGGTGGGCAGCACCGCGGCGTTGTCATGCCACAGTGGACTGCCCGTGGAACACGCGGGACCTGCCCGCAGCTTACCGCGTGACCGACGCCGGAATCCCCTGAATTTTCCCGGGAATTCCAGCGCGTCCGCGCGGGGTCTCACCTCCGTCATCCGGTGCGCAACGCCACCTCCTCGGCCAACGAGGCGCAGACCTCGGCCGCCAGCGCCTCCGGTGTCGGGCACTCGTAGAGCACGTCGGCAGGCAGTTCCAGACCGGTGAACTCGTTGAGCCCGTTGCGCAGTTCGAGCGCGGTGACCGAGGAAAGACCGAGGTCGAGCAGTTCCGCGTCGGCGGGTACGTCCGCAGCCGAGGAGTGCCCGAGCACTGCCGCGGAGAGGTTGCGGATCCCTTCGAGCAGGACTCCCGGCCACTCCTCCACGGCCATCCCGGACAACCGCGCGCGCAGCGCTGCGGCCGGATCACCGGCTTCCCCTTCGATGGTCGATTGTTCCGCTACCTGAACACTCCAGTCCTCAGTGGACAGAACGGTTGCCGCAGCACCGCCGCCGATGATCTGGGGCAGGACCCGGACCGCTGCGCCAGGTCGGATCTCCGCCAACGACACGGAATTCCCGGACAGCCCGTCGGCCTTCCGCCGGGCGGCCACGGCGTCGGCCACTGCTGCGGCGATCGCGTTCGCGTACCGCCCGCTCGCACCGGGGACAGCCGCCGGCGAGAGCACGACGTAGTCATTCCCCGTCCGCTCGTGCAGTTCGCGCAGCGGTTCGACCAGCGACCGCACCGCCTTGCCAGCCTGCTCCGGGTCGACGTCGGAGATCTCCTCCGCCGGGAGTTCCGGAACCGCGTGGATCACCACATCGGGTTCGAGTTCCACGAGCAGGTCGGTCAGTGGTTCCGCGCGCACCTCCACGCCCGGCGCGGCGACCGGATCGGACGCGGCGACCACGACGCGCCGCGCACCACCGCGCACCGCCCACCGGGCGAATTCCCTCGACACGGGCCCGAATTCCCCGGCGAGCAGCACCGTTCCGGTTGGCTCCCACGGGTCGGATCCGGTGTCCTGGGTGGGCACCAACCGGTGAGCGAAGACGCCGGAGTCCCGGATCGCCATCTCGGCACCGGCGTTGGCGGACAGGACTTGGCACAGCCACGCGCGGGCCTGCTCACCGGGCTCCTGGGGCAGGTCGACCAGTCCTCCCCAGCGGTCAGCCAGTTCCAGCGCGGCGGCGCGTCCCAGCCCCCACAGCGGCGCCTGCGTCCACGGATCCGGTTCGTCGGTCTCCACCACGGCCACGGCTCCTGCCGTCACGCACCACAGCCGCCCCTCGAAGTCCAGGTCGGCCAGCGCCTGCAGCAGCGCCGTCGTGGTGACCACCGGCTCACGCCCGCCTGCGAGCAGGGACAGCACCCCGCGCACCGGTTCCCGCTCGGCGGTCAGTTCGCGGATGCGCTGCGCGAGCCCGGTGCGGTCCTCGTCCTCGGCGGCGGTGAGCGTGATGACCGCCGCGCCGTGGCGGGCGAGCGCGCCGATGACCGGGTCGACCTGCGCACCAGGAGCGCTGCCGGGCACCACGACCAACCACGTCCCGGACAGGGCGGCTGGTTCGTCCGCGGGCACCGGCTGCCACTCGACGTGCAGCGGCAGGACGTCGGCCTCGCGCTGCCCACCGTTGCGCCGCCAGGAAGCCAGTGCCGCGAGCACCTCGCCGACCGGTTCGTCACCTCGGAGGTCGAGGGTCTGGCTCAGCTCCTCGAAGTCCTCCTGCTCGACGGCCGCCCAGAAGCGCGCCTCGACCGGGTCCGCGGCGCGTGCCCGCTGCGGCGCCTCCGGCCAGTAGCGCTGGCGCTGGAACGCGTACGTGGGCAGGTCCGCGGTGGTGACCGCGCGACCGGCGAACACCGCCGACCAGTCGAGCGCCACCCCATGCACGTGCGCTCGCGCGAGCGCCTCGGTCAGCGCCGCCACTTCGGCCCGGTCCCGGCGCATCGCGGCCACCGCGAGCACGGGGCCCTCCGAACACGCCTCGGCCAGCGGGGCGAGCACCGCGTCCGGTCCCAGTTCGAGGAACGCCGTGACGCCCTGGTCGCGGAGGCTGCGCACTGCCGCGTCGAACCGCACGGTCTCCCTGGCGTGGCGCACCCAGTGCTCCGGCGAGGTGAGTTCGCCGGGCGCGACGAGCTCGCCGGTCAGCGTCGAAGCGATCGGGATCTCCGGTTCCCGGAACGACAGCTGCGCCACGACCTCGCGGAACTCCGCCAGCATCTCCTCCACCAACGGCGAGTGGAACGCGTGGCTCACCCGCAGCGGCTTGGTGCGGTGGCCTGCGGAACCGAGGGCTTCGGCGACCTCTGCGACGGCGTCGGCGGCACCGGAGACGACCACCGCGCGCGGGCCGTTCACCGCCGCGAGGCCCAGCCGGTCCTCGCGCCCGGCCAGCAGCGGCAGCACCTCGTCCTCGGCCGCGCGCACCGACAGCATCGCACCGCCCTCGGGCAGTTGCTGCATCAGGCGGCCCCGCGCGGCCACCAGCCGGGCCGCGTCCTCCAGCGACAGCACCCCGGCCACGTGCGCGGCGGTCACCTCGCCGATCGAGTGCCCAGCGAGGTGGTCCGGCCGCACCCCCCAGGACTCCACCAGCCGAAACAGCGCCACTTCCAGGGCGAACAGCGCCGCCTGGGTCGCCGCGGTGCGGTCGAGGGTGGCCTGGTCGCCGAAGACGACCTCGCGCAGCGGGCGGTCGAAGTGCTCGTCCAGCTTCGCGCACACCGCGTCGAAGGCCTCGGCGAAGACCGGGAACTGCTCGTGCAGCTCGCGTCCCATGCCCACCCGCTGGCTGCCCTGCCCGGTGAACAGGAAGGCGACCTTGTCACCGCCCGGGACGCCGGTGCACACCAGCGGGTCGAACGCACCGGTGGCCAGCGCGTCCAGCCCCCGCAACGCTTCCGCCCGGTCGCTCGCCACCAGCGCGGCGCGGTGCCTGAAGTGCGCGCGACCAGTCGCCAGCGCAGCCGCGACCTCGGCGAGATTGGGCTCGTCACTGGCGTCCAGCCAGGTCCGCAGCGCCGTCGCCTGGCCGCGCAGCGCCTCTGCGCTCTTGGCCGAGAGCAGCAGCGGCGCCGCGGGCGGGGCCGGTAGCTCCTCGGGCTCGGGTGGCTGTTCGAGGATCACGTGGGCGTTCGTCCCGCTGATACCGAACGACGAAACGCCCGCCCGGCGCGGCCTCCCCGCATCCGGCCACGGGGTGGTCCCGGTGAGCAGCTGCACCGCGCCCTCCGACCAGTCGACGTGGCTGGACGGCCGGTCCACGTGCAGGATCCTCGGCAGCAGCCCGTGGCGCATCGCCAGCACCACCTTGATCACCCCGGCCACCCCGGCGGCGGCCTGGGTGTGCCCGATGTTGGACTTGACCGAACCGACCAGCAGCGGCCGGTCCGCGGGCCGGTCCTGCCCGTAGGTGGCCAGCAGCGCCTGCGCCTCGATCGGATCGCCCAGCTCGGTCCCGGTCCCGTGCGCCTCGACCACGTCGACGTCACCGGGGTTCAACCGCGCTGCCGCCAGGGCCCGGCGGATCACCCGCTGCTGGGACGGGCCGTTCGGGGCGGTGAGGCCGTTGGAGGCCCCGTCCTGGTTGGTCGCCGAGCCGCGCAGGACGGCCAGCACCCGGTGCCCGTGGCGCCGCGCGTCGGACAGCCGTTCCAGCACCACCATCCCCACGCCCTCGGACATGCTGGTGCCGTCGGCGGCGTCGGCGAACGGCTTGCAGCGGCCGTCGCGCGCCAAGCCGCGCTGGCGGCTGAAGTCGACGAAGACCGCCGGGGTGGACAGCACCGTCACGCCTCCGGCCAGCGCCAGCGAGCACTCCCCGGCGCGCAGCGCCTGCGCCGCCAGGTGCAGGCTGACCAGCGAGGAGGAGCACGCCGTGTCCACTGTGACCGCCGGGCCCTCCAAGCCGAACCAGTAGGCGAGGCGACCGGAGGCCACGCTGCCCGAGTTCCCGGTCCCGGCGAATGCTTCCGCGTCGGCGGGCAGCTCACCCAGCCGCGTGCTGTAGTCCTGGTACATCACGCCGACGAACACCCCGGCTTGGCTGCCGCGCACCGCCGCCGGATCGATGCCGCCGTTCTCGAAGGCCTCCCACGAGGTCTCCAGCAGCAGCCGCTGCTGCGGGTCCATCGCGAGCGCCTCGCGCGGGGAGATCCCGAAGAAGGCGGGGTCGAAGTCGGCGACGTCGCGCAGGAACCCGCCTTCGCGGACGTAGCTGGTCCCGGGCTGGTCGGGGTCGACGTGGTACAGCGCGTCGAGGTCCCAGCCCCGGTCGTCGGGGAACGCCGAGATCGCGTCGCCACCGGAGACCACCAGGTCCCACAACTGCTCGGGGCTGGCCACGTCACCGGGGTAGCGGCAGCTCATCCCGACAATGACGACCGGGTCGTCGTCCGCGGCGGTGAGCACCGCCGGGGAGGCGGGCGCCCCGGTGGCTCCGGTCAGCTTCTCGCCCAGGGCGCGGGCCAGCGCGGTGGGCGTCGGGTGGTCGAACGCCAGGGTGGCGGGCAGCCGGAGCCCGGTCGCCGCGTTCAACCTGTTACGCAGCTCGACCGCGGTCAGCGAACCGAATCCGAGGTCCTTGAACGCCCGGTCGCTGTCGACGGCGGCACCGGAGGCGTGGCCGAGCACCGCCGCCACGTGCCCACGCACCAGTTCCAGCAGCAGCTGGTGCCGGTCGGCCTCAGGCAGCCCGGCCAGCCGCTCCTGAAGCGCGGACGTTCCCGCCGGTGCGGCACCGGCCGCCCGTCGCGCCGGGACGCGCACCAGGCCGCGCAGGATCGGCGGCAACATGCCCTCGGCGGCCTGCGCCCGCAGCGCCGCGTGATCCAGTCGCACCGGGACCAGCGCGGGCGCGCCGGTGGCACCGGCGGCGTCGAGGAGCGCGAGCGAGTCCGATGTGGACAACGCCGCGATGCCGGAGCGGTTCAGCCGCGCCCGGTCGGCCTCGTCGAGACCGGCGGTGAGCCCGCTGTCCTGCTGCCAGCGGCCCCAGGCCAGCGACAGCGCCGGGAGCCCGGCGGCGCAGCGGTGCCGGGCCAGTGCGTCCAGGAACGCGTTGGCGGCGGCGTAGTTGCCCTGCCCCGGTCCCCCGAGCACCCCGGCCGCGGAGGAGAACAGCACGAACGCCGTCAGGTCCAGCTCCGCGGTCAGCTCGTGCAGGTTGACCGCGGCGTCGACCTTGGGGCGCAGCACGGCGTCGAGCTGCTCCGGGGTGAGTGTCTCGACGAGCGCGTCGTCGAGCACACCTGCGGTGTGCACGACGCCAGTCAGCGGCGCGGATCCGGGGATCGCGGCCAGCAGCTCGCGCAGGGCCTCGCGATCAGCGGCGTCGCAGGCCTCGATCCGCACGGAGGCGCCGAGTTCGACCAGCTCCGCCCGGAGTTCCGCAGCCCCTTCGGCGTCCTGCCCGCGGCGGCTGGTCAACAACAGGTGCCGGACACCGTGCTCGACGACCAGGTGGCGGGCGACGAGGCCGCCCAGGGTGCCGGTCGCCCCGGTGATGAGCACCGTTCCCCCGGCCTCCCAGACCGGTGCGCTCCCCTCGGCGGACCGCGCGCGGGCCAGCCGGGGGACGTGCAGCTGCCCGTCGCGCAGCGCGACCTGCGGTTCCGCGGTGTTGAGGGCGCTGAGCAGGTTCTTCGGGTCCGTGCCGGGTTCGGCGTCGAGCAGGACCAGCCGACCGGGGTGTTCGGACTGCGCGGACTGCAGCAGTCCCCGGACCGCCGACCCGACCACCATCTCCGCACCGGCAGCACTGGTGATCAGGGCCAGGCGGGCGGCGTTGAACCGCTCCTCGGCGAGCCACTGCTGGACCACCGCCAGCGCCTCCGCGACAGCGGTGCGGGTGGCTGCCGCGATGTCGTCGCCGCAGTCGAGCGAGAACGGCATGAGGACGAGGTCCGCGACGTCAGGTGCTCCGGCCAGGGCCGCGAGGTCCGGGTAGAACTCGGCCTGCAACGCGGTGCTCAGCTCCTGGCTGCCGACCACCGCCAGGGATTCCGCAGTCCTGGCACCCATGGGCGCCGGGGTCCAGTCGACGGTGAACAGCGCGTCGTTCTCGGCCGAAGACGGCAACGTCACCACGTCCAATGGCCTGAGCAGCAGCGATTCGGCAGTGGCGACCGGTTCGCCGTTGCTGTCGGCGATGTCCACGCGCACTGCGTCGTTGCCGAGCGGAGCGAGCCGCACCCGCACGTCGGTGGCACCCACCGCGTGCAGTTCGACGCCGCTCCAGGCGAACGGCAACCACGGCCGCACGAGCCCCTGCTGGTCGTCCTCGTGGAAGGTGCCGAGCCCGAGCGGGTGCAGCGCGGCGTCCAGTAGAGCGGGGTGCAGCCCGAACCCGTCGTCCGGCGGCGCGGAGACCTCGGCGAACAGCTCCTCGCGGCGCCGCCACGCGGCGCGCACGCCGCGGAACGCCGGTCCGTAGGACAGCCCTGCCGCCGACATCCGACCGTAGATCTCCTCGACCGCGACAGCTTCGGCACCGGTCGGTGGCCACGTCCGCTCGGGGAACGCCTGCGGCGCGGAACCGGTGCCCAGCACACCGGTGGCGTTGCGGACCCATGGGTTCTCGCCGTCCGGACCGTCCGGCTGCGAGTGGAGGCTCAGCGGACGGCAGCCCTGCTCATCCGGTGCTCCAACGGAGATCTGCAGCCGCACCCCGCCCTGCTCCGGCAGGACCAGGGGCGCTTCGATGGTCAGCTCCACCACCCGGGCGCAACCGACCTCGTCCCCGGCGCGGCACGCGAGCTCGACGTAGGCGGTGCCGGGCAGCACCACGCGGCCGCCGACCGCGTGGTCGGCCAGCCAGGGCTGGTTTCGCGTGGACACCCGGCCGGTCAGCAGCACGCCATCCTCGGCGGCGACCGCCACCACACCACCGACCAGCGGGTGCCGTGCCGCGCGCAGCCCCAGACCGGCCGCGTCCGCGCCGTCCTCGACCCGCCAGAACCGCTGGTGCTGGAACGGGTAGGTGGGCAGGTCCACGCGGCGGGCCCCCGGGAAGGTGGTGGCCCAGTCCGGCGAGGTACCGGTGACGTGCAGCCGGGACAGCGAGGTCAGGAAGGCGGCCATGCCGCCCTCGTCGCGCCGTAGCGAACCGACCACCACCGCGTCGCGGTCCGCGGCGTCGATGGTGTCCTGGGTGCCGATCGCGAGCACCGGGTGCGGGCTGATCTCGACGAAGGCGGTGCTGCCCCGCTCCAGCAGGGCGTCGATCGAGGCGGCGAAGTGCACCGCCTGGCGGAGATTGCGGTACCAGTACTCGGCGTCCATGGCGGTGGTGTCGATCCAGTCGCCATCCACTGTGGAGTGCAGCGGGATCTCGGCGGTGCGCGGGCGGATCCCGGACAGCGCCGCGAGCAGCCGGGGGCGGATCCGCTCCACGTGGGCGGAGTGCGAGGCGTAGTCCACCTCGATCCGGCGGACCCGGAGCTCCTCGGCCTCGCACTCGGCGAACAGCTCCTCGAGCGCGTCGACGTCACCGGAGACCACGACCGAGGTGGGCCCGTTCACGGCGGCCACCGACAGCTGGTCCGGCCACCGGGTGAGCCGCTGCTGGACCTCCGCCAGCGGCAGCGGCACGGAGATCATCCCGCCCTGGCCGCTGAGCTCCAGCAGCGCCTGGCTGCGCAGGGCCACCACGCGCGCGGCGTCGGGCAGCGACAGCGCTCCGGCCACGCAGGCCGCGGCGATCTCGCCCTGGCTGTGCCCGACCACGGCCGATGGCCGGATTCCGTGGTGCTGCCACAGCGCGGCCAGCGACACCATCACCGCGAACAGCGCGGGCTGCACCACGTCGACCCGCTCCAGCGCGGGAGCGTCCGGATCGCCGCGCAGCACCGCGGTCAACGACCAGTCCACGAACGGGTCGAGCGCGCGCTCGCACTCGGCGATCCGCTCGGCGAACACCGGTGCGGTGCCCAGCAGTTCGACGGCCATCCCGGCCCACTGCGAACCCTGGCCGGGGAACAGGAACACCGGGTCGGCACCCGGTCCGGCGGGGCGCTCGGCCTCCACCACCGCGGGCGACGGCGCCCCAGCGGCCAGCGCCGCGAGCCCGTCCCGGAGCTCTTCCCGGTCGGCGGCCACCACGACCGCGCGGTGCGGGAACGACGACCGGGTGGTGACCAGCGAGTACCCGACGTCGGCGGGCCGCAGGTCGGCGTCGGCTCCCACCGCGGCCGCCAACCGGGCCGCCTGCTCGCGCAACGCCTGCGGTGTCCGGGCGGACAGCGCGACCGGCACCGGGCCCGACTGCGGCTGGCCGATGACGCGCTCGGCGGCGGGCGGTTCCTCCAGGACCACGTGCGCGTTGGTTCCGCTCAACCCGAAGGAGGACACCGCGCCGCGGCGCGCGCGCTCGGCCGGTGGCCACTCGACCGCCTCGGTGAGCAGGCGGACCTCACCGGACCCCCAGTCGACGTGCGGTGTCGGCTCCTCGGCGTGCAGGGTGCGCGGCAGCAGGCCGTGCCGCATCGCCTGGACCAGCTTGATGATGCCCGCGACCCCGGCGGCGGCCTGGGTGTGGCCGATGTTGGACTTGATCGACCCCAGCCACAGCGGGGACGTCGAGCGGTCCTGCCCGTAGGTGGCCAGCAGTGCCTGCGCCTCGATCGGATCGCCCAGCGGGGTGCCCGTCCCGTGGGCCTCGACCACGTCGACCTCGGCAGGGGACAGCCCCGCGTCGAGCAGGGCCTCCCGGATCACGCGCTGCTGCGCGGGGCCGTTGGGTGCGGTCAGGCCGTTGCTGGCACCGTCCTGGTTGACCGCGCTGCCGCGGACCACGGCCAGCACCGGGTGCCCGTTGTGCTGGGCGTCCGAGAGCCGTTCGACCAGCAGCACGCCGATCCCCTCGGACCACCCGGTGCCGTCGGCCCCGGCGGCGAAGGACTTGCAGCGCCCGTCCGGGGCGAGGCCGCCCTGCTTGCTGAAGTCGACGAACGCGCGGGGCGTGGCCATCACCGCGGCACCACCGGCCAGCGCCAGCGAGCACTCGCCCCGGCGCAGCGCCTGCACGGCCAGGTGCAGCGCGACCAGAGAGGAGGAGCACGCGGTGTCCAGCGAGACGGCCGGTCCCTCCAGCCCGAGGGCGTAGGCAACCCGGCCGGAGACCACGCTGCCAACGCCGTAGCTGCCCGGGTAGTCGTGGTACATCACGCCGCTGAACACGCCGGTGCGGCTGCCGCGCAGCGATCCGGGTTCGATCCCGGCCCGCTCGATGGCTTCCCAGGAGGTTTCCAGGAACAGCCGCTGCTGCGGGTCGGTGGCGACCGCCTCGCGCGGCGAGATCGAGAAGAACTCGGCGTCGAAACCCGCCGCGTCGGGCAGGAACCCGCCCTCGGTGGTGCTGGCGGAACCGGGGTGGTCGGGGTCCTGCAACGCCGCCAGGTCCCAGCCCCGGTCGTCGGGGAAGGCGGTGATCGCGTCGGTGCCGCCGGCGACCAGCTCCCACAGCTCGTCGGGCGTGGTGACCCCGCCCGGGTAGCGGCAGCCCATGCCGATGATCGCGATCGGCTCCCGCGCCCGGTCCTCGACCTCGCGCAACTGCGCTCGGGTGTTCTCCAGCGCGGTGGTGACCCGGCGCAGGTAGTCGCGGAGCTTTTCCTCGTCAGCCATGTCGTGTCCTCGTCAGGGGAGCTTGAGCTCGTCGTCGATGAAGGCGAAGATCTCGTCGTCGCTGGCAGCGGCGAACCGCGCGGCGGGCGCTGGTTCGCCACCGACCGCGCCGAGCAGCTCGGCGAGGCGCGCCGCCAGCCCGGAGCCGTCGACCTCCGCGGGTGGGAGCTGCGCGATGGCGCGCTCGATGCGGTCCAGCTCGTCGAGCACCCGCCGCACCGGCCCGGCTCCAGTGGTGCTGCCGAACTGCTCCCCGAGGTGGTCGGCCAGTTCGGCGGGTGTCGGGTAGTCGAAGACCAGCGTCGCGGGCAGGCGGCGGCCGGTCGCGGTGTCCAGCCGGTTGCGGAACTCGATGGCGCTCAGCGAGTCGAATCCCAGCTCCTGGAAGGCGCGATCGGGCTCCACCGCCTCCGGGCCGGGGTACCCGAGCACCGCAGCGGCTTCCGAGCGCACGAGCTCGGAGAGCACGGCCGCCCGCTCCGGCTGGTCCAGCCCGGCGAGCCGCTGCTCCAGCGGACTGCCCTCGGCCGGGCCGCTGACCAGACCGCGCAGCATGGGGTGCGCCGCGGGCCCCGACTGGGCCCGCAGCGCCGCCACGTCCAGCCGCACCGGCACCAGTTCCGGGTCGTCGCCGCTGAGCGCGACGTCGAGCAGGGCCAGCGCGTCCGGTGTGGGCAGTGCGGCGACACCCGAGCGGTCCAGCCGCTGGCGGTCGCGTTCGCCGAGCGCACCGGCCATGCCAGTGGCTTCCGCCCAGCGGCCCCAGGCGAGCGAGACCGCCGGGAGACCGCTGGCGCGCCGGTGCCTGGCCAGCGCGTCCAGGAACGCGTTGGCCGCCGCGTAGTTGGCCTGCCCTGGCCCACCGAGCACCCCGGCGACCGACGAGAACAGCACGAAGGCCGTGAGGTCGGCGTCCGCGGTCAGCTCGTGCAGGTGCCACGCCGCGTCCACCTTCGGCCGCAGCACGGTGTCGAGCTGCTCGGGCGTGAGCGTGCCGATGACGCCGTCGTCGATCGCGCCAGCCGCGTGCACGACCGCGGTCAGCGGGTGGGCCTCGGGGATCAGGGCGAGGGCCCCGGCCAGGGCGGTGCGGTCGGAGGCGTCGCAGGCGACCGTCCGGACCGTCGCGCCCAGCTCCGCCAGCTGCGCTTCCAGCTCAGCCGCGCCGGGCGCGTCCGGGCCCCGGCGGCTGAGCAGGAGCAGGTGGCCGACGCCGTGCTCGGCCACCAGGTGCCGGGCCACCACCCCGCCGAGTGCGCCACCGGCCCCCGTCACCAGCACGGTCCCCTCCGCCGGGAGGCACTTTTCCGGGGCGGTGGCCGGAGCCCGCACCACCCGGGGCACGCGCACCTCACCGGCCCGGACCACGAACTGCGGCTCCTCGGTGGCCAGCGCACCGACCAGCGCGGGTGCCGACGCCTGGTCGTCGACGTCGGCGAGCACGAACCGCCCCGGGTGCTCGGACTGCGCCGACCGGACCAGGCCCCACAGCGGCGCCCGGCTCAGCGAACCGGGCTCGCCGTCGAGCACACCGCTGGTCACCAGCACCAGGCGGGCACCGGTGAAGCGGTGGTCGGCGAGCCAGGACTGGAGCAGTTCTAGCCCGCCCCCGGCTGCCGAGCGCGCACCGGCCACCGGATCACCCAGGTCAGGAGCCCACGAGGCGAACACCAGCGGCGGAACCTCGTCCGCTCCGGCCAGCGAAGCGAGGTCCGGGTGGTGCACCGCGGGAACCCCAGCGGCGCGCAGGGCTTCCCCGATCTCCAGCCCGTCCGGGCCGAGCACTGCGCAGCGCTGGTGCGGGGCCTGCCCGGGGGCCCGCAGGGGTTCCCAGTCGACCCGGAACAGCGCATCGGCACCTCGCACCGCCACCGGAGCAGGGCGCAGGACCAGCGACTCCACCGCGGCCACCGGGTTCCCGTGGCCGTCGGCGAGCTGGAGCGAGACCGCACCGGACCCCGCGGGCGAGACCTTCACCCGCAGCACCGGGTCACCGCTGGCGCGCACCGAGACCCCGCGCCAGGCGAACGGCAGCTGCGCGGTGCCGAGTTCCGGCAGGAACGCACCGAGCGGGATCGCGTGCAGCGCGGCGTCGAGCAGCGCCGGGTGCAAGCGGTACCCCGTGGGGTCCACGTCGTCGGGGAGGGCGGCCTCGGCGTAGATGTCGTCACCGTGCCGCCATGCCGCGCGCAGGCCGCGGAACGCCGGGCCGTACTCCGCCCCCACCTCGGCCAGGCTCTCGTGCAGATCCGCGACGTCGATCGGCTCGACGCCATCCGGCAACCACTCGCCGAAGTGCACCGAGCGCGCCGCTGCCGGGGTCAGCACGCCGGTGGCGTGCCGCAGCCACGGCTCGTCCTGGTCCTCGGACCGCGAGTGGACCGTGACCGGCCGGTTGCCCGCCGCATCCGGCGCACCGACCCGGACCCGGAGCTCAGCCGCGACGTCGGCCCGCAGGACCAACGGCGCTTCCAGCGTCAGCTCCTCGACCTCGGCGCACCCGGCATGCGCGCCCGCCTGTGCGGCCAGCTCGACGAAGGCGGTGCCCGGGAGCAGCGCGGAACCGGCCATGACGTGGTCCGCCAGCCACGGCTGCGCCTGCACCGACACGTGCGCGGTGAACAGGGTTCCGTCCGGGTCGTCGATCGCGGTGCCCAGCAGCGGGTGCCGGAGCGGGCTCGACCCGCTGGGGGGCGTGGGGCCCTCCGCCGACAGCTGGGGGGCGCTGATCCAGCACCGCGTCCGCTCGAACGGGTACCCCGGCAGGGCCAACCGCTGCGGTCGGGAACCGGTGGACAGCCGGGCGAAGTCGACGTCGGCGCCCGCGGCCCAGACCCGGGCGAGCTCCGCGAGCTCCAGCCGTTCCGGTTCCCGGACCGGGGCTGGCACCTCCCGCCCGCGGCGACCGCGCCAGATGTGGTCGGCGCTGTCCCGCCCGGCCAGGTGGCCGGTCAGCAGCTCGTGCAGCTGGCCGACCGAGGAGGCCACGACGGCCAGGCGCTCGTCCATGGCCTCCCGCCCGACCTGCAGCGTGTAGGCCAGCGCCCGCGCGTCCAGCGTCGACGCGCCGACCGGGCCGACGACCGGGCGCAGCCGATCGGCCAGCGCGGCCAGGGTCACCTCACCATCCACTGCGGACGGTGGGAACTCCATCGCGAAGGTCTCCGCGATCCGCTGCGCGAACAGCGCCAGGGACGGGTAGTCCAGCCCCAGCTCGCCGAGCGGGTCCGCCAGGTTCACCGCCGTGCGGACGCCGAGCAGGTCGCGCAGCAGGGCTGCCAGGCGTTCGTCGAGGTCGTCCGCGAGGTGCGAGGCCAGGAAGTCGGTGTGGCGCCGCACCAGCTCCGCCAGCCGCTGCTCGTTCTTCGCCGAGAACACGTACAGCTGCGGCGAATCCGGGACCGCGGGTGCCGCCGGAGCCAGGTACTCCTCCAGGATCAGGTGGGCGTTGGCGCCACCGGCGCCGAACGAGCTGATCCCGGCGCGCAGCGGCAGTTCGGCACCGGTCGCGGGGTCGCGGCGCGGAACCCAGTCGGCGTACTCGCGTTGCACGCTGAACGAGGACCGCTGCCAGTCCACCGCCGGGTTCAGCGGGTCGGCGTGCAGCGACGGGACCAGCTTGCGCTCCCGCAGCTGCAGCACCACCTTGCTCACCGCCGCGATCCCGGCCGCCGACTCCAGGTGACCGATGTTGGACTTGACCGAACCGATGGCGCAGGTCGCCTCCTCGGCCCCGGCCAGGCGCGCGAACGCCGCCTGCAGGCCGGAGACCTCGATCGGGTCGCCCAGCGAGGTACCGGTGCCGTGCGCCTCGACGTACCCGATGCCCGCCGGGTCCACGGCACCGCTGCGGCAGGCGTCGACGATCAGCCGGGCCTGCGACTCCGGGTTGGGCACCGAGAACCCGGCGGTCCGGCCACCGTGGTTGAGCGCCCGGCCGCGCACCACCGCGTGGACGTGGTCGCCGTCGCGGACCGCGTCGCGTAGCGGGCGCAGCAGCACAGCCCCGACGCCCTCGCCGGGCACGTAGCCGTCGCCGCCCGCGCCGAAGCTGCGGCACCGCCCGTCGGAGGACAGGAAGGACGACTGGCTCAGCAGGAGGTACTTGTTGGGGTGCACGGTCAGGTTGACCCCGCCCGCGATCGCGGCCTCGCACTCGCCGCGCAGGATGCTCTCGCAGGCCTGGTGGATCGCGGTCAGCGAGGACGAGCACATGGTGTCGAGCGCGATGCTCGGCCCGTGCAGGTCGAAGAAGTAGGACACCCGGTTGGCGATGGCCGCGTTGAACGAGGACGGCACCGGCCCGGCGGGTTCGGCGGGCCCCCGCACGCCGAAGAGCTGGTACTGGTTGTACATCACGCCGACGTAGACCCCGACCGACCGGCCCTGCCAGTTCGACGGCGCGTGCCCGGCGTCCTCGAAGGTGTGCCACACCGTCTGCAGGAACAGCCGTTCCTGCGGATCGCTGGCCGCCGCCTCCTTCGGGGAGATGTGGAAGAACAGCGGGTCGAACTCGTCGACACCGGTCAGGAAACCGCCCCACCTGCTGTAGGTGCGGCCGGGCCGACCCTTCTCGGCGGCGAACAGCGCGTCGTGGTCCCACCGGTCGGCCGGGACCTCGGTGATGCAGTCGCGCCCGGTGCGCAGGTTCTGCCAGAACTCGTCGAGGTTGTCCGCCAGCGGGTACCGGCCGCTGATGCCGACGATCGCGATCAGGTCCTCCTCCGGCGGCCGCACCGGTACCACCTCCGCCGGGGTGGCTTCCCGGTGCTGCACCGGTGCGACTTCGACCTGGTCCGCCTCCGGACCGGTGTCGAGCAGGTCCAGCGCAGCGTCGCGGTCACCGACGAGCGCGAGCACGTGGGGTTCCCCGGTGGCGAGCGCGTCCAGCAGGACGGAGAAGCCGGTTTCGTCCTCCATCGGCTGCAGGCCCGTTGCCCGCAGGGCGTCGAGGGCCGCGGGGTGCAGCTGCATCCCGCCGTTGCGCCACGCCGGCCACCCGATCGCCACGGTGCGGCCGTGCCGCTCGCCGTCGGCTACGAGCCGAGCCCGGTGCGCGGCGAAGCGGTCCAGCAGGGCGTTGGCGCAGGCGTAGTCCGCCTGCCCGATGTTCCCCCAGGTCCCGGCCGTGGACGAGCAGAGCACGAAGAAGTCCAGGGGCTCGTCGCGCAAGGCTTCGTCGAGGTTCAGGCAACCGGCGGCCTTCGGCGCGAGCACGGCATCGGCATCGGCCGCGCTCTTGCCCACCAGCAGGCCGTCGCGCAGCACCCCGGCGGCGTGGATCACGCCGTGCACCGCACCGAAGCGCCGCCTGGCCGCAGCGACCAGGTCGCGCACCTCGCTGCGCTGCGAAACGTCAGCGACCACGTGCTCGACTTCGGCGCCCAGCGCGGTGAGCCCGGCGATCCGCCGCTGGGTGTGCGCGTCCGGCAGCGACCGCCCGCACAGCACCAACCTGGCTTGGACGCGTTCCGCGAGGCTGCGGGCGAAGACCAGGCCAACCCCACTGAGACCACCGGTGATCAGGTAGACGCCCCGCTCCCGGAGTTCCACCCCGGACGACGGTGCCGCCACCGGCCGGTGGCGGCGCACGGTGCGCGTACCGCCTTGGTAGCGCACCTCGGGGCTCTCGTCACCGAACTCCGCCAGCGCCAGGCCCAGATCGGGGTTCGCAGTGCCTTCCTGCAGCAGCAGCTTCGCCCGGATCCCCGGGTGCTCCGCGCGCAGCGTGCGGAACATCCCGCTCAGCGCGGTCAACGGGGAGAAGCCGGGTTCGGCCACGCAGTACACGAGCTGGAGCTCGGTGCGGCCAGCCCGCCGCAGCAGCGCGGCGGTGAAGCTGAGCAGCGCGTGGAACTCCCGGCGCAACGCCTCGTGGTCACCACCGGTCGAGGATGGCAACCAGAGCACCCGCTGCGGTAACTGCCCGCGGTCGTCCAGGCGGCGCACCAGCTCGCTCCAGTCGGCCACCGACGCCACATCGACGCGGAACTCGTCCCGGTCGGCCTCCGCGAACTCGGCCCCGGTGGCGACGCGGATCGCGCCGCTGTCCCGCAGCGCACCGGAGCGACCGGCCGGGTCGACCACCAGCAGCGGGCCTGCGGGCCCGGTCGCGGGCCGCGCCGCCGGTTCCCACACCGTCCGCGCGAGCACGACGTCCTGCGGCGCGGGGTCACCGGCACCCGGCGCGGGCGCGGTGCCCAAGCCTTCGGCCCGCAGGTGCCCGGCCAGGGCGTTGATGGTGTTGTGCTCGAACAGCAGCGTCGGGGAGAAGTCCCGGTCGAAGGTGCGCTCCAGCTCCCGGGCGATGCTGAGCAGGCCCGTGGAGTCCAGGCCCAGGTCGTAGAACCCGAGGTCGCGATCGGGCGAGTCCGCTCCGCCGCGCGCGGCGACCAGCCCGTCCAGGTATTGCTCCAGCTCGAAGCTCCGCTCCCCGCCACCCGGTGCCCGCACGCCGTGCTCGTGCCGCAGGTGGGTGGCCAGCGCGGTGACCGTGTTGTGCTCGAACAGCAGCGTGGGGTACAGCTCCAGGCCCAGGTCGGCTTCCAGCTGGCGGACGACGTGCAGCAGGGCGGCCGAATCCAGGCCCAGCTCGTAGAAGCCGCGGTCGAGGTCGACCTCCGCCGGGCTGACCGCCAGCTGGTCGGCGAGCAGCCCGCGCAGCCACCCCACCAGGTCGCCACCGGTGTCGGCGCTGCGGTTGCTGTCCGAAGTGGACTTCTGGGTGCCCAGCGCGGTGATCGACACCGCCTCGCGCACCCGCTTCGACGCCAGTCCGCGGATCCACATCCGGCGTCGTCCGTCGGGGCCGTAGAAGTCGAGGTCGCAGGCGGTGACGTCCGCGTTCGGACCGGCCGGGCGCGGTGCGCGCGCGTGCACCAGGCTGTCCGGCCCGGTGGGGTGGGCGGCGCGGAAGGACTCGATGGACAGCGGGATGTAGGGCTTGCTGGTGTCCGGCGCCGCCCCGGCGAACGCGACGGACAGCAGCGTCGAGGCGTCCAGTCCCGCTGGGTGCAGCCGGAAGTAGTCGACGTACTCGCGCGCGGGTCCGCTCAGGGCGAGCTCGGCGAGCAGTTCCTCGTCGGAGACGTGCAGCGTCCCCGAACTGCGCATGAACTCGCCGTGCACGATCCCGGTCCGGCGCACCACCTCGTACACGTCGGCCATGTCGACCGCGCGGACCGCCCTGCGCCGCAACGCGTCGAGGTCCAGCGAGGACTCGGGGAAGGCGGCGCCGAGCAGCAGCTCGCACTCCAGCACCTGCTCGGCTGCGCCCCGGGTGCCGCCGTGCGGCAGCGGGGAGGCGTGCACGGTGATCCGGTGGCGGTCGGCCTCGGCGGTGAACCGCAGCTCGAGCTCGGTGTCCGCCTCCGCGCTGGTGGTCACCGGCCGCAGGAACAGGACACGCCGCAGCTCGGCGGTCGCGGTGTCCACGCCCTTGGCCGCCAGGACGCGGTAGATCAGGTCCAGGAAGGACACCCCGGGCAGGATGTTCGTCCCGTGCACCGCGTGGTCGCGCAGCACCGGGTCGGCATCCCGCACCAGGACGGTGCACTGCAACCCATCCAAGACGTTCATGTTCGTCCTTGTCTCCCGGTCCACTAGAAGCGCAGTTCGAAGAAGGGCTCAGCACCGTTGCGCGCCACCTCGGCCCGCGGCGGCTCCGGCCGCTCGAACCAGTACCGCTCGCGCTCGAAGCGGACCGGCTCCAGCGGCGCCCGCCTGGGCTGGTGGCCCGCTGGCGGCACCGCCTCGGCGACGACGAGGTGCGCGTTGGTCCCGCCGAACCCGAACGAGCTGATCCCGGCCCGCCGCACGCCGCCCCGCGGCCGCCACGGCTGCAGCTCGCGCACCGGGAACAGCGGTGAGTCCTCGAACCGGAACCGCGGGTTGGTGGTCTCGCAGTGCAGCGTCGGCGGCAGCGCACCCTCGCGCAGCGAGAGCACCACCTTGATCAGGCCCGCGATGCCCGCCGCGCTCAGCAGGTGTCCGATGTTGGTCTTGACGCTGCCCACCCCGCAGAACCCGGTCTCGTCGGTGCCAGCCCGCAGCACCTGGGTCAGCGCCTTCAGCTCCATCGGGTCGCCGATCATGGTCCCGGTGCCGTGCGCCTCGACGTAGCCGATGCCGTCGGCCCGGACCCCGGCCGCGCGCAGGGCCTGTTCGATCACCTCGCGCTGCGCGTCCGGGTTCGGTGTGGTGATGCCCATCGTGCGACCGTCGTTGTTCACCGCACCGCCCTCGATGACCGCCGCCACGCGGTCACCGTCGCGCAGCGCGTCCTCGTACCGCTTGAGCAGCACCACACCCGCACCCTCGCCGAGCACGATGCCGTCGGCCCGCTCGTCGAAGGTGTGGCAGCGCCCGGTCGGCGACAGCGCCCGCGCCTCGCTCATGCCCACGAACGGGATCTGGTCCAGCAGGACCTCCACGCCGCCCGCCAGCGCCATGTCGCACTCACCCGCCCGCAGGGCCTGCGCGGCGAGGTGCACGCTGACCAGCGACGAGGAGCAGGCCGAGTCGACCACCAGGACCGGACCGCGCACGTCGAGGAAGTGCGCGACCTGGGCGGCGATGAAGTTCTGCGCCTGACCGCTGATGCTGTCCCGGTCCACCGCGGCCAGGTGCGAGCCGAAGTTGGACACCCGGGAACCGGCGTACACCCCGACCCGCGTGCCCGCGACCTCCTCCCGCCGGTACCCGGCGTCGTGCAGGCATTCCGCGCTCACCTCCAGGAACTGGCGCATCAGCGGGTCGACCTGCCTCGCCTGCCGCGCGGAGATCCCGAAGTAACCGGGGTCGAACTCCTCGATCCCGGGCAGGAAGCCACCCCACTTGCTGATGCTCCTGCCGGGCTGGTAGCTGCTCGCGTAGTGCTCCCGGACGTCCCAGCGCGAAGCGGGCACCTCGGTGACCGAGTCGACGCCGCCCGCCAGGTTCCGCCAGAACTCCGCGGCGTTCGCGGCACCCGGGAAGTGGCAGGCCAGCCCGATGACGGCGACCTTCCCGCTGCCGGTCGGCCCGGTCGCGGTGCTCCCCCCGCCAGCCGCGGGCGCGGTGGTCGCCCCGCCAGCGGGCGCCCCGCCAGCGGGCGCGGCGGCTGCGGGCGCGGCGGCTGCGGGCACCTCGTCCTGCAGGTGCGCGGCCAGCCGCCGGAGCGTCGGGTGTTCCAGGAACGCCGACGGTTCCACGGTGATCTCCAGCGCCCGTTCCACCGCGGACACCAGCTGGGCGATCATGATCGAGTCCACGCCCAGGTCGGCGAAGCCGGTGTCCGGCCCCAGGTCCTGCGCGTCCAGCCGCAACTGCTCGGCGAACACCGACGTCAACCTCTCCAGCACGGCCGGACCGGCCGCCACGACCGGGTCCGCGACCGCGGGGGCTTCCGCGCGCTGCTGCCGCGGCGCAACCCGGTCCGCGAGCCGCAGCAGGCGGCTGCGGTCGAACGCCTCCGGGTCCACCAGGGCGGGCATCAGCACCGGCCGGTCCGGCACCGACATCGCACGGTGCAGCAGGCCCATCCCGGTGCTGTCCGGGAGGGTGCGCAGACCGAGGTCGCGGTACACCGGGGTGGTCACCGCGGGCATGCCCATCGACTGCCAGCTCGGCCACTGCAGGGACCGGAAGTAGGTGCGGCCCCGGGCTGCCTGGTGGGCCGCGAAGCGGTCCAGGAAGGAGTTGGCCAGCGCGTAGTCGCTGAGGCCCGCACCCAGCGCCGGAACCGCACCGGACACCGACGAGCACAGGACGAAGAACCGCAGCGGGTCGTCCGCGCAGGCCGCGGCCAGCTCCTGGAGCCCGGCGACCTTCGGTTCCAGCACCGCGCGCACCTCCGCCACCTGCTTGCCGACGAACGCCGGGTTGGTCAGCAGGCCCAGCCCCGCGCAGTGCACGACACCGGTGATCGGCCCCAGCTCCTCGCGGGCCTCGGCCAGCACGCGCCGCAGCGCCGCCGGGTCGGTCAGCGACGTGCTGACCACCCGCAACCGCACCCCCGGCCGTTCCAGCTCCAGCAGGCCCCGCAGCCGCGCCACCAACTCGGGGTCGGCGTCCTCGGCGGCGCAGATCTCGGGCCACCGCGCGCGGTCCGGCAGCTCGCGGTGCCCCAGGAGCACCAGCCGGTCGGCACCGCGGTCGATCAGCTCCGCGGCGATGGACCGACCGATCGCCCCGGTGCCACCGGTGATCACCACGGTTCGACCACCCAGCTCACCGCACCAGGCCACGTCCCCGGCCGGGGCCTCGACCTCGGCCAGCTCGGGCAGGTGGCGGGTGCCGCCGCGCAGGCAGACCTCGCCCGCCTGCTCCACCGCACCCAGCTCCCGGCCGACGACCAGGCGCAACCGCTCCGCGGTCAGCTCGGCGGCGTCGACGTCGACCGTGCTGGCGAGCACTCCCGGGTACTCCGCCCCGAGCACGCTCACCAGACCCGCGAAGGCCGCGCCGCGCAAGGTCGGCCGGTCCGCCCCGAACGGCGTCAGGCCGTGCGTGAAGTGCAGGTAGTGCAGCCCGGAAGTGCGCAGACGGGCCACGAGCTCCTGGGCCAGGACGATCCGCGCCCAGCTCTCCGCCGCGCGGTCGGTCGGCTGGGCCGCGACGTCGACCAGGTCGACGACGGTGCGCGCGGCCCCGGCCAACCCGGCCAGCCGCCGACCGGTCTCCGGATCGGCGTCCTCGGCCTCGGTGAGCACCGCGACCGCCGCCTCCGGGCCGAACAGGTCGCGGGCCAGCCCCTCGTTCTCCGGGCTGGTCAGCACGAGCACGCTCGCGGCGGGCGGCACCACCGCCGGTGGCTCGGCCGCCGGGCGCCAGACCTTCGCCAGCAACAGCTCCTGGTCGTCCCGCGCAGCTGGCTGTTTCCCGGTGCGCAACCAGTGCCGCTGGTCCGCGAACGGGTAGGTCGGCAGCGTCGCGCGACGCGGCAGCGGTCCCTGGTGCAGGGCAGCCCAGTCGATCCGGGCTCCGCCCACCCACAACTGGGCCAGCCGGTCCAGATCGCCTTCGCGCTGGATCCGGCGCAGGTACTCCTGCCCCTCGGGCTCGGTCAGCCACCCGTTGTGGTCGCGGCCGGCCTCGCCCACGTGCAGGTTCGCCGCGGAGTCCGCCGCCAGGTACGCCGCGAGCGCCGCCCGCAGCTCCGCGCGGCTGGCTGCCACCACCGCGAGCCGGGCGTCCATCGGGACGCGGCCGACCTGCGAGGTGTGGGCCAGCGACGCCAGGTCATCGGTCTCGTCGGTGTCGAGCAGGTCGACCACGTCGGCCGCGTACTGGCGCAGCCGCTCGGTGTTCTTCGCCGACAGCACGAAGACCCGCGGTCCCGGCTCGGGCTCGGGTTCCGGTACTGCTGGCGATTCCTCCAGCACGACGTGGGCGTTGACCCCGCCGAAGCCGAAGGAGCTGACGCCCGCCCGCCGGGGCAGCGGCGCGCCCGAATCGTCCACCGGCCGCCAGTCGCGCGTCCGGCGCACCGGGGTGAAGGGGCCCGCGTCGAGCCGGATGTGCGGGTTCAGCTCTGCCAGGTGCAGCGTGGCCGGGAGCTGCCCGTGCCGCATCGCCAGGACCACCTTGAGCACACCCGCGATGCCCGCCGCCGGTTCGAGGTGGCCGATGTTGCTCTTGATGCTGCCCACACCGCACTCGACGGGCGTGGCCTGCCCATCCGCCAGCCGCCGGTGGGCCCGCTGGAGCGCGTCGATCTCGATCGGGTCGCCCAGTTCGGTACCGGTGCCGTGCAGTTCCACGTAGGACACCGACTCGACCGGCACGTCCGCGTCCCGGTAGGCGGCCACCAGCAGGTCCTCCTGCGCATCCGGGTTCGGCGCGGTCAGCGAGCTGGCGTGCCCGCCGTGGTTCTGCGCGCTGCCGCGGATCACGGCGTGCACCCGGTCCCCGTCGGCCAGCGCCCGCGACAGCGGCTTGAGCACGAGCGCCGCGACGCCCTCGCCCTTGACGTAACCGTTGGCGGAGCTGTCCAGCGGCTTGCACCTGCCGTCCGGCGAGAGCATCCCGAGCTGGTGCGCGGAGATGATGGTGTGCGGCGAGAGGACCAGGCTCACCCCGCCCGCGATGGCCAGCTCGCTCTCCCCCGACCGCAGGGAGCGCACCGCCCGGTGGACCGCGACCAGCGAGCTGGAGCACGCGGTGTCGATGCTCTCGCTCGGGCCGCGCAGGTCCAGCAGGTAGGAGATCCGGTTGGCCAGCATCGTCCGCGCCAGCCCGGCACCGGCGTAGGCGTGGGGCTCGGCGCTGCTGGACACCATCGCCTCGTAGTCGGTGAACTGGGTGCCCGCGAAGACCGCCACCGCGCGCCCGGCCAGCCGGTCGGCCCGGATGCCCGCGTCCTCCAGCGCCTTCCAGGTCTCCTCCAGGAACAGTCGGTGCTGGGGGTCCACCACCTGCGCTTCCAGCGGTGAGATCCGGAAGAACAGCGAGTCGAAGCGGTCCACGTCGGACAGGAAGCCGCCCCACCTCGGGGTGCCGGGGAAGCGCCGGTCCAGCTCCCGCCAGTCCCACCGCTCGGCAGGCGCCTCGGTGATCAGGTCGCGCTCCTGGACCAGGTTCGCCCAGAACTCGTCGAGGTCAGCCGCTCCGGGGAACCGGCCGCTCATGCCGATCACCGCGATCGGCTCCGGCGCGCCGGGCGCGGCGGCCCGATCGACGGCGACCGCGGGTTCCGGCGCCGGTTCGGCGGCGTGCTCGGCCACCACCGGGTGGGCGCGCCGCAGCTCCTCCGGGAACTCCCGCACCAGGTGGGCGGTGAGCTTGGTGACCGTGTTGGCGCCGAACATCGCGATCGTCGGCACCTCGATGCCGTAGCGGTCGGCGAGCTCGACGCCGAGGCTCTTCAGGCCGAACGAGTCGAGCCCGAACTCCCCGAAACCGGCGTCGTCGTCCAGCTCCGCGTCGGTGATCTCCAGCAGCGCGCGGATCATCCGCCGGAGTTCGGCGGCGACCGCCGCTTCGACCCCGACCGCCGGTTCCGGCGCGGTGGCCGGTGCTGGTTCCGGTGCGGGTGCGGGGTCCGGTGCGGGGGCGGGGTCCGGTGCGGGGGCGGTGCGGCGCGCCGGGCGGTCGTGGACCAGTGCGCGCACCCGTTCCGGGTCACCAGCCACGACCATGACCTGGCTCAGCCCGCTGCGCACGGCGTCCTCCAGCACCTGCCGCCCCTCGTCCGACTCCAGGTAGCGGAACCCGGTGGTGGCCAGGTAGCGCCGCTCGTCCTCGGGGTCCAGGTGCATCCCGCCGTCGCGCCACATCGGCCAGTCGATCGCGACCGTCCGGCCGTGCCGCCTGCCCGCCGCGCGGTGCGCTTCCCGCTCGGCGGCGAAGCCGTCGAGGTAGCGCGCGCCGACGCCGTAGTCGGCGAGCCCGTAGTCCCCGAGGTGGCCCGAGGTCGAGGCGTAGAGCACGAACAGGTCGAGCGGCTCGGCCGCGGTGGCCGCGTCGAGCGCGCGGGTGCCGTCGATCCGGGGCCGCAGCTGGGCCCGGAACTCCGCGAGGTCCTTGTCCGGCAACGGAACCGCGCTCACGGTCCCGGCCAGGTGGAACACGCCGTGGAGGCGGCCCCACCGCGCCTTGACCTGGTCGACCACCGCGGCGAGCTGAGCAGTGTCGGCGACGTCGCACGGGAAGTACTCGGCTTCGCCACCCAGCGCGCGCAGCTCGGCCAGCAACGCCTGCCCGTCCTCGTCCAGCTCGGACCTGCCGAGCAGGGCCAGCCGCGCCCGGTGGTCGCGGGCCAGCTCGCGCGCGAGCATCCGGCCGAGCCCGCCAGCACCACCGGTGATCAGGTACGTGCCCTGGTCGCGGAACACCGGCTCGGCCCCGGTCTCCGCCGGGGTGAACTCCTGCTGGCGCTGCACGAACCGGACGCCGTCGTGGTAGCGGACCACAGCCGCGTCCGGCTCGGCGGCGAGCTCGGCGAGCAGCGCGGACCGGTCCGGCTGCGAGAACCGGATCACGGAGTACCCGACGCCCGGCGCCATCGCCTTGACCGAACCGGCGAACCCGCCCCACGCCTCGGCGAGCGCGGCGTCGGACTCCGGCACCGCCACCTGGATCCGCTCCAGGTCGCCGAACCCGTTGCTGCCGAACGCGCGCAGCAGGAGGAAGAACGACTCGGGGCCGTGGGTCAGGCGGTGCTCAGCCGGGGCGTCCAGCGACCACAGGTGCGCCACCCGGCGAACGCCGATCCCGCGCTGCCGCAGGGAGGTCAGCACCCGCAGGTAGTCCTCCGGGGCGTCCGGGCGGATCTCGAAGCAGCGCTCGTCGACCTCGCGGTAGCGCTCCGCGGGCCGCACCAGCACGTCCGCCGGGGTGGCTGGGGCAGCGGCGAACACCAGCGCCTGCCCGGCCGTGGTCCCGGCGGGAACCGCGGCCTGCTGCCACCCGGTCCGGAACCAGGTCAGGTCCCCGACCGGTGCGGTGGGCTCGGGGTCGGTGCTGAACCAGTGCCGTTCCGGCGCGAACGGGTAGGTGGGCAGGCTGCGGCGGCGCGGCGCACCACGGTGCAGGCGGCGCCAGTCGATCGACGCTCCCCGCACCCACGCCGCGGCGACCGCGTCGAGGTCGTCCTCGTCCGCGCCGACCTTTGGCGCCGACCCGCGCTCGACGCTGCCCGTGTGCACCTCGCTGGCCGTGCCCGCCAGGTACCGGGACAGGACGTCCTTGGCCTGCTCGCCCGTGCTCGCCACGAACGCCAGCCGCGCCGGGAAGTCGGTGCGGCCGACCTGCAGCGTGAACGCGGTGCCCGCCAGGTCCTCCGTCCAGCCGGTGGCCTCGACGAACCGCCGGGCGTACTCGCGGAGGCGCTCGGGGTCACGGGCCGACAGCGTGAACACCACCGGTCCCTGCGGCGTCGGCGCGCTGTCCGCTCGGTACTCCTCCAGGACCACGTGGGCGTTCACCCCGCCGTAGCCGAACGCGCTGACACCGGCCCGGCGCGGCAGTTCCGCGCCGTCCGCTCCCCGCGGGCGGTGCCACTCCACGCCTTCCAGCGGGATGTGGAACGGCGAGCCGCTGAGGTTCAGGAAGCGGTTGAGCTGCTGGATGTTCGGCGTGCCGGTGAGCTGACCGTGGCGCATGGACAGCAGCACGCGCAGCACGGCCGCGATGCCCGCCGCTGGCTCCAGGTGCCCGATGACGTTCTTCAGCGCCGCCAGCGCGCAGTGCGGCTGCGCTGGGGCCTCGTGCCCCCAGCGCTCGTACAGCTCGGCGAAGGCCTGGCGCAGGCCGGTGATCTCCGCCGGGTCACCGATGGTGGTGCCGGTGCCGTGGGTTTCGAGGTAGCCAATCGTCGCGGGGTCGAGCCCGGCCCGCTCGTGGGCCCGGATGACCACCTCCGCCTGCGCGTCGGGGTTGGGCGCGGTCAGCGAGTTGGCCCGGCCACCGTGGTTGACCGCGGTGCCGCGCAGCACGGCGTGGATGGGGTCGCCGTCGGCCACCGCCTGGCTGAGCCGCTTGAGCAGCACCGCGCCGACGCCCTCGCCCCGCACGTAGCCGTTCGCCTCCTGGTCGAAGGCCCGGCCGACGCCGTCCGGGCTGATCATCCCGGCGAGCTCCAGCGACGCGAAGGTCACCGGGGACAGCATCACCGAGACCCCGGCCGCCAGCGCCGCGTCGCAGTGCCCGAGCTCGATCGCCTCGGCCGCCCGGTGCAGCGCCACCAGGGAGCTGGAGCAGGCGGTGTCCACCGGCTCGCTGGGGCCGCGCAGGTCCAGCTGGTAGGAGATCCGGTTGGCCAGGATCGACGGGGTGAGCCCGGTCGAGGCGTAGGCGTCGGCCCGCACCCCGGAGCGCTGGATCAGCTCGCCGTACTCGGCCGGTCCGACCCCGACGAACACCCCGGTCCGGGTGCCGGCGAGGCTGACCGGGTCGATGCCCGCGTCCTCGATCGCCGACCACGCGGTCTGCAGCAGCAGCCGCTGCTGGGGGTCCATCCACCTGGCTTCCCGGCGGGAGATCCCGAAGAACAGCGGGTCGAACCGGTCCACCGCGGGCATGAACCCGCCGCGGTTGACCCGCGTGCGGTCGGTGTGCTCGGCGGGGTCGCCGTAGCGCTCCCGCCAGTCCCACCGGTCCGCGGGCACCTCGGAGAGCAGGTCCCCGCCGCGGCGCAGGTTGGTCCAGAAGGATTCCAGGTCCGGCGAGCCCGGCAGCGTGCCAGCCATGCCGACGACCACGACCGGGTCGGACCCGGTGGTGGCGACCTCCGGTGCTCCGGCGGCCGGGTGCTCCGGTGCCAGGCGGTCAGCCAGTTCGTCCACGGTGGGGGCGGCGAGGAACAGGTCCGGGCTGAGCTCCCGGCCCAGTTCCTGGCCCAGCCGTTCGGCGAAGCGGATCAGGCCGAGGGAGTCCAGCCCGTGCTCGTGGAAGCTGGTGTCGGTGGCCAGCTCACCCGCCGGGTAGCCGGTCAGCGACGACAGGACCGCCAGGATCCGGTCGTGCAGCGCGCCCCGGCTGGCCACCGGACGCGCGCTGGTCGTGGCGCGGGGCTGCCGGGCGCTCGGCTGCGCCGAGATCCAGCAGTGCTCGCGCGCGAACGGGTAGCCCGGCGCGGAGATGACCCGCGGGCGCACCGGGTAGAGCGACTCCCAGTCGACGTCCTCGCCGCCGACCCAGCGCTCGGCCAGCCGGCGCAGTTCCGCCCGGTCGGCGGCGCGGTGGATGGCGCTGGTCACCGGGCGGGGCCGCAGCCAGGATTCCGCGCGCACGGTGCCGGTACAGACGTCCGCAGTGGGTCCCTGACCGCCGGTGAACCCGGTCAGCGCCGCGCGCAGTTCCGCGACGTCGGAGGCGACCACGGCCAGCCGCTCCCCCATCGCCTCGCGGCCGACCTGCAGCGTGAAGGCCAAGCGGTCGAGGTCGAGTTCGCTGCCGCCCGCCGGACCGGCCAGGGCCCCGGCCAGCTCGCGCAGCGACATCCCCTCGTGCAGGGTTCCGGGCCGCACGTCGGTGGCCGCGGCGAGCTGCAGCATGGTGGTGAGGTCGACGCCCAGCTCCGCCAGCGGCTCGTCCAGGTCGGCTTCGGCCAGCCCCGCTCGTCGGGCCAGCTCCGCCGCCGCGGTACCCGCATCGGACGACCCCGCCGTGCCGCGCAGGAACCCGAGCACCTCCCCGACGAGTTCGCGCAGCCGGTCGCGGTCCCGCGCGGAGAACACGAACAGGCGGGCGCCGTCCCGGCCCGCCGGAGCGGCGGGCTCGGGGTACTGCTCCAGGACCAGGTGCGCGTTCGACCCGCCCGCGCCGAAGGAGCTCACCGCGGCCCGCAGCGGCTCGCCGCGCCACGGGGCGAGCTCGCGCTGGACGGTGAACGGCACGTCCTCCCAGTCGATGCCGGGGTTGAGGCGGTCGGCGTGCAGGGACGGCGCGAGTTCGCCGTGCCGCATCTGCAGCAGCACCTTGGTGACCGCCGCGATCCCGGCTGCGGACTCCAGGTGGCCGATCCCGGACTTCACCGAGCCGATGGCGATCCTGCCGGGGCGCTCGCCGAACGCCCGCGCCAGGCCCGCCACCTCGGTCGGGTCGCCGAGCGCGGTGCCGGTGCCGTGGGCCTCCACGTAGGAGACCGTGCTCGGCTCCACCTCCGCGCGCCGCAGCGCCTGCCCGATCAGCTCGCCCTGCGCCACCGGGTTCGGCACGGTGTACCCGCCGGTCTTGCCGCCGTGGTTCGCGGCGCTGCCGAGGATGACCCCGTGGATCCGGTCGCCGTCGCGCTCGGCCAGCTCCAGCGGCTTGAGCAGCACCGCGCCGACGCCCTCGCCGGGCACCATGCCGTCGCCGTCGGCTCCGAAGCTGCGGCACCGCCCGTCCGACGAGGTGAACCCGCCCGCGGCGAGCTGGGCGTACTTGCGCGGGTGCACGGCGAGGTTGACGCCACCGGCCAACGCGTAGTCGGCGTCGCCGAGCATCAGGGCCTCGCAGGCCAGGTGCAGGGCGGTCAGCGAGGACGAGCACATGGTGTCCACCGCCAGGCTCGGTCCCTGGAAGTCGAACGCGTAGGACACCCGGTTGGCGATCGAGGCGTAGCCCATGCCGCCCGCCAGCCCGTCCTCGGTCTCCAGCAGCTGGTAGTGGCCGTACATCACGCCCACGTAGACACCGACCCGGGACCCGCGCAACCGGCCGCGCGGGTAGCCCGCGTCCTCCAGCGCGTGCCACGCGGTCTGCAGGAACAGGCGCTCCTGCGGGTCGAGCAGCTCGGCCTCCCGCAACGACATCTGGAAGAACCTCGGGTCGAACTCGGCGATCCCGTCGAGGAAACCGCCCCACCGGCTGATGGCGCGACCGTCCACTTCGGACCACTCGCGCCAGTCCCAGCGGTCGGCGGGCACCTCGCGCACGCAGTCCCGGCCCTGCCGCAGGTTCTGCCAGAACTCGTCCAGGTCCGCCGCGTCCGGGTACCGCCCGGCCACGCCGACGATCGCGATCTTCCGCCAGCGGTCCGGCACCGAGCTGGCCGGTTCGGACGCCACGACCTCGACCCGGGGCGCCTCCACCGCCCGCCGGGCATCCGGCAGCAGCAGCTCCCGGAGCGCGTCGGCGTGCTCGCCCACCAGGTGCGCCACCAGGTCGCGGAGGGTCCGGTGCTCGAACAGCAGGGTCGCGGGCAGCGGCCCGAGGTCCGCGGCGAGCACGTCGACAAGCTGGGGCATCGTCAGGGAGTCGATGCCGAAGTTCTCGAAGGTCTCGTCGAGCCACAGCCGGTCCGGCGGCACCTGCAGGACCTCGTGGAAGGCGCGGCGGACGTAGGCGGTGACCACCGCGTCCAGGTCCGCATCCGATTCGGGGCCCGGCTCCGGCTCGGCCGCCACCTGCGGGGCCGGGCCGAAGTCCACCCCGGCGGCTTCCAGCACCTCGCGGCTCGCCTTGGTGACCAGCACCTGCGGGTCGTCGTGCGCCAGCACGTGCGCCACGGCGGCCATGCCCTCGTGCGGCAGGATCGAGAAGACCCCGTGCTGGGCGAAGCGCTCCCGCGTCCGCTCGTCGGCCGCGACCCCGACGGTGCCCCAGTAGCCCCAGTTGATCACCCGCACCGCGGCACCCAGGTGGGAGCCGAGGAAGTGACCGAAGGCGTCCTCGAACGCGCCGCCCGCGGCGTAGTTGCTCTGGCCCGCGTTACCCGACAGCGACACCGCCGAGGAGAAGAACAGCACGAAGTCCAGCGGCGTCGCTCCGACCGCGGCCAACAGCGCGACGCTGACCTTGGTCTTGGCGTCCAGGGCCGCGCGGAACGCGCTCTCCTCCATGGTCAGCAGGCTCTGGTCGCGCAGGACGATGGTGGAGTGGAAGACCCCGTGCAAGGCCCCGCAGCGGTCCTCGACGCCCCGGACGACCGCCCGCAGCGCCGCCGGGTCCCCCGCATCGGCCCGCTGGTAGTCGACCAGCTCGCCGCTGGGGTCGACCTCGGCCAGCCGCTGCCGCTTCTCCGCGCTCAGCGCGCTGCGCCCGACCAGCACGACGCGCGCCTGGTAGCGGTGCACCAGCCACTCGGCCAGCTCCAGACCGATCCCGCCAGCACCGCCCAGGACCAGGTAGGTCCCGCCGCGCCGGATCCGACCGTCCGCTGTGGACGGTCGCCGCGGGACGAGCTTGCGCCGGTGCGCGACCCCACCGCGCACCGCCAGCGGGCTGTCCGCACCGGCCGCCAGGGCCTGCTCGACCAGCCCGGGGAGCGCCGGGGCGCCCGGACCGCCCGCACGGTCCACGACGGCCACCTGCCACCGCCGGAACTCCTGCGCGAGGGTCTGGGCCAGCCCGTGCAGGCTGCCCGCGAACGGGTTCTCGACGCGGTGGCCGTCCACGGCGCACACGCCCTCGGTGATGACCACCACCCGCAGCGGCCGGGTCGCCGCACCTGCCACCAGCAGCAGCTTCACCAGCCGGAACAACGCGAGCACCCCGCGCTGCTGGTTGGTTTCCAGCAGCTCGGCGTCGTCGTGGCGGCTCGGGGCGCGGTCGGCCAGGAAGTAGACCGCCGCGGGCAGCGGCCGCCCGGTCAGGGTCTCGACCTCGGTCGGGTCCACGACCAGCGGCTGACCAGTCACCGCTGCGGAGAGCTCGGCGGCGAGCGCGTCGGTGCCCTCGCCGCGCACGATCCACGCCGAGTCGACCGGCTGCGGTGGCGGCGCCGCACCGAGCGGGGTCCACTCGGGCACGTACAGCAGTTCCGACAGGTCGGCACCGGTCTCGACGTCGTCCTCAGTGGACACTGGGCGCAGCGCCAGGTCGCGCAGTCGCACGCAGAGCTCCCCGTCGTCATCGAGCAGGGAGATGTCGTAGCGGTCCTGGCCGACGGGGCGCACGTGGGCGTGACCACGTCGGGCGGGCTCGCGCCACACCTCCACCGCCTCGACCGCGTAAGGCACCATCGGCTGCCCGGAGGCGCGGTCGCGCAAGGCCGCGAGCGCGTGCAGCGCACCGTCCAGCAACGCCGGGTGCAGCACGCATTCGCCGAGGCCACCGTCGTCGACGGGCACCGAGATCCTGGCCAGCGCCTCGTCGCGGCCATAGGCGATCTGCTCCACGGCGCGCAACGCCGGTCCGTAACCGACGCCGAAGGACTCGAAGTCCGCGTAGAGCTGCTCCCCCGCGTACCGCTGCGGGCAGCGGGCCTCGATCCGCGCGGGCGGCTCCACCTCGTCCCGCGCGGCCTCCAGGGAAGTCACCAGCCCCTGCGCGTGCACGTCACCGTCGGCGGAGGCAAGCTCGAATCCCAGCCCGTCCGCAGCTCGCCGCAGCCGCAGCAGGGCGCGGCGTTCGCCCTGCTCGACCACCAGCGGCCGCAGCCAGCGGACGTTGCGCAGCGCCACCGGGCCGGTCAGCCCGGCCGCCGCCGATGCCGCCCGGGCCATCTCCAGCACCGCGACCCCCGGCAACGGCTGCACCGGACCAATGCGGTGGTCCCGCAGGAGCGGGTCGTGCGCGGTGAACACCTTGCCGAAGGCAAGACCGTCCAGGCTCTCGGCGGGCTCGACCTGCGCCAGCAGCGGGTGCGCGGCGACCGCCGGGCCACCGGGCACCGGGCGCTGGTCGGTGATCCAGCAGCGGAACCGCTCGAACGGGTAGCCGGGCAGCGGGGTGCGTCCCGGGTTCCCGTCGTGCAGGAGTGCCCAGTCCGGTTCGGCGCCCCGCACCCAGAGCTCGGCGACGGCGGCGAGGTCGCGCTGCTGCGCGGCGTGCTGTACCTGCTTCGCCAGCCGGGCACGCTCCTGCCGGTCGCGCCCCGCCGCGCGGAGGCTGCCTCGCTGCACCTCGCCGGTGCGGCCGTCGGCGACATCCCGGCACCTGGCGGCCAGCTCCGCCGTGGAGGACACGACCACCGCGGCCCGCTCCTCGTGCGCTTCCCGTCCGGTCTGCAAGGTGTGGGCGGCCGCGGCGAGGTCGGTGTCCGGGTGGCGGTCCAGGAAGTCGGCCAGCCGAGCGGCCAGGACCTGCAGCCGTTCACCGGTCTTGGCCGACAGCGGCACCAGCTGCACCCCGGTTGACGGGCGCGGCGCCACTGGTTGGTGCTCCTCCACCACGAGGTGCGCGTTCGACCCGCCCGCGCCGAAGGAGCTGATGCCAGCGCGCCGCGGGACCTCCGGGGCGGGCCGGTGCCACTCGGCCAGCTCCTGCTGCACCCGCAGCGGCGTGCCGGACCAGTCGATGTTCGGGTTCAGCGCCTCGGAGTGCAACGAGGGCACGAGGCTGCGGTGCCGCAGCTGCACCAGCACCTTGCACAGCGCCGCCATGCCCGCCGCCGACTCCAGGTGCCCGATGTTGGACTTTACCGACCCGATCGGCAGCTCCCCGGGCTGCCGCCCGGCGTCCTCGAACGCCCTGGCCAGGCCGCGGATCTCGATCGGGTCGCCCAGCGCGGTGCCGGTGCCGTGGGCCTCCAGGTAGGACAGCGTCCGGCCCTCGACCCCGGCCGCGTCCAGGGCCCGGCGGATCACCTCGCCCTGCGCGACGGGGTTGGGCACGGTGAACCCGTTGGTCCTGCCGCCGTGGTTCAGGCTGCTGCCGAGGATGGTGGCGTAGACGTGGTCGCCGTCGGCCAGCGCCCGCGCCAGCGGCTTGAGCAGCACGGCTCCGACGCCCTCGCCGGGCACGTACCCGTCCCCGCCCTCACCGAAGCTGCGGCACAACCCGTCGCTGGAGGTGAACTGGCCCTGCGCCAGGAAGCGGTACTTGTAGGGGTGGACGTGCAGGTTCACCCCACCGGCGATGGCCAGGTCGGTGTCCCCGGAGCGCAGGTCCCGGACCGCCAGGTGGATCGCCGACAGCGCCGAGGAGCACATGGTGTCCACTGCCAGGCTCGGCCCGGTCAGGCCGAGGGTGTAGGAGACCCGGTTCGCGATCGAGGCGTAGGAGGAGGCGGCCAGCCGCCCGTTGTCCGCCTCGTAGAGCTGGTACAGCGCGTACATCGCGCCGACGTAGACGCCGGTGCGGTTGGGCTGGAGACCGGCCCGGGTGTACCCGGCGTCCTCGATGGTGTGCCATGCGGTCTCCAGGAACAGCCGCTCCTGCGGGTCGAGCATCTCCGCCTCGCGCGGGGAGATACCGAAGAACAGCGGGTCGAACTCGTCGATGCCGTCCAGGAAGCTGCCCCACCTGCCGTGCTGCACGGCGCGGTCGGCCTCGGTGGCGCTGCTGTGCAGGCGCCAGTCCCAGCGTTCCTCCGGGATCTCGCGGATGCTGCTGCGCCCGGCCCGCAGGTTCTCCCAGAACGAGTCCAGGTCGTCGGCGTCGGCGAAGCGCGCGCTCACCCCGATGATCGCGATCGGCTCGTCCGCGCGTCGGTCCGGCGCGGCGGCCACCGCGGGCACCTCGACGCGGGCGGGCAGGGGCGGCTCGACCTGGGCGGGCGGGGGTGGCTCGACCGGCGCCGGGGCCTCGGCGGCGGGAACCAGCGGTTCCAGGGCCTCGCGGTGGTGCGCCACGAAGTAGCCGGTCAGCGAACGCAGGTCCTGGTACTCGAAGAACAGCGTCTTGGGCAGCGAGCCGAAGTGCTCCTCCAGCTCGCGGGTCAGGTCCATGATCAGCAGCGAGTCGATCCCGTAGGCCTCGAAGGCCACCTCGGCGTCGATCTCCTCGGCGGGCATCCGGAAAACACCGGCCAGCACGTCCTTGAGGTACTGCTCGGCCCGGTCCGCGACGTCGGTGGCCTGCTCCGGGACCGCCGGGGCCGCCGGGGCTGCCGCGCGGTCCGGCAGCGGCCGGTGGGTGGCGTGGTCCAGCAGCTCGCCGATCCTGGCGGGATCACCATGCGCGATGAGGACGTGGTCGCCAGCGCCCACGGTGTCGAAGGCCGTCAGCCCGGCCGCGGTTGGCAGCGCACGCAGCCCGCTGCGCGCGACGATGCGTTCCTGGTCCGGCTGCGCCATGTCCGCGCCGATTCCCCCGTCCGCCCACAGCGGCCACAGCAGCGACAGGCTCCGCCCGGAACGCAGTCCGGCCGCGCGCTGCTGCTCCCGCCAGGTGGTGAAGGCGTCGAGGAAGCGGTTGGCGTAGGCGTAGTCGGCCTGCCCCGGGGTGCCCGCCACTCCGGACAGCGAGGAGAACGACGCGAAGAAGTCGAGCCGCATCCCGGCCGTGGCCCGGTCCAGCTCGACCGTGCCCGCCACCTTCGGGCCGAGCACCGCGGCCAGGTCCTGCCCGGTCTTGCCGAGCAGGAAGGAGTCGCGGGTCACGCCCGCCAGGTGCAGCACGCCGCGCAGCTCGCCGTGCTCGCGGCGAATCCGGTCCACCAGTGCCGCGGCCTCGCCCGGCTCACCGAGCCGCGCGGGCCAGTAGTCGGCGTCGATGCCCAGCGCGCGCAGTTCCGCCAGCTTCTCCCGCACCTCCGGGGTGGCCCCGGAGCGCCCGGTGAGCACGAACTCCGCCCCGGCCGTCGCGCCCAGGTGGCGCACGAAGATCCGGCCGAGCGCACCGAGACCACCGGTCACCAGGTAGGTCCCCCCGGCGCGGACCGAGATGCCCGGCCCCGGCTGCCCGGCCGGGTCCAGCGGTGTCCAGCGCGCCACCTGCCGCACACCGCCGGACACCCGCACCTGGAACTCGTGGTCGGCGACCGAGCGCAGCTCGGCGGCCACCTGCCGGGCCCGCGCGTCCGCCCCGGCGGCGGGCACCGCGAGCACCGAACCGAGGAAGTTCGGCTGCTCGTTGGTGATCGTCCGGAACAGGCCGTCGAGGGCCGTGACGTAGCAGTCGTCCAGCTCACCGGTGGTGTCGTGCACCGCGAACACCCGCACCGGCGACCGGAACCGGGCCTGCGACCAGCCGCGGAACAGCCCGGTCAGCCGTGGCACGACCGCCGCACCGCTCGGCAGGCTCGCGGCGTCCCAGACCACGGCGGCGGGTTCGCGCAGGGCCGCGAAGAACCTCCGCCAGTCCTCGTCGTCGTCCAGCCGCAGCGTCCAGCTCAGGTCGGGTGCCGACTCGAAGCGGTCACCGGCCCGCACCCGCACCACCTGGTTGCCCAGCTGGTCGCCCAGCCGCTGCGCGAACTCCGGTTCGTCGCTGATGACGAGCACGTCACCGGCCAGCTCGCCGGGGTCGCCGTGCGGCGCCGGGTGCCAGGTCTGCTCGCAGGCCACCGTTTCGACCGGCTGCTCGTCCCGGCGCAGCGCGTGGGCCTGGCCGACGGCCCGGGTCAGCAGACCGCGCATCCGGAGCACGATGCGCCCGTCGTCGTCGGTGAGGGTCAGGTCGTGGCCCGTGTCGGCCGAAGCCACCGCGTGGACGTAGCCGCGGCGCGGCAGCGGGCCCCGGACCTCGAGCCCGGCCAGGGCGAACGGCAGCTTCCGCTCCTCGGTGCCCGCCGGGTCGCCGTCGGCCCACAGCGCGGTCTGCAGCATGCCGTCCAGCAGCGTCGGGTGCAGCTCGAAGCCTGCGACGTCGACGCCTTCGGGGACCTCCACCCGCGCCAGCGCCTCACCCGCACCGTGGTGCACCGAGCGCAGCGGCTGGAAGCTCGGCCCGTAGCTGCCACCGAGCCGGTCGAACAGCGCGTAGCACTCCGATCCGGGGCAGACCTCCGGGCAACGGGCCTGGATCGAGCCCAGGTCCAGCGAGTCCTCCGCGGCCGCGGCCAGTTCGCCGAAGCGCAGCGTGCCCGCCGAGCACACCTCGCCGCCGCAGTCCACTGTGTACCGGCTGCCCCGCTCGGTGAGGGCAAGCCGGAGCCGGACCTGCACCGGCTCGTCGGTCACGATGACCGGCCGCGCCCACATGACGTCGTCGATGCCGACGACCGTGCCGTGCCCGGCCTGGCGGGCGGTGGCGGCGGCCAACTCCAGCGCGGCCACCGCGGGCAGGATCTTGTGCTCGCCGAAGGCGTGGTCGCGGAGGAAGAACTCGGCACCGGTGAAGGTGGCGGTGTACTCCCCGTCACCGTCCGGCGTGCCGACCAGCGGCTGCCGCGCGGGAAGGCTCGCGGCGGGCTCGTCCACCCAGTACGCGCGGAGCGCGAACGGCGGTGTGGGCAGGGACAACCGGGCCGGGAACGGGGCACGGTGCAGCTGCGACCAGTCCACATCGGAGCCTCGCGACCACAGCCGGGCCAGCGCGTGGAGATCGCGCCGGGCCAGCGCGGCCGCAGCGTCCGCGGACCGGTCGGTGGTTTCTGCCCGCTCGGCGCCGGGGAACTCCCGCAGCTGGTCGGCCAGCTCGGTGAGCGAGCCGACCACCGCCGCCCACCGCCGCCGCAGCGGTTCCCGCCCCACCTGGAGCGTGTACGCCAGCCGTTCGAGCGTGGCCGCGGAGTCGCCCTCCCGGGCTTCGACCCAGCGCAGCAGCCGTTCGGCGTACTGCTGGAGTTGCTCGGCTCCGGCAGCGGAGAGCAGCACGACGTGCTGCTGCGGAGTCGTCTCAGCGCGCGACATGGCCATTACCGTTCCTCTGCCTCTTCGAGCACTACGTGCACGTTGCTTCCCCCCATGCCGAACGAGCTGACGCCAGCCCGCCTGGGCAGCGGCGCACCTCGCTCGTCGCACCGCTCCTCCCAGGCAGCCGTGGCCTGCTGCAGGACGAACGGGCTGCCGTCCAGGTCGATCTCCGGGTTCGGCCGCCGCAGGTGCACCAGGCCCGGCAGGGTCCGGTGCTTCATCGCCAGCAGCACCTTGACCACGCCCGCCACCCCGGCCGCCGACTCGAGGTGGCCGATGTTGGTCTTCACCGAGCCGAGCGCGATGCGCGGCTGACCGGCGTCCCCACCCCACTTGGCCGCCAGCCGGGCGAAGGCGTCCTTCAACCCGTTCACCTCGATGGGATCGCCGAGCCGGGTACCGGTCCCGTGCGCTTCGAGGTAGCCGATCGTGGCTGGCGGGACGGCCGCCGCCTCGTGCGCGCGGACCACCACCTCGGTTTGGGCCCGCGGGTTGGGCACCGTCAGCGAATGGGTGCGGCCGCCGTGGTTCTCCGCCGAACCGATGATGACGCCGTGGACCGGGTCACCGTCGGCCCTGGCCCGGTCGAGGCGCTTGAGCATCAGCAGCACCACGCCCTCACCGCGCCCGTAGCCGTCCGCGCGTTCGTCGAAGGTCTTGCAGCGCCCGTCGGGGCTGAGCATCCCGGCCCGCGTCAGCCCCAGGAACGCGTACGGCGACAGCAGCAGGTTGGCGCCACCGGCCAGCGCCTGCTCGCAGTCGCCGCGCTGGATCGCGCGCGCCGCGCGGTGGATCGCCACCAGCGAGCTGGAGCAGGCGGTGTCGTAGGTGGCGCTGGGCCCGTGGAAGTCGAACAGGTAGGACACCCGGTTCGAGGCGATCGACGCCAGGTTGCCGATGAGGAAGTGGTCGTCGGTCTCCCGCTCGTGGCCCAGCAGGCTGAAGTAGTCCGAGCCGCTGAGCCCCACGAACACTCCGGTGCCGCTGCCCGCCAGCGCGCTCGCCGCGTACCCGGCGTCCTCCACCGCCTCGCGCGCCGCGTGCAGCAGGAGCCGGTGCTGCGGGTCCATCTGGGTTGCTTCGCGCGGCGAGATGCGCAGCAGCGCGGCGTCGAAGCCCTCGACATCGCGCACGAAGGAGCCCCGGAACTCGTGGGGGTAGCGGCCGAACAGGTTCCGGGAGAAGCCGCGCTCCACCGGGTACGGGCGCACCAGGTCCCGTCCGGCGGCGAGGTGCTCCCAGAACTCGTCCAACGTGTCTGACTCCGGCAGCCTGCCGCCGATCCCGATGATCGCCACCGGTGGGTAGGCCTCGTTGCCCGCGTTCGGCGGCGCGACCGGCTTCGGCGCGCTGCGCGCGGTGCTCTCGGGGAAGGCACCGCGCAGGTGCGCGGCCAGCGCGTCCAGCGTCGGGTACCCGTAGAACGCGGTCGTCGGGACCGCCAGGGCCAGCCGGTCCCGCAGCAGCGCGCTGAGCCGGGTGAACCGGATCGAGTCGAACCCGTGGTCCCCGAGCGGCTGATCGGTGGCGATCTCGGCCGCGGTGACCCCGACGACCTCGGCCACCAGTTCCCGCAGCCGGGCGAGCAGCGACGGCTCCGGGCCGGTCGCCTCGGGTTCGCGGGCCGCCACCGGTTCCGACGCGCCGCCGTGGCCGAAGCGGGCCACGATGTCGTCGATGGACAGCCGGGTCAGCGCTTCGACGTCGATCTTGGCGTTCGGCGTCTCCGGGAAGGCCCGCAGCGGCACCGTGCGGGACGGGATCATGTAGCCCGGCAGCCAGGCCGCCAGGTGCCCGGCGAGCTCGCCCGCCAGGTCCGGCCCAGCCTCGGGGACCTGCGCGAAGGCGACCAGCCCCTGGTGCCCGGGGGAGTCCTCGCGCACCACGACGCGGGCCTCCACCACCGGCTCGCTGCGGCGCAGGACCGCCTCGACCTCACCGAGTTCGATCCGGTAGCCGCGCACCTTGAGCTGCCGGTCGAGGCGCCCCAGCACCTCGACGCTGCCGTCGGGCAGCATCCGCGCGGCGTCCCCGGTGCGGAACATCCGCCCGCCGTGCTGGGGGTCGGCCACGAACTTCTCGGCGGTCAGCTCCGGGCGGCCGCGGTAACCGCGGGCCACGCCGTGCCCGCCGATGCAGAGCTCGCCCCGGGCCCCGTAGGGCACCGGCCTGCCACCCTCGTCGAGCACGTGGAAGCAGGTGTTGGCGATCGGGGTGCCCACGCTGATCGGCCGGTTGCGGCGCACCTGCCGCACCGAGGACCAGATCGTGGTCTCGGTTGGCCCGTACATGTTCCACACCTCGGACGCGCGGGCCAGCAGCTGCTCGGCCAGTTCCGGGGCCAGCGCTTCCCCGCCGCAGAGGATCCGGCCCGCGAAGCGGCCGTGCCAGCCCGCGGCCAGCAGCATCTGCCACGTTGCCGGGGTCGCCTGCACCATGGTGGCCGCGCTGGTGATCAGCAGCTCCGCCAGCCGAACCCCGTCGCGGACCACCTCGGCCGGGGCGATCTGCACGGTGGCGCCGCAGGTCAGCGGCAGCAGCAGTTCCAGGGCCGCGATGTCGAAGCTGACGGTGGTCACCGCCAGCAGGCGGTCACCGGCGGCGCAGCCGGGGCGGCGCGCCATCGAGCGCAGGAAGTTGACGAGGCTGCGGTGACCGACCTCGACGCCCTTGGGCTTGCCGGTCGACCCGGAGGTGTACAGGACGTAGGCCAGCTCGCCCGCCTCGTCCGGAGCCGGACCGGCGCCCGCACCGGCCGGTTCCGAGCCGTCGACGAGGATCGGCTCGATGCCCGCCCCGGGCAACCGGTCCACCGACGCGGCGTCGGTGATCACGATCGAGATGGCGGCGTCGGCGGCGATGAAGTCGAGGCGCTCGGCGGGGAACTCCGGGTCCAGCGGCACGTAGGCGTGCCCGGCCCGGTGCACCGCGAGCATCGCCACGACCAGTTCTGCCCGCCGCTCCAGCATGATCCCGACCAGCGGGCCCGCGCCCCGCAGCCGGGCGGCCAGCGACTCCACCTGGCTGGCCAGCTCCGCGTAGGACAGCTCGCCGCTGGTGTCGACGATCGCGACGACGTCGGGGGTGCGCGCCGCCTGGGCGAGCACGAGGTCGACCGCGGTCCGCTCGTCGAAGTGCTGGACCGCCGTGTCGTTGAGGCGCCGCAGCAGCTCGCGCTCGCCGGGGGTGGCCAGCTCGACCTGCCCCAGCTCGCGTTCCGGGTGGGCGACCAGCTCCGCCAGCAGCACCCGGTAGTGCTCGGCGAGCCGCTCCACCGTGGACCGCTCGAACAGCTCGGGGTCGTACTTGAGGTGGAGCTGGGCGCGACCGCGCTGGACGACGACCTCCAGGACCAGGTCCGCCTCGCCCAGCTGGGTGTGCGGCAGCGCCTCGGTCAGCAGGGTCTGGTCGGCCACCACGTCCAGGTCGCTGCCGACACCCTGCTGCAGGTAGCAGCCGATGGTGAACGCCGGGTCGCCCGCGCCGTCGCGCCGCAGGTCCTCCACCACTCGCGCGAACGGGTAGTCGGCGTGGTCCTCGGCTGCCAGCAGTTCCTCGCGCACGGCTTGGAACAGCGCCGCGCCGGTCAGCTCCGGGGTGCAGGCGGTCCGCAGCACGACGGGGTTGATCAGGTACCCCATCGTGCGCTCGAAGCGCTGCTGCGCCCGCCCGTCGGTGGGCACCGAGACGCAGATGTCCTGCTGACCGGTGTGCCGGTGCAGCAGACCTGCGAAGGCCCCGAACACCACGCAGAACGCGGAGACCTGCCGGGCCGCGGCCAGTTCCCGCACCGCGGCCCACTCCCGCTCGCCGAGCTCCAGCTGCACGCTGCGCCCCACATGGGACGGCGGCCCGCTGCGCCGGTGGTCGACCAGCCGGTCCAGCACCGGCGCGCTCGACGCCCCGGCGAGCTTCGCCGCCCAGAAGCGGGCGTGCCGCTCGCCGTCCGGCCCGGCCAGCATCTCCTGCTGCCACCGCACGAACTCGTGGTACGGGGTGGCGGGCTCGGTGGCGGGCAGCTCGCCGGTCCGGGCCAGGCCCTCGTAGCAGGCGACCAGGTCGCGCAGCAGCAGGTGGCTGGACACCCCGTCGGTGATCAGGTGGTGGAACACCAGCACCAGCAGCGGACCGGCCCCGCCGGTGCGCACGAAGTGGACCCGGTACAGCGGGTCGTGGGCCAGGTCGAACGGCTCCTGGATCAGCCCGTGGACGCGGTTGCCGAGCTCCTGCTCGGTGAGGTGGCCGAAGTCCAGCTCCTCGACCTGCACCCCGCGGTCGGTGATGACCTGCACCGGGTCGCCGTCCTCGGTGCGCACGTTGATGCGCAGGCCCGGGTGGCGCTCGACGACCGCGGAGAACGCGCGCTGGAGCAGCCCGGGGTCGGCGTCGGCGCGCATCCGCAGCACCAGCGGCAGGTTGTAGGCGGCGGTGGTGGGCACGGCCTCGTGGATCGCCCACAGCGCCGCCTGCCCGCGGCTCAGCGGGTACGGCGCTCCGGGCACCTCGGCGGCCGGGCGCGACAGCCCTTCCACCAGGCGCAGTGCCTGGTCCTCGGTGAGCGTGCCGTCAGCGACCGCGGTGAAGATCTCGCGCAGCGCGTCGTTCATCGGTGTGCCCCGTTCCGCAGCTGCCGGACCGCCTCTTCCACGTCGATGCCGCCGGAGCGCAACCCCCGCAGCAGGGACTGGACGTCGGAGACCGGTCCGGGTGTTGTGGGCTCGGCGGGCGCAGGCCGGTCCGGTGCGCTCAGCGCGGCGGTGATGTCCGGTCCGAACTCGGCCAGCAACCGGCGGGTCAGTTCGCGGATCGAGTGCCCCGCGGCCAGCGACCGGGCCGGGATCGCCACGCCGAACTGAGCGCTCAGCGCCCGCCCCAACCGGCGCAGGCCGAGCGAGTCGACCCCGTACTCGGTCAGGTTCCGGTCCAGCCGCAGCCGGTCGCGGTCCACGCCCAGGTGACCGGCGAGCAGCTCGGCGATGCGGCGTTCCAGCCACGGCGCGACCTCGTCCGGGTCGGCCGGAGCAGACGGCACCGGCGGTTCACCTCCCCCGCCGTCCGCGGCGAGCTCGGGCACCACGGGGTCGGGCTCGGCGGCGGGTGCCGCGTCGACCACCTGCGGTTCGACGAACTGCCTGCCCGGTGTGATCCAGTAGCTCTCCGCGGCGAACGGGTAGGTCGGCACCGGCACCCGGCGCGGCGCGCGCTCGCCCCACAGCAGGGCCCAGTCCACCGCGGTGCCCGCCGTCCACAGCCGGGCCAGCTTGTCGAGCTTGCCGTTGGCGACGATCGCCCGCAGGAACGCCTCGCCCTCCGGGCCGTCCAGCAGCGAGTCCGCGCCTCCTCCGCCGTTGCCGCGGTGCACCTGCCCGGAGGTGGCGCCGCCGAGCCAACCGGACAGCTTCTCCCGCAGGTCGTCCAGGTCGTCGGCGACGATCGCCAGCCGCTCGTCCAGCGCGTCGCGACCGGTCTGCAGGGTGCGGGTCAGGGCGGCCAGCCCGACCTCGCGCCCGGCGCCGTCCAGCCAGGCGGCGAACCTGGTGGCGTAGGCGCGCAACCGCTCCTCGTCCTTGGCCGAGAGCACGAACAGCCCCGGGCCCGCGGCCTCCACCGGGCTGGCGGCGAGGTGCTCCTCGACCACGACGTGGGCGTTCACCCCGCCCATGCCGAAGGAGCTGACACCCGCGCGGCGCGGCAGCTCCCGGCCGTGCTCGTCGCGCAGCCGCTCCCACGGCGTCCGCTCCCGCAGCACCTGGAACGGGCTGCCGGCCAACCGCACGTAGGGGTTGACCTGCTCGATGTGGAGATTCTTCGGCAGCGTGCCGTGCCGCATCGCCAGCAGCACCTTGAGCAGGCCCGCGATGCCCGCAGCGGCTTCCAGGTGCCCCGTGTTGCTCTTCACCGCGCCCAGGGCGCAGTGCCCGGCGGTGGGGTCGGCCTCCCCCCACTGCTGGTACAGCGTGGCGAATGCCGATTTGAGGCCGTCGACCTCCACCGGGTCGCCCAATGCCGTTCCGGTGCCGTGGGTTTCGACGTAGGTCACCGTCCGGGGATCGGTCCCGGCGCGTTCGTGCGCCTTGACCACGCACGCGGCTTGCGCATCCGGGTTCGGCGCGGTCAGCGAGTTGGTCCGTCCGCCGTGGTTGACCGCGCTGCCCCGGAGGACGCCGTGGATCACGTCACCGTCGGCCAGCGCCGCGGACAGCCGCTTGAGCAGCACCACCCCGACGCCCTCGGCGCGGACGTAGCCGTTGGCGCGGGAGTCGAACGCCTTGCAGCGCCCGTCGGGGCTGAGCATGTCCGCCTGCGCCATGTCCACGTAGAGCGTGGGCGAGGCGATGACGTTGACCCCACCGGCCAGCGCCATCTCGCAGTCGCCGTGCCGGATCGCCTCCACCGCGCGGTGCACCGCCACCAGCGACGAGGAGCAGGCCGTGTCCAGGGCCTCGCTCGGCCCGCGCAGGTCGAGCAGGTAGGACACCCGGTTGGCGAGGATCGCCTGCGACCGCCCGACCGTGTTGTAGCCGTCGAGCGCGACGCCGAAGGCGTGCTGCACCTCGAAGTAGTCGTAGGTGCTGCTGCCCAGGAACACCCCGGTGTCGGTGCCCGCCAGCGAACCGGGGCGGATGCCCGCGTCCTCGACCGCCGTCCACACCGCCTGCAGCGCCAACCGGTGCTGCGGGTCCATCGCTTCGGCCTCGGTCGGCGAGATCCCGAAGAACAGCGGGTCGAACTGGTCCACGCGGCGCAGGAAACCGCCCCACTTCACCGGGGTGCGGAACTCGCCGGGCGCCGGATCGCCATGGATCCGCCGCCAGTCCCAGCGGTCCGCCGGGATCTCGGTGATGAGGTCGTCGCCCTGCTCCAGGTGCGCCCAGAACTCCGCCAGGTCGTCGGACTGCGGCAGCATTCCCGCCATGCCCACCACGGCGACCGCGTCCGCCACCGGCTCCGGGGGGACCACCCGAGCGGGTTCGGGAGCGGGCTGCGACACGTCGAGCACCAGCCGCTCCCCCGCCCCGGCCGGAACCGGCTCCGCGGCACCGGGCTGCCGGTAGTGCGCCCGCAACCGCTCGGGGTGGGTCCGGGCCAGCTTGTCGGCGAGCTCGGCGGCGGTGGCCGCGCCGTAGCAGAACGCCGGGGTCAGGTCCAGGTCGAAGGTCTCGTTGAACCGGTGGGTGAGCTGGGTGTAGGTGATCGAGTCGAACCCGAAGCGGTTGAGCTCGCCATCGGCGTCCAGCTCCTCGGGCCGGACCCGGGCCTCCTGGCGCACCAGGTCCAGCACGTCGCGGCCCAACCGCTCCGGCCAGTCCCCACCGGATTCCCCGACCGGGACCGGGCGTGGCTCCGGCGGGCCGGTCGTCGGCTCCGCGCCGACCATCCCGATCCGGGCGCGGAACTCCGGCGTGCCCGATGCGATCGCCACCTGCACCACCTCCTGCTGGGACAGCGCGGCGGCCAGCGCCGCCACGCCCTGCTCCGGTTGGATCGACGTCACCCCGGCCGCGGCCAACCGGTCCCGGTACTGCTCGGCCATGCCGCGCTCACCCCAGGCCCCGGGGTTGACCACGCGCACCGGGAAGGGCAGCGCGGCCGCCAGCTGGTGCGCGACGGCGTCCTGGAACTGGCAGCCCGCCGAGTACCCGCTCTGCCCGGGATTGCCCAGGTAGGACTGCACGGAGGAGATGACCAGCAGGAAGTCCAGCGGCATCCCGCGCACCACCTCCGCGACGGCGGTGGTGGTCCCGGTCTTCGACACCAGGCCTTCCCGGAAGCGCGCCGCGTCGATGTTGTGCAGCGCCCCGTCCCGCAGCACGTTCGCGGCCAGCACGACGCCGTGCACGGTCCCGTGCTGCTCGCTGACCGCGGTGACCGCGCGCCGCAGCTGGGCGGGGTCCGTGGCGTCCGCGCGCACGTACCCGACGTGCGCGGCGCCCGGGTCGATGTCCGCCAACCGGGCGCGCTTGGTGTCGTCCAGCTCGCTGCGGCCGACGAGCACCACCGAAGCCCGGTGCCGCCGGACGAGGTGCGCGGCCAGGTCCAGGCCGATCTCCCCGGCGCCGCCGATCAGGACGTAGACGCCACCGTCGCGGAACGGGCTCTGCTCGGGAAGACCGCTCAGCGGCCGGAGGACGCGGTGCAGCCGCCGACCGCCGCGCACGGCGACCTCGGCTCCGCGCGGCACGGACAGCACGTGGTCGGCGACCTCCGCGGCCGCGTGCTGCACGTCGTCCCAGGCGAAGTCCAGCGCGAGCACGTTCCACGGCCGGTACTCGTTGCCGAGGGACTTGGCGAAGCCGCGCAGCGCGGCAGCGGCCGGGTTGCGCACCGGGCCGACGGCGCACGCATCGGTCGTCACCACCGCCAGGGTCTGCCTCCGGGCCGCAGCCGGGCGGTTCAGCAGGTGCTTGACCAGACCGAACAACTCTTCGACACGGTCGTGCCCGGGCTCCTCCGGCCTGGCCGGGTTCCGCACCCCGGCCAGAAAGTAGACGGCTGCCGGGTCCGGCAGCCCGGCCAGCTCGGCCGCCGGGTCGACCCGGTGGACCTGCCGCGGGGCCAGCCGCGCGACCAGCTCGTCCGCCAGCGCGGCGCCGTCCGCGGTGTGCACCATCCACACTGGACCGTCGGGTGGGCTGGCCGGTGCGGCTTCGGGCGCGGGCACCCACTCCGGCGCGTGCAGCAGGTCGTCCGGCGCCCCGACCGGCTTGGGCGCGGCCGGGCGGTCGACGGGGATCCAGCAGCGCCGCCGTTCGAACGGGTAGCTGGGCATCGCCAGGAGTCGGCGTTCCCGCCCGCGGTGCAGGCGGCTCCAGTCGACCTGCGCGCCACCGACCCACTGCCGGGCGAGCGCGTCCAGGTCCCCGTCCCGCGCCGGAGCGCCGGTCGAGTCCGCAGCGGTGCCGAGGTGCAGGCCCGGGTGCGGTTCCCCAGTGCGGGCGAAGCCGCGCAGGGCGCCGACGAGTTCCTCCCGCGACTGCGCGACGACGGCGAGCCGGTGCGGCATCGCGTCCCGGCCGACCTGCGAGGTGTGCGCGGCGTCGTGCCACGACTGGTCCACCGCCAGGAACTCCGCCATCCGCTCGGCGTACTCGCGGAGGGCGGTGGAAGTCTTGGCCGAGAGCACGAACACCGCGGGCCCCGGTTCGACCATCGGCTCCGGCGCGATGTCCTCCTCCAGGACCACGTGCGCGTTCACCCCGCCGTACCCGAAGGAGCTGACCCCGGCGCGCCGGGGGATCTCGCGGCCCTGCCCGTCGCGCATCCGCTGCCACGGCGTGACCTGGTCGACCACGTAGAACGGGCTGCCCTCCAGCTGCAGGTACGGGTTGGGCCGGTCGTAGTGCAGGTTCGGCGGCAGCGTGCCGTGCCGCATCGCCAGCAGGACCTTGATCACCCCGGCGATGCCCGCCCCGGACTCCAGGTGGCCGATGTTGCTCTTCACCGCGCCGAGACCGCAGTACGCCGCCGGCGGGGCCATGCCGCCGCGGAGCCGGAACAGTTCCTGGAAAGCGCTCTTCAGACCGCTGACCTCCACCGGGTCGCCGAGTTGGGTTCCGCTGCCGTGGGTTTCCAGGTAACCGATGGTCGCCGGGTCGACGTCGGCCTGCTGGTGCGCCCGCACCACCAGGCGGGCCTGGCTGGCCGGGTTCGGCGCGGTCAGCGAACGCGCCCGCCCGCCGTGGTTGATCGCGCTGCCGCGCACCCAGGCCAGCACCCGGTGCCCGGCGGCCTCCGCGCGCCGCCGGGTGGTGAGCACCACCGCCCCGGTGCCTTCCGCGCGCACGTAACCGTTGGCCCCGGCGTCGAAGGTCCGGCACCGGCCGTCCGGGCTCAGCATGCCGTTGCGGCTGAGCAGGACCTGGTTGTGCGGGGCGAGGACCAGGTTCACGCCCCCGGCGATGGCCACCTCGCACTCGCCGTCGCGCACGGCTGCCGCCGCGCGGTGCAGGGCCACCAGCGAGCTGGAGCACCCGGTGTTCACCGGCTCGCTGGGGCCGTGCAGGTCCAGCAGGTAGGAGATCCGGTTGGCGAGGATGCTGTGCGCGTTGGCGGTGGCCCCGTAGGAGTCGACCTCCAGTCCCGCCCGCAGCTGGAGCTCCTGGTAGTCGTTGGACCCGACGCCGACGAACAGCCCGGTGTCGCTGCCCGCCAGGCTGCCGGGTGCGATGCCCGCGTCCTCCAGCCCGGCCCACACCGTCTGCAGGAACAACCGCTGCTGCGGATCGGTGCTCTCCGCCTCGCGCGGGGAGATCCCGAAGAACAGCGGGTCGAACTTGTCGACGTCGGCGATGAAACCACCCCAGCGGGCGTGGATGCCGGTGGAGCGGCCGTCGGCGCCGCAGACCTCCCGCCAGTCCCAGCGGTCGGCGGGGACCTCGGTGACCAGGTCGATGCCCGCCACCAGGTGCTGCCAGAACTCGTCCAGGTCCGCGCTGCCCGGCAGCATCCCAGCCATGCCGACGATGGCGACCGGTTCGTCGCGGGGTTCGGTGCGCGCGGGTTCGACCGGTGCCGGGAGCGGGGCCGGGTCCGGAGTTGTGGCCTGGTAGTGCCCGCCGACCTCCGCCGGGTGGTCCGCGGCGAGCTTGTCGAGCAACGCGTCCAGGCTCGCGGTCTCGTAGAACACGGTGGGTGTGATGCCGAGCCCGTAGGTCTCGTTGAGCCTGGTGGCGAGCAGGCTGTAACCGGCCGAGTCGAAGCCGAGGTCGCCGAGGTCGCGCTCGGTGTCGAGCTCGGGCGCGGCGATCCCGGAGACCTCCGCCACCAGGCCCAGCACGTCCTGCCGGAACCGGCTGCGGAGGTCGTCGTCGACCGGCTGCGCGGGCGCTGGGGCCTGCGCGGCGTCCGCACCCGGTGCGGCCACGCCCATCCGCCGGAGCAGCGCGGGCTCGGCGGGCATCACGACCACCTGCACCTGGTCGCCGCGCAGCACCTGCTGCAGGGCTTGCCAGCCGGTGCGCGGCGAGATCGAGCGGAATCCCGCGCGGGTGAGCTGGTCCCGGTACCGGTCGGTGGCCACCGCCCCGACGGTCCCCCAGTAGCCCCAGTTGATGGTCCGCACCGCGAACGGCACCTGCGCGTCGAGCGCGTGCGCGAAGGCGTCCTGGAACGCCGACCCGGCCGCGTAGTTGGCCATGCCGACATCGCCGAGGAAGGACTGCACCGAGGAGAACAGCACCAGGAAGTCCAGCGGCTCGTCCCGGAAGACCTCCGCCAGCGCCACGGTGACCCGCGACTTCGCGGCCAGGCTGTCGCGCAGGTCGGCTTCGCCGAGGTTGCGCAGCAACCGGTCCCGGTGCACCAGCGCCGAGTGCAGCACGCCCTGGACCGGGCCGAAGCGGGCCCGGATCTCCTCGCGCGCGGCGCGCAGGCTCACGAGGTCCGCCGCATCGGCCTGCACGTAGGCGAGGTGCTGCCCGGTCGGGTCGGCTGCTTCGATGCGCTGCCTGCGCGCGTCGTCCAGCTCGCTGCGGCCGATCAGCGCCACCCGAGCCTGGTGCTCCTGCACCAGCAGGCGCGCCATTTCAAAGCCGATGCCGCCCGCCCCACCGACGATCGCGTAGACACCGCCCGGCCGGATGCCGACCGCAGCGTCGCCGGACAGCTCCGCCGGGCGCAGCACCTGGCGGAGGCGAACGCCGTCCCGGTAGGCGACGCGCGTCCCGGCGGGCTCGGCCACGATCCGCTCCGCCAGGTCCGTCCACCGCGGACTGCCCGCGGCGTCCACGTCGATCACCGAGACCGACCAGCTCGGGTACTCGTTGTCCATCACCGCGGCGAAGCCCGCCAGACCGGCCGCCCCGGGGTTGCGCAACTGCCCGCCGGTCACCGGGCGGGCGTCGGCGGTGATGATCTTCCAGGTGATCTCGCGGGGTTCACCGAGCGCGAAGTGCCGCACGCAGTGGAACAGCGCGCGCACCCCGAACTCCTCCTGCCACTCCAGATCCGCGACCGCGTCGAGCTCGTGCTGCGGGTCGAGCAGACCGCCCAGGAAGTAGATCGCGCGTGGCGCGGGCGTGCGCACGGCCGCCAGCGCGTCGGCGTCGGAGGCGTCGACTTCCCAGCGGTCGTCCGCCACCTGGCGCGTCCGGCTGCCAAGCTCGACGAGCCCCACCTCGCCGGAGGAGTACCGGTCAGCCAGCGCCTCGGCCAGCGGCCGCCCCGCCGGGGTGTGCACGATCAGCACCGGCCCGGCGGGCACAGCCCCGGCCGGTGCGGCGAGCGCCGGTTCCCAGTGCGGGGTGAACAGGAAGTCCGCCACCGGTTCGGCCGGTTCGGGCTCGGGCGCCGGGACGGTTCGCACCCAGCAGCGGCGGCGGGTGAACGGGTACTGCGGGAGGCTGGTCCTACGCGGGCGGTGACCGGTGTGCAGGCGGCTCCAGTCCACCTCAGCGCCACCCACCCACAGCTCACCTAGCGCGTGCAGGTCCCGCTCCGCCAGCGCACGTTCCAGCGCCTCAGGGGCGGCCGGGGCGGAGCGCTTCACACTCCCCCGGTGCAGGCCATCCACAGTGGACGCGCCAATGGCGAACGCGCGCAGCTGCTCCCGCAGCTCGGCGGTGCTGGAGACCACCAGCGCCAGCCGCTCCTCGTGCGCGTCCCGGCCGACCTGCGTGGTGTAGGCGATGTCGGCCAGCGAGGACGCGCCGGAGCTCGTCCCCACCGGGGCGAGCTGGGCGGCGAGGTCCCGCAGGGTCGATCCCGCGTCCAACCGCGCGGGCGCTCCGAAGTGCTCGACGACGCGCTGCTCGAACCGGCGGACATCAGCGGCGTCCAGCCCCCACTCGTCCAGGCTGGCAGCCGGGTCCAGGGCCGCGGGGTCCAGGCCGAACAGGTCGGCGCCCAGCTCGGCCAGCTCGCGCTCGGCGGCCGCCGGGTCCGCGCCGAGGAAGTCGGCGTACCGCTGGGCCAGTTGGCGGAGGTTGTCCTCCCGCCGCGCGGAGAGCACCACCAGCTGCGGGCCCGCCGGTGCGGTCGCCTCCCGCTGGTCGACGAACTCCTCCAGGATGACGTGCCCGTTGGCCCCGCCCGCGCCGAACGCGCTGACCCCGGCGCGACGCGGCGAACCGGGGTCGCAGGACCAGTCGGCCGCGGCGCGCTGCACCCGGAACGGCACGCGCTGCCAGTCGACCTCGGGGTTGGGCGGCTCCGCGTGCAGCGACGGCACCAGGGTCCGGTGCCGCAGCTGCAGCAGCACCTTGGTCAACCCTGCGATACCCGCCGCGGGTTCCAGGTGCCCCAGGTTCGACTTGATCGACCCGATCGGCACCGTTCCGGAGGCGAAGACCCGGCTGAGCGCGGCGATCTCGATGGGGTCGCCGAGCGCGGTCCCGGTCCCGTGCGCCTCCAGGTAGCCGATGGTGTCGGCGGCCACCCCGGATCGCTCCAGCGCCTCGCCGACCAGCTCGGCCTGCGCCGTCGGGTTGGGCACGGTGTAGCCACCGGCCCGGCCGCCGTGGTTCACCGCGCTGCCCTTGATCACGGCGTGGACGCGGTCCCCGTCGGCGAGCGCCCGCTCCAGCGGCTTCAGCAGCACCGCGCCGACACCCTCGCCCGGCACGTAGCCGTCTCCCCCGGCACCGAAGCTGCGGCACCGGCCGTCCCCGGACAGGAAACCGGCCCGGCTCAGGTACTGGTACTTGTACGGGTGCACCACCACGTTGACGCCACCGGCGAAGGCGACCTCGCAGTCCCCGGCGCGCAGGCTCTGGCACGCCAGGTGGACCGCGGTCAGCGAGGAGGAGCACATCGTGTCCAGGCCCAGGCTCGGGCCGTGGAAGTCGAAGAAGTACGAGACCCGGTTGGCCACCGAGGACGCGAACGACGCGGGCAGCATCGGGGTGTCCTCGGGCGGCACGTCCAGGCCCAGCATCTGGTACTGGTTGAACATCACGCCCGCGAACACGCCCACCCGGCCACCGGCCAGCTCGGCGCGGGTGCGCCCGGCGTCCTCCATGGTGTGCCAGACCGCCTCCAGGAACAGCCGTTCCTGCGGGTCCATGCTCTCGGCCTCGCGCGGGGTGATCCGGAAGAACTCCGGGTCGAAGCGGTCGACGTCGTCGAGGAACCCGCCCCACTTGCCGTAGGAGCGGCCGAGCGCGTTGCGGTCGGGGTCGTAGAAGCCCTCCAGGGACCAGCGCTCGGCCGGGACCTCGGTGACCGAGTCGCGCCCGGCCAGCAGGTTCTCCCAGAGCTGGTCGAGGTCGGCGGCGCCCGGGTAGCGACCTGCCACGCCGATGATGGCGATGTCACCCGACGTGGTGGGTTCGGCGGCGGGCCCGGCGATGTCGCCCGACGTGGTGGGTTCGGCGGCGGGCCCGGTGGTGACCGCGAGCCCCACCGACCGGCGCACCCGGTCCGGGTCGCCGTGGAAGACCACGAGTTCGGTGCTGTCCTGCCGCAACGCCGCCTGGAAGACCTCGACGCCCGCCGCGTCGGGCAGCGCGAGCTGGCTCTGCTGCTGGAAGTGCGCCAGCGTCGACGCGTCCGTCCGCATCCCGCCGTCCTGCCACAGCGGCCAGCACAGCGACACGGACCGCCCGGGGCCGCCACCGGTCCCACGGGACCGCAGGTAGCCGTTGAGGAAGCCGTTGGCCGCCGCGTAGTCGGCCTGCCCCGGGTTGCCGACCACCCCGGTGACCGAGGAGAACGCGGCGAAGAAGTCCAGCGGCTCCTGCCGCGTCGCCAGGTCCAGCTCGACCACGCCGCGCAGCTTGGGCGCGAGCACCTCGCGGAGCTCGGCGGTGGTCTTGTTCACCAGCAGGGAATCCCGCAGGACCCCGGCCGCGTGGATCACGCCGTTGACCGGGCCGAAGCGGGACCTCGCCTCCCGCACCACCCGGCGGAGGTCCTCGGGCTCGCACACGTCGGCCTGGACGAAGTGCACGTCACCGCCGAGCTCGGGCAGGTCCGGCTCAGAACGCCCGAACAGCACGACGCGGGCCTGCGCGGTGCGGACCAGCCACGAGGCGAAGGTGCGGCCCAGCGCTCCGCTGCCACCGCTGATCAGGTAGACACCACCGGTGCGCAGCGGCAGCTCCGCCCGGTCGGCGTCGAGGTCCTGCTCCCGGTACCGGCGCACGTGGCGGTGGGTGCCGTCGCGGCGAACCCACTGCTCGTCGTCGCCGAGCTCGTCCAGGATGGCGGCTGCCTCCGGCCGCGCGGCGAACTCGACGACCTTGCACCGCAGCCGCGGGCTCTCCAGCCGGATCGTCGCGGCGAACCCGGCCATCGCGGCGGGCAGCGCAGCGGCCTCCCCGCGCACCTCACCGGACACGTGCAGCAGCGGCAACTGCTGCGCCGCGGAGTCGGCGAGCAGCGCCTGGCACAACGCCAGGAACTCCTCGCAACCGGCCGCAGCCGCCTCCGCCACCGATCCAGGCCGTCCGAAGTGGACGATCCCGCTCGGCAGCAGGTCGCGGTCGGCCAGCTCGGCGAACAACCGCCGGAAGTCCGCTGCGGAGCCGGTCCGCAGCTCGTAGACCCCGGCTTCGACCTCGCGGAAGCGCTCACCCGCGCGCGCCACGACCACGTCACCGAGCTCGCGGCGCAGGCCGCCGTCGGCACCGACGACGAGCAGCCGCCCGGTCCACGGCGCAGCACCCGGCATGACCCGGCGTTCCCAGGTCCCGCTGAAGGTCAGCGTCCGCGCCGCGTCCTGACCAGGTGCGGCGGGCACCTCCGGCTCTGTCGGGGTGGCCTCCGGCTCGACGTCGCCGACGTGCTCGGCGAGGTAGGCCACGACCGCGTCGATGGTGCTGTGCTCGAACAGCAGCGTCGGGTACAGCTCGATGCCCCACCGCTGCTCGAGGGTCCGGACCAGACCGAGCAGGTGACCGGATTCCAGGCCCAGCTCGTAGAAGCCCCGGTCCGGGTCGATGGGCGCGTCGTCACCGCCGAGGAGCTCGCGCACCGCCGCGACCAGCTCCCGGCGGATCACCTCGGTCCGGTCGCCCGCCGGGCCAGCCGGTTCCGGGACCGGCGCGCTGGCGGGCGCTGCGGGAAGCGCGGCCGCCGGTTCGGCGGTGCCGGTCAGGCGCGTGATGAGCTGCCGGGAGCGGACCCGCTTGAGCGTGAGCTTCTCGAACCGGGCGACCAACCCGCCCCGCGGGTCGTGCAGGTCGATGTCCACGACCAGCACGTCCGAACCCGGCGCCACCGCCGACCGGGGCCGCAGGTCCACCACGCTCGCCGCCCCGAGCCGTCCGCTCGCCCGGAACGCCGCGATGTGCAGCGGGATCAGCGGCCGGGCGTCGGTCCCACCTTCGAAGGCCAGCAGGTAGCTCTGCATCGTCGAGGCGTCCAGCAGCGCGGGGTGCAGCAGGAAGTCCCCGAGGGCGTCCGCCGCCTCGGTGCTGAGCTCGAGGTCGGCCAGCAGGCCGTCCGGGTGGTGGTGGACCGTCCCACCGCACTTCATGAAGTTCCGGTGCTGGATCTCCGCGGCACGTCCCAGCTCGTAGACCCGCTCGACGTCGGTGCGACCGGTGGCGTGCTGCCGCAGCTGCTCGACCGGGGCCGCGGTGACCGGCGGCCGGTCCAGGTGCAGCTGGGCTTGCAGGTGCTGGGTCCAACCGGGGTCGACGGGCTCGCCGCCGCGCACCTTCCGGCTGCGGGCCACCACCTGGTAGTACCCGGACTGCCAGGTCAGCTCCAGGTCGATCTCGCGGTCGAACTCCTCGGTCACCACCACCGGTTCGACGAACAGGACCTCGCGCAGCTCGGTGTGCTCCAGCGCGAGACCACGCTCGTCGAGCACCCGGTGCACGACGTCCAGGAACGTCACCCCGGGCAGGGTCCGGACCCCGTGCACGCGGTGGTCGTCGACGATCGGGTTGTCACTGGTCAGGGTGAGTCGGCAGTGGATGGGCGGGCGGTGCTGCACGTCGTGTCTCCGTCAACCTGTCGTGAGGAAGGTGAGGTCCAGCCGGGCCGAACGCCGGGACGGCGCGGGCCGCTTGCGCTCGCCGGTGACCGCAGGCGCTGCCTGCCGGTCCCGGTCGAACCAGATGTGCCGCCTGCGGTACTCGGGTGGCGGCAGCGGACCCCGGCGCACCGCACCGGGTTCCGCGCGGCGCAGGACGAGGTGGGCGTTGGTGCCGCCGAAGCCGAACGCGCTCACCGCGGCCCGCTGCAACCCGGCCCCGCCGCTGAAGTCCCGCAGTTCGGTCACCGGGTAGAACGGCGAGTCCGGGAAGGCGAACCGCGGGTTGGGCACCGAGCAGTGCAGCGTCGGCGGGACCTGCTGGTGGTGCAGGGCGAGCACCACCTTCATCAGCCCGGCCACCCCAGCAGCGCTGAGCAGGTGGCCGATGTTGGACTTGACGCTGCCCACCCCGCAGAAGGCGCGGTCGTCGGTGTGGCGCCGGAAGTTCGCGGTGAGCGCCTGCAGCTCGATCGGGTCGCCGATCATGGTGCCGGTCCCGTGCGCCTCGACGTAGCCGATGCTGCGGGCGTCGATGCCAGCCCTGGCCAGCGTCCGCTCGATCAGCTCGCGCTGGGCGGCTCCGCTGGGCGTCGTGTGGCCCATGGTCCGCCCGTCGTTGTTCACCGAACCGGACTCGATGACCGCCAGCACCCGGTCGCCATCGCGTTCGGCCTGGTCCAGCCGCTTGAGCAGCACCATGCCGCCGCCTTCGCCGGGCACGAACCCGTCGGCGTCCCGGTCGAAGGTGCGGCACCGCCCGGTCGGCGAGAGCGCACCGGCCTCGCTGAGCAGCAGGTACTGCTCCTCGTCGAGCAGCAGGTCCACGCCACCGGCCAGCGCCAGCTCCGCTTCGCCCGCCGCCAGGGCCTGGCAGGCCAGGTGCACGGTCACCAGCGAGGACGAGCAGGCGGTGTCGACGACCATGTTCGGACCGGTCAGGTCGAAGGCCTGCGAGAGGTGCGCGGCGATGAAGTTCTGGTTGAGGCCGATGATCGCCGCGGGCGGCAGCGGGCGCACGTACTCCCGGTAGTTGGCGCTGCGTGACCCGACGTACACCCCGACCGCGCGGCCCTTGAGCTCCTCCTCGCGGTACCCGGCGTCCCGGAAGCACTCGGCGCCGACCTCCAGGGCCTTGCGCACCAGCGGGTCCAGGTACTGCGCGGTGCTGTCGTCGAAACCGAAGTAGTCCGGGTCGAACTCCGCAGCGTCGTCGATGAAACCGCCCCATTTGCTGGTGCTGCGACCCGGTTGCCGCTCGGGCGAGTACAGCGCGTCGACGTCCCAGCGCGACGAGGGCACTTCGCGGACGCTGTCGCGGCCCTCGACGAGGTTCCGCCAGTAGGCGGCCGGGTCGGGCGCACCCGGGAACCGGCAGGCCAGGCCGATCACCGCGATCGGAACCGGTCCCGCCCCGCGTTCCTGGGCACCGACCGGGGCGGCGGCCGCGGCGGCCGACTGCTGCGGTGCCAGCACCGCGGCCAGCCCGGCCAGGGTCGGGTTCTCCTGCAGCAGGCTGGGGTCGACCGGCCGCGCCAGTTCGGCCTCCAGCTCCCGCACCAGCTCGGCCAGCAGCAGCGAGTCGATGCCGAGGTCGGCGAAGTCGGCATCGGCGGGCAGCGCGTCCACCGTCGTCCGCAACGTGCGGGCGAACACCCCGGTCAACCACTCCAGCTGCGAACCGCCGGGCACCGGCGCGGTCGTGGTCCCGGCACCCGCTGTGGTGGCCGCTCGCGGCTCCGGCGCGAGCAGCAGTTCCGGGAGGTCGACCTGCGCGCGATCGGCCCGGCAGGGCAGCAGGGTCGGGTGCTCGCTGCCACGCAGCACGGCGCGCAGCAGGTCGAGCCCTTCGCGCTCGGTCAGATCGGGGATGCCGAGTTCGCCGGAGGAGCTGGTCCGGTCGCGGCCCATCCCGACCCCGCGCCACAGCGGCCACTGCACGGACCGCACCGCGCACCCCGCGCCGTCGGTGTGCACGGCGAAGAAGTCGAGGAACCCGTTGGACGTCGCGTAGTCGCTGTAGGAGGCGCCGAGAACGGGCAGCGCGGCGGAGACCGAGGAGAACAGGACGAGGGCCCGTGGCCGGTAGCCCTCCAGTGCGGCCCACAGGGTGCGCACCGCCTGGACCTTCGGCTGGGCGGTCCGCCAGAACTCCTCGGTGGACTTGGTCAGCAGCGAGCGGCTCTCGGCGATGGTGCCCGCGCAGTGCAAGACCGCGCTGATCCCGCCGCTCCTGCGGTGCGCGGCGGAGACGATCTTGCGCAGGGACGCCACGTCGGTCAGCGGGTTCGTGCGCACCTGCAACGTGCCGACGCGCGACTCCAGTTCCAGCAGCGCGGTGAGCTTGCGGCGCAGCGCCGGATCGGTGGCCTCGTCGCGGGCCAGTTCCGGCCACTTCGCCCGCGCGGGCAACCGCCGCCTGCCGATGAGCACCAGGTGCTGCGCCCCCAGCTCGTGCAGTTCACGGGCCGCGCGCAGCCCGATCTCCCCGGTCCCGCCGGTGATGAGCACCGCGCCGTCGGAGAGGTCACCGAGCAGGTCCGGTCCGGTGCCGGTCGCGGCGAACTCCAGCCGGGGTTGGTAGCGCTGCCCGTCGCGGTAGCAGACCTCGGTCTGCCGGTCCCCGGCGGCCACCTCGAAGGTCAGCACCCGGTCCAGTTCGTCGGCGGAGTCGAAGTCCACGTCGACCGTGCGACTCTCGACGCTGCCGAACTCGCTGGAGAGCACGCGGTACAGCCCGGCCAGCTCGGCACCGGCCAGCTCGGGCTCGACGTCGCCGAACCGCTGCAGGCCCCGCGTCACGTGCAGGCACCGCAGCGACGGCAACCGGTACCGTGCCAGCACCTGCTGCAGGAACGCCACCCGGCCTTCGACGTTGATCGGCACGTCGCCCGCGCACCAGTCGGTCAGGTCGACCACGCCCGCGATGGCTTCGCCCTCGGCGAGGCCGCCGGTCGCGAGGAGCGCGGTCTCCAGCGCGTCGGGCCCGCTGGTGAGCCGGTCGGCGCGGACCACCGAGGTCCGGGCCGCGCTCCCGGCGAACAACGCCGCCGCCGCCCGCTCCGCGGCACTGGTGGCCAGGACCAGGAAGGTTCCGCCGACGGGCGGACCGGGCGGACCCGAGGTGCTGGGCTGCCAGGTCTTGGTGAGGAATTCGCCGGTGGTGTCCGGGACGATCCAGTGCCGGTCGCCGCCGAACGGGTAGGTCGGCAACGAGACCCGCTGCGGCCGATCACCGGAAGGCCACCGCGCGGCCCAGTCCACCTCGTCGCCGCTGACCCACTGCCGCGCCACGGCGACCGCCCCGGGATCGTCCACGTCGGACAACACCGAACCGGCGGTCACCCGGCCCAGGTGTTCGCGCAGCGACTCCGGGGAGCCGGTGACGATCGCGCAGCGGTGCGCCAGGGCCGCTCGCCCCACCTGGGTGGTGAAGGCGATCGACGGGAGCGGTGGTGCTTGCTCGGCGAGGTGCTCGGCCAGCTCGTCGGCCAGCGCGGCGAGCGCTTCGCGCGTCGCGGCCGACAGCACGACGGTCTGCGGTCCGGTGCCTGTCGGCTGCGGCGCCGGCGGGGCCTCCTCCAGCACCACGTGGGCGTTGGTACCGCCCATGCCGAAGGAACTCACCCCAGCGCGCCGGGGCACCCCGCCGCGCGGCGTCCACGGGGCCCGCTCGGCCTGCACGTGGAACGGCGACCCCGCGAGCTCGATCCTCGGGTTCAGGCGCTGGAAGCCCTGGTTCGCCGGGAGCATGCGGTGCCGCATCGCGAGCAGCACCTTGATCATGCCCGCGATGCCCGCGGCGGATTCGAGGTGCCCGATGTTGGTCTTCAACGACCCGATGCCGCAGTGCGGGTCCGGCGCGGGCGGGTGTCCCCAAGCCCGGTAGAGGCGGTCGAAGGCCTGCACCAGACCGGCCACCTCGATCGGGTCACCGAGCGGCGTGCCGGTGCCGTGCGCCTCCAGGTACCCGACGGTCGCCGGGTCGACGCCCGCCTTGCGGTGCGCCTCCACCACCAGGGCCGCCTGCGCGTCGACGTTCGGCGCGGTCAGCGACTGCGCCTGGCCGCCGTGGTTGACCGCCGCGCCCTTGATCACCCCGTGGACCTGGTCACCGTCGGCAAGCGCCCTGCGCAGCGGTTTGAGCACCAGCGCGCACACGCCTTCGCCGCGGACGTAGCCGTTGGCCTGCTCGTCGAAGGTCCGGCAGAGCCCGTCCGGGCTCAACGCCCCGGCCGCCGAGTAGGCCAGGTGCTGGTCCCGGTCGCAGATGACGTTGACCCCGCCGACCAGCGCCTGCTCGCACTCCCCGGCCTGCAGCTCCCGGACCGCCTGGGCGACCGCGACCAGCGACGAGGAGCACATCGTGTCCACCGCGACGCTGCTGCCGTGGAAGCCGAAGGCGAAGGACACCCGGTTCGGGATGGCGGAGAAGGAGGTGGCCACGGCCTGCTGCGCGGCAACCGAGGGCTGGTGCGCGCGCAGCAGCGCGGCGTAGTCGCGGTGGCAGACCCCGGCGAACACACCGGTGCTGCTGCCGCGCAGCCGCGTCACGTCGTACCCGGCGTCTTCGAACGCCGCCCAGGCCACTTCCAGGAACAACCGCTGCTGCGGGTCCATCAGCTCCGCCTCGCGCGGCGAGATCCGGAAGAAACCCTGGTCGAAACGGGCCACGTCGCGCAGGAAACCGCCCCGGCGGGGGGCCTCGCCCGACGACCAGTTCGCCCGCGCGGGGGCCTCCGAGATCGCCTGACCGCCGGAGACCAGCAGCTGCCACAGCTCGTCGACCGAGTCGGCACCAGGGAACCGGCCCGCCATGCCGATCACCGCGACGTCCCCGACGGCCGGTTCCGCCACGACGCGCGGCGCGGGAGCCGGGAGCTCCGCACCGGCGATCGTGCGGGCGATGTCGGCGACGGTGAAGCGCTGGAACAGCCGGCTGGCGTCGACGTCGAAGCCGAGCCGCTCCGTCGCGTCCGTCGCGAAGGTCACCAGGGCGAAGCTGTCCAGCCCCTGGTCGCGGAGATCGGTGTCCGCGTCGATCGGACCGGCGTCGGCGGGCAGCGCCTGCGCCATCACCGGGAGCAGCTGCGCGGTCAGGTCCACGACGTCCAGGTCCGGCCGCGGTGCGGCAGCGACCTGCGCGGGGCGCGGCAGGTCGGCGACGGGTTCCTTGACGGTCGTGACCTTGGCCAGCAGCCCGCCGTCGCTCTCGCGCACCAGCGAGGACACCAGCCGCACCCGGCCGTCGGCTTCGGCGCGGCAGGACTCCAACCGGTAGCCGACGGTGTCGTCCGGGCCGCAGTTGCCGAGGTAGACCACGTCGCGGGACACCGTGGACATGGCCACCGACCAGTCCGCGCCGAGTTCCGGGAACGCCGTCCCGGCGTACTCGCGCTCGCAGTGGTCGTTGATGTGCGGGTACGAGGCGAAGTACAGCAGCCCCGCACCGTTGAGGTCGTAGTAGGGGTTCAGGCCGTAGGAACCGGTGAACACCAGCCCCGTTGCTGCGGCGGTCGCGTTCCGGGAGCCCATGAACTCCCGGTGGAACTCCCGTTGGTCGTCGGTCGCGGGCAGTGGCGCAGCGGCAGCAGCCACTTCCGGTGCGCCGAGCACGAGGTTGTTGCCCGCCACGCGCTTGGCGAAACCGGTCATCAGCCGCGCGCCGATGACCCGTTGCCCGCTCCGGAGCTCGACGTCGCTGACGAACGTCTGCTCGTCCAGCCCGGACAGTCGACCGCTCAGCTCGCACTCGTCGCCCTCGCGGAAGGCGCTGAGCGGGTGCGGGCCGTCGAGCCGGATGCGGATGAACACCGGCAGCACCCGGTCGCCCTGCGCGTCGCGCAGCTCGGTGACGGGTACGCCGAAGTGCTCGGCGAGCAGGCTCCAGTGCAGGTCGCCCAGTTCCTTGAAGAGCCAGTTCTCGGACAACCCGCCGACTGCCATCTGCGGCAGGGCGAGCTGGAGTCGCCTGGTTTCCATGATTCCCTCGCCAGAAGCGGTGAACACCGGACGGTCGTCGCGGACCAGCTGGCCGCGGCTGTCACGCCTTCGTCGCGACGTGGTGGACGTAGCTCTTGACCGGCAGCACCTGCTTGGACGGCAGCACACCCGCCTTCCGCAGCAGCGTGATGAGCCCGCTGTCGCGGTAGCCGGCGAACTGCCCGCCGAGGATGGTGATCCTGGAGTGCTCGGCGACCCGCCGGGCCAGCGGCGACATCCGCTTGCCCGCCACCGTCGCCCGCAGCCTGCTGCCCGGGGCCATCCGCCGCCGGATCGCGGCCCGGACCTGGGCCGAGATGTCCAGTTCCTGGACCCACTCCAGCCCCTCGACCGCGGGGGACTTCCGCGCCGCCGCCAGCTGCCCGGCCCGCTGTTCGGTGAACAGGTCGACCATCGAGAAGTGGCCCCCGGGCTTGAGCACCCGGCGGACCTCGGCGAGGAACCCGCCCAGGTTCGGGTAGGTGTGCGCGCTCTCGACGTTGATGACGGCGTCGAAGGCACCGTCGTCGAACGGCAGGGCCTCGGCGTCACCGACGACGAACCGCAGGGACGAGCCGCGCGCGTACTGCGCGGTGGCGCGCTGCACGGCTCGTGGTGAGACGTCGAGCCCGACCAGGTCCGCCCCCGGCACGCACCGCGACACGAAGTTCAGGCCGCCGCCGATCCCGCAGCCGACCTCCAGTACCGAACGCCCGGCGAACTCCTCCAGCGGCACCGGGATCCCGCGCAGGGCCTGGAAGTAGAGCTGCTCGGAGAAGCCGTCCGTGCTGAACTTGTCGAAGTGCGGGATCAACGCCTCGATCTCCCGCACGACCTCGGGGTCGTGCATCCCCCAGTTCCAGAGGTCACCGGGGTCCGAGCCCAGCGCCGCGAGGTCGTAGGCGGAGGACATGGTGTCCTTGATCGCCGCGCCGCGCTCGTCCTCCGGCGCCCGTCCGTGCTCGGCCAGGTTGATCTCGTCGAGCCCGTCGGTGAAGTCGTCCATGATCTTCGCAGTACTCATCGTCCCTCATCCGCCGCCACCGGAAAGCGAAGCGAATCCCGCACGCGTCCCGTGATCCGAATCAGCGCAATTTCGACCAGCAACCGCGAGCACGATTCGACAACCGGTTATTCCAATGCCGAAGTCGGCAGCACGGAACACCGGCACCGCATCGCGCGCGGGCGCGTGCACCACTGCGGCGGAAATCGCGCCAGGAATACCTGGGAACCCCACCGAACAGCGGTTCAAGAATTGCGTTCCGGACGACTCGCCGGACTGCGCGAACAATCGCGGCAGCCGTCCGCACCAGGTCGGTGTCGACCTACTCCGGGTGCACCAGGTCACCCCGCACGAGGCCCGAACCCGTCGGGACGTCGAGCGGATCACCACCGACCCGCGCGATCCGGTTCTGCTCGTCCGCGAAGACGATGTGCGGCTGGAAGGTCCGAGCCACCGCGTCCGGGACCGACGCGTAGGAGATGATGATGACCAGGTCACCCGGCTTGACCAGGTGCGCGGCCGCGCCGTTGATGCCGATCACGCCGCTGTCGCGGGGACCTTCGATGACGTAGGTGGTCAGCCGGGCGCCGTTGGTCACGTCGACCACGTCGACCTTCTCGCCCGCCACGAGGTCGGCGGCTTCCACCAAGGCCTGATCAATGGTGATGGAACCGACGTAGTGCAAATCGGATTGGGTTACGGTCGCGCGATGGATCTTTGATTTGAGCACCTCGCGGTACATGACATCAGAGGACACCGACAACTCCCCCAGTAAGCCGCGGGGTCCGCACCACCGCACTTCGCAGCGTCATTGACGCAACACGTAACCACACTTCCATGGAGCACCTCGCGTAGTGGATCTTCACCCGGAACACTAGCAGGGAGATTATTGCGGCTGCAATCCACGACAAGAGGCCCCGGAGAAGTGACGGAGAAGGCCTCATTGTTGAATTATCAACCAATACCTCCGGAACTACTGCATTGCGACCACCGGGCTTCCCGTTCGGCCCATCGCAGAGGTCCGAACGGACCAACGCGCCCGCCGCCGCGCCGCCAGAACGGGTAGCCGCCACTCGTCTGGCCCGGAGCCGAACGGCTCAAACGGTGAATCTGGCAAATAATGGCACGCCGGAAGTGTCCCGGTGAGCACCCACGATGTCCACAATGGCCAGCACCGGAGGACGTCCCGGCGCGAGCGTTGACCGTGCGGAACGATTGATCCGCTTCCCCGCAAGCATGCCGAAAGCTCCCCTGCACCGCGGAGTTCCGCAGGCGCCGACCACGGCACCCCGGCCGCCGCGCCGGACGTCCGGTCGCCAGACCACATCCGACAGCTGCAGCACTGATCCGATGAGGACACCAACGTGATCGACGAGGTCCTGCCGAGCGACGTGCGCTCGGCCGAAGCATTCCACGACGAGCCCGGCACCCCGCTGTTCCCCGAGGAACAAGCCCTCATCACCAAGGCCGTGCCCAAGCGGCGCAACGAGTTCACCACCGTCCGGCACTGCGCGCGGAAAGCACTGGCCGAACTCGGCCACCCGCCGGTACCGCTGCTGAAGGGCGAGCGCGGAGCACCCCGCTGGCCGACCGGGATCACCGGCAGCATGACCCACTGCGCCGGGTACCGCGCAGCCGCCGTCGCGCGCCGCACCGACTTCGCCAGCATCGGCATCGACGCGGAGCCCGCGGGGGCGCTCCCGGACGGGGTGCTCGACACCATCGCGCGCCCGGAGGAGCTCGTCCGGATCCGGCGCCTCGAAACCACCTCGACAACAGTGCACTGGGACCGGTTGCTCTTCAGCGCCAAGGAATCCGTCTACAAGGCGTGGTTCCCGCTCACGCACCGGTGGCTCGACTTCGACGAGGCCTCCATCGACATCAACCCGGTGGCGGGAACCTTCCACGCCCAGTTGCTCGCCCCGGCTCCCGAGGTGCCGCGGCAGGAGTTCCACGGCCGCTGGTCCTCGCGCAACGGCCTGCTCATCACCGCGATCGCCCACCCGTCGACACCCGCCGAGGCAGCGGGGCAGCCAGCCTGACCCCGGCACCTCACCTGGCGTGGCTTGCACCGGTGCGCGGCTCTTCGGATGACCGCATGCCGCGGAGGACCACCTCGGTGGCGGTCACGACGGCGTCCGGCGGGACCGAGTCGGGGTTGATGGCGCGCTGGATGGCCAAGCCGTCTTCGAGCGCATGTACGACGAGAGCGGTGAACGCCGCTTCCTCCGCGCCACACCCCAGCTCGCGCGCCACGGCCCCGGCGAGCGCGTCGCGGGCGAAGGCCTCGCGCTCGGCGAGCACGGAGCGTTCACCGGAGGGACGTCGCAGCGTGTGGCGCACGAGCTCCAGGCGCAGCGCCAACCACTCCTCCAGGTGAACGGCCCGTTCGCGGTGCCAGGCCCGCAACGCCTCCCAGGTGTCGTCCTCGCCCGCCGCGAGCTGCGCCACTTCCTCCCGCTCGCGGTGGGTCCGCTCCTCCAGCAGGGCCGCGACGACAGCGTCCTTGTCGGCGAAGTGCCCGTAGAACGCGCCCCGGGTGTAGCCAGCGCGGTCGGCGATCCGTTCGACCGAGGCCCCGGCGACACCGTGCTCGGCGAACTCCTCGGCTGCCGCGTCGAGCAGCCGTGCGCGGGTCAGCGCCTGCGCCTCGCGGCGCGAGAGCCGTTGCCGTGCCACCACCACTCCTCACCAGCTCACCGGGCCTGCCGCCCGTTCACATCCGATGTCGAATTCAGATTCACTCATGCACCTTAGTGCCGGATTCGCGGCCTGCGGGTGGGAGGTGGCTGTCCTAGCGTGGGGTTCATGACCGCACGGAACCGGGGGCACCGCCGCAGCCGGGATTCCCGCCGCGAGCACCTGTCGATCAATCCCGTGTTCGTCGCCGAACCGGCGCAGGTGCCGCGCAACCGGCTGCCCGCGCAGGCGCTCGATCCCGACGTGGCCTACCAGGTGGTGCACGACGAGCTGATGCTGGACGGCAACGCGCGGCTCAACCTCGCCACGTTCGTCACCAGCTGGATGGAGCCCCAGGCGGACCGGTTGATGGCCGAGTGCTTCGACAAGAACATGATCGACAAGGACGAGTACCCGCGCACCGCCGCGCTGGAGCAGCGCTGCGTGCGGATGCTCGCCGACCTGTGGCACGCCCCCGACCCCGATGCCACCATCGGCTGCTCCACCACGGGTTCCAGCGAGGCGTGCATGCTGGCGGGCTTGGCCCTCAAGCGCCGGTGGCAGCACGCGCGGCGCGCCGCTGGCCAACCAGCCGACCGACCGAACATCGTGATGGGCGCCAACGTGCAGGTCTGCTGGGAGAAGTTCGCGGACTACTGGGACGTCGAACCGCGGCTGGTGCCGATGGAGGGTGAGCGCTTCCACCTCGACGCCGCCGAAGCCGTCGCGCGCTGCGACGAGCACACCATCGGCGTGGTGGCGGTGCTGGGGTCCACGTTCGACGGGAGCTACGAGCCGGTGGCCGGGATCTGCGCCGCGCTGGACCAGTTGGCCGCCGAGCGCGGCTGGGACGTGCCGGTGCACGTCGACGGCGCCTCCGGGGCGATGATCGCACCGTTCTGCGATCCCGGCCTGCACTGGGACTTCCGGCTCGACCGGGTCGCCTCGATCAACACCTCCGGGCACAAGTACGGGCTGGTCTACCCCGGGGTGGGCTGGGTGGTGTGGCGGGAGGCCGCCGCGCTGCCGCCGGACCTGGTCTTCGAGGTCGACTACCTCGGCGGCAGCATGCCGACGTTCGCGTTGAACTTCTCCCGGCCGGGCGGGCAGGTGGTTGCGCAGTACTACGCGTTCCTGCGGTTGGGCTTCGAGGGCTTCCGCCGGGTCCAGCAGACCTGCCGGGACGTGGCGCGCTCGTTGGCCGACCGCGTCGAGGACCTAGGGCCGTTCCGGTTGCTCACCCGGGGGGACCAGCTGCCGGTGTTCGCCTTCACGCTGCGCGACGAGGTCACCCGATTCTCCGTCTTCGACGTGGCGGCGCACCTGCGGGAACGTGGTTGGTTGGTCCCGGCCTACGTGTTCCCGGCCAACCGCACCGACCTGTCGGTGCTGCGGATCGTGGTCCGCAACGGCTTCACCCACGACCTCGCCGACCTGCTGGCCGAGGACCTCGAGCGCTCCGTGGCGCAACTGCGGCAGCAGTCCGCGCCGGTGCGCGGCCCAGAGCACAGCTCCTTCTCGCACGGCAGCGGCTGCACGCAGCGGCGCTGAGCCGGAACCCCCGTGGTCCACACCACCCGCCACGACGGCACCTGCTCGGCCGGTGCGGCATACGCTGGAGCCGAGCAGCCCGGGAGGAGTAGGAGCGTCGATGAGTTCTGAGGCCAGGTCAGCGCGCGGCGGTGCCCGCGGGTGGCCATACCCGCAGGTCAGCGCCCTGGAGAAGCTCAGCGACGCCGACCGCGAGTCCGCGCTGGCGTTCATGCGGCAGACCGGTGACCTGCTGATGCTGCACAAGTTCGGCGTCGACGAGCTCATGACCAAGCTGCGCATCTGGAGCGAGGAGTTCGAGTACGCCCACGAGCACGACCCGATCGAGCACATCACCTCGCGGATCAAGCGCCCGGAGGCGATCGCCGCCAAGCTCACCCGGCGCGGGCTGCCGGTCAGCCCGGAGTCGGCGCGCGAGCACCTCACCGACATCGCCGGGGTACGGGTGGTGTGCCCGTTCGTCTCCGACGTCTACCTCCTCCGCGACGTCATCCGCCAGCACGAGATCGAGATTGTGCAGACCAAGGACTACATCGCCGTTCCGAAGCCGAACGGCTACCGCAGCCTGCACCTGATCATCAAGATGCCGGTGCACCTGTCCAACCGCACCGAGCTGGTCGCCGTGGAACTCCAGCTGCGCACCATCGCGATGGACTTCTGGGCCGCGGTCGAGCACGAGCTGCTCTACAAGAGCGGCGGCGAGGTCCCGGAGAGCTTCGCCACCGAGCTGAAGTCCGCGGCCGAAACCGCAGCGGGCCTCGACGCCCAGATGGCCGCCCTGCACAAGCTCAGCGAGCAGAACTCCGGCTAGAGCCCCCCGGACGACCGCCTGGTGGTGGTCCCGGAGGCCGGTGCACCGGTGACAGGGTTCGGCGGGAATACCTGGCTGTTCAGCTCTGGATCAGGTCGGCGCAGCGCTCGCCGATCATGATCGAGGGGGCGTTGGTGTTGCCGCCGATGATGGAGGGCATCACCGAGGCGTCGGCGACCCGGAGGCCGTCCACACCGAGGACCTTGAGGTCCGGCCCAACCACCGCGCGGTCGTCCGAACCCATCCGGCAGGTCCCCACCGGGTGGTAGACGCTGTGCACGAAGTGCGGGAGCACCCGGCGCAGCTCCGCCTCGTCGGAGTACTGCTGCCCCGGCCCGATCTCGCCCTGGTTGTCGCCGACGCCGTCCATCACCTCGCGCACCATCCTGATGCCTTCGAGGAGCACCTCGGTGTCCTTGCCCGCCTTCAGGTACGCGGGGTCGATGAGCGGTGGGGCCAGCGGGTCGGCGCTGGCCAGGCGGACGGTGCCGCGGCTCTCGGGGTAGATCAGCGCCGGGAAGACGCTCTGCCCCGGCTTGGTCGACGGCGGTCGCACCGCCTTGTCGGAGTCCTGGTTCGGGATCGGGTAGACCCAGTACAGGCTCAGCAGCTGGAGGTCGGGGACGGCACCGGCGTGCGAGGTCCGCACGAAGCCGGTCGCCTCGAACTGCGAACCACCCGCCCACCCCGAGCCGGGCCGGAACCACTCCCGGGCGAGTCCGCGCGCGAAGTAGGCCGGTGTCGGCCTGCGCAGGGCCGAGTCCATCCGGAACGACACCGGCACGAAGAGGTGGTCGTGCAGGTTGTCCCCGACCGGCAGGTCGGCCCGCACCTCGATGCCGTGCTCGCGCAGGTGCTGCGCCGGACCGATTCCGGAGAGCATGAGCAGCTGCGCGGAACCGAACACCCCGGCGGACAGGACGACCTCGCGGCCCGCCCGGATGACGCGCCGGTGCCCGTCCTTGCCGATGACCTCCACGCCGGTGGCGCGCGAGCCGTCCAGCACCACCTTCGAGACCGTGGCCCCGGTGAGCACGGTGAGCGCGTCGACCGGGCGGGTGTGCAGGTAGCCCTTCGACGAGGAGTAGCGCACCCCGGGATCAGCGCTGAGCTGGACCGGTGCGATGCCTTCCTGCTCCTGGGCGTTGTAGTCGTCGAGCACCCGCACGCCGAGCCGGCTCGTCGCCGCGTCCATGAAACCCCGTGCGGCCTCGGTGAGTCCGCCTTGCTCGCGGACGCGGATCGGGCCGCCCGTGCCCCGGAAGTCGTTGGCACCGGCCTCCCAGTGCTCCAGGCGCTTGAAGGTGGGCAGGACGTCGTCGTAGGACCAGCCCTTGCAGCCCTCGTCGGCCCAGTCGTCGTAGTTCTGCCGGTTCCCCCGGACGAAGAGCATGCCGTTGACCGAGCTCGACCCGCCCAGCACCTTGCCGCGGGTCTGCGGGATCGTGCGGTGCGCGGCGTGCTCCTGCGGAACCGACTTGTACCCCCAGTCGAAGAACTTCTTGAGCTGCGGCGTGGAGTGCACCACCGCGATGGCGCCGGGGATGCGCAGCAGGTTCTTCAACGGTCCCCGGTCGTCGCGGGGCCCTGCTTCGACCAGGACGACGCTGGAACCCCGTTCGGCCAGCCGCCGCGCCACCGCGCACCCGGCGCTACCCGCACCCACAACGACGTAATCAGCCTCAGCCATCCCACTGCCCTTCACCGCGTGCGGACCGAGCTTCGCGTCAGACTAGAACACGTTCTACGATGTTGTCCATACGCGCAATACGCCGACCAACTGGCATTCAGACCCCAACCTGCACAGCCACCCAGAACAAGTTCCCCCACAGGGGTTCGCGACTGGCCAGGTAGGGCGCGGATGCGGAACAAGGTCGTTTGCCGCCAGATCACCCCGGGTACCACCAAGTGGACAGCACCGACCCGAGGAGGCCAGCGATGCACCTGGACATGACCTCGCACGTGCTCTTCTTCGTCGTCGCCGTCGCGGCGGTCGCCGTGGACGGCTGGTTCATCCGCCGCAGCGGGGTGACCTACCTCGCCGAGGTCCACCAGAACCGCCGCGTGGCGGACTCGGCCAACCGCCTGATCTCAGCGCTGTTCGTCATCTTCATGCTCGGCGTGGTGGCCCTCGCCTCGCTGCCAGCCCTGCCCGCGGCCAACCCCGTGCACCAGGTGATCCTCCGACTCGGCATCGTGTTCCTGGTGATGGCGTTGGCGCACGCCACGACGATCTGGTCCTTCGCCCGCATCCGCACCCAGCAACGCAGCCAGCGCCTCAACGACGAGATCGCCCGCGCCCAGAAACCCGTTCCCGATTGACCACAACCGGATTCGGCCTCACCTCAGTCCGAGCGCCGACACCGCGCACGACGCTGCTGGCACCCCGCGGCGTCCCGGCCGCGGTCAGCTGAACTTGGCTTCGCCGCCGGTCAGGACGGTGTGCTCACCGACTTCGGCGGTGAAGGTGACCGCATCGGCGTCGGTTCCCCAGCACGCCATCGAGAGCTGGTCGCCGGGGTAGACCGGGGCGGCGAAGCGTCCCGCCAAGCTCCGCAGGTCGGCCGGGTGGGCGTCGTAGTTCTGGGCCACCGCCAAGGTTGCCGCGGCCAGGGTGCACAAGCCGTGCAGGAACGGGCGGGGCTTGCCCGCGGCGACGGCGGCCGCCGGGTCGATGTGCATGTGGTGGCGGTCGCCGAGCAGCCGGTAGAGCGCCGCCTGGTTCGGCGCGGTGCTCAGCACCAGTCGGTGTTCGGGTCCGGCTCGCGGTGCTTCCGGTTTCGACGGGCCACGCCGTCCACCGAAACAGCCGCAGCCGGGGGCGAAGAGCGACCAGGTGGCCACGAAGAAGTCGCTCTCCACCGCCACCTCGAAGACCGCTGCCGAGCCCTTGTCCCACACTTCCGCCACCCGGGCGCGCATCGTTACCGAACCCGAGCGGGGCAGCTGGCCCAGCACTAGGAGTCGTTGTGCGCCGTGCACCGCCGTGCGGGTGTCGAACGCGCCGAGACCGCCCAGCGCGTCCGGCGCCCACTGGGCCAGGGTCAGCGCGAAAGTCGGCAGGACGCGCAGCCGCTCCTCGAAGACCAGGTCCAGATCGCCCGCGGAGGCACCCACCGCGAGCGCGTAGAGGATCGCGTCCCGCTCCGCGTAGTCGACGGTGCGACTGCCCAGGTCCACGCCGCGCCAGTCCCCCGCCGGACGAGCCGGTGCCGCCGTCATCAGGCCACCCCCAGGACCACACCGCTGGTCGGAACACCGGTGCCTGCCGTGACCACCACGTTGCGGACGTCCGGGGGCTGATTCACCGAGGTGCCGCGCACCAGCCGCACGCCTTCGGCGATACCGTTCATCCCGTGCAGGTAGGCCTCGCCGAGCTGGCCCCCGTGGGTGTTGGTGGGTAGCCGCCCGTCCAGTTCGAGGTGGCCGTCCCGGATGAAGTCCTTGGCCTCACCCCGGCCACAGAACCCCAGTTCCTCCAGCTGCGGCAGCACCAGCGGGGTGAAGTGGTCGTAGAGGACCGCGGCCTGGACGTCGTCCGGGCACAGCCCGCTCTGCGCCCACAGCTGGTCGCCCACCAGGCCCAGCTCGGGGAGGCCCGAGATGGACGGCCGGTAGTAGCTGGTCATCATGTGCTGGTCCTCGCCCGACCCCTGCGCGGCGGCCAGCACGTGCACGGGCACGTGCGGCAGGTCGCGGGCGCGCTCGGCGGCGACCAGCACCAGCGCTTGGCCGCCATCGGTCTCCTGGCAGCAGTCCAGCAGGCGCAGCGGCTCGGCGATCCACCGCGAGGCCTGGTGCTCCTCCAGGGTGATCGGGCGCTGGTGGAACCAGGCGCGGGGGTTGGTGGCGGCGTGCTTGCGGTCCACCACCGCGACCCGCCCGAAGTCCGCCGAGGTGGCCCCGTACTCGTACTGGTAGCGGCGGGCGAACATGGCCACCCACTGGGCCGGGGTGTTCAACCCGAACGGGGTCATCCACGAGTAGGCGGCCCGGTCCGCGCTGGTGTCCACCGGGCGGTCGGCCTGGCCGAGCCCGTAGCGCTCCCCCGACCGCTCGTTGAACGCGCGCCAGCAGACCACGACCGAGGCCAGCCCGGTGGCGATGGCCGCCGCCGCGTGCGCCACCGTGCCGCACGCCGCCCCGCCGCCGTAGCCGACGCGGGAGAAGAAGGTCAGCTCGCCGAAACCCGCGTTGCGGGCCACGTGGATGTCCGAGCTCGACTCCGCGGTGAAGGTGACCATGCCGTCGACGTCGGCGGGATCCAGACCGGCATCGGCCACCGCGGCGAGCACCGCCTCGGTGGCCAGCTGGAGCTCGCTGCGGCCGGAGTTCTTGGAGAACTCGGTCGCGCCGATGCCGACGATCGCGCTGGAGCGGGACAACGAGGTCATGCGGACTCCTCCTCGGCGCCCGGGAGGTGGAGGACCACCGTGCCGGTGACGTGCGCACCGCGGCTGTTCGTGCCGGTGACCGCGAGGCTGACGGACCGGTCCTCGACGTCCTTGCCGGTCACCTCGCCGGTCAGGACCAGGGTGTCGCCCGGGTGGTTGGGTGCCCCGAGCCGGATGCGGATGGCCCTGACCACCGAGGCCGGGCCCGCCCACGAGGTCGCGAACCGGTCCAGCAGGCCGTTGGTGGTCAGGATGTTCATGAACACGTCCGGGGAACCGCGCTCGACCGCCAGCTCGGGGTCGTGGTGCACGTCCTGGAAGTCGCGGCTGGCGATGGCGGTGGCCACGATCAGCGTGCGGGTCAGCGGGATCGCCAGCTCCGGCACGCGGTCGCCGACGCGCACCTGCTCGAACGCCCGGGTCGGCGGGAGGCTCACGAGGCCACCTCCTCGACCGCCAGGTGCGCGCCCAGGTCGGCCAGCGCCGCGGCGGCTCCGCCGAACGTGCTGGAGATCTGCTTGCCCCACAGGAAGTAGCGGTGTGCTGGGTAGTCGACGTCGACCCCGATCCCGCCGTGCAGGTGCTGGATGCGGTGCACGACGTCGAGCCCCGCCTGGGCGGCCCACCACTTGGCCACCAGCACCGCGCGGTCGGCGTCGTCCGCCTCGTCAGTGAGCGAGGTGACCGCCTGCCACAGCACCACCTCCGCGGCATCGACGTCGATGTAGCAGTCGGCCAGCTGGTGCTGGACCGCCTGGAAGGTGGCCAGCGGTCGGCCGAACTGGTGGCGCTCACCGAGGTACCCGGCAGTGAGCTCCAAAGCTCCTCGGGCGACACCGGTTTGGAGCGCCACGAGCGCGAGGGTGGCGCGGTGCAGGGTCTGGCGCAGCGCCCCGTCACCCGGGGTGCCCACGGCGCGGCCAACGGCCCGGTCGAGGTGGAGGTGCCCGCTCAAGTCCCGGGTCGTGGTCTCGGCCCGCTCCCAGCGCACCCCGTCCGCCCCGGCGTCGACCAGGAACAGCCCGGCGCCGTGCTCCGCGGTCGCCGACACCAGCACGGCGTCGGCGCCCTGCGGCGACGGCACGACCGCCTTGGTCCCCGACAGCAGCCAGGTCTCCCCCGCGGGGGTCGCGGTGCAGGTGGGCGCGCCCGGTTCCGCTGGAGCGAGCTCCTCCAGCGCCAGCGCCAGCCGCGAGGCGCCGCTGACGACTGCGGGCAGGTGGCGGCGGCGTTGCGCGTCGTCGCCGTGGGTGGCGATGGCCATGGCGGCCACTGCTGCCGACCACAGCGGGACGGGCGCCACGACCCGGCCCTGCTCGGCCAGCAGCACGCACAGGCCGTCGAGGCCGAGGCCCGCCCCGCCGTGCTCCTCGGGCAGCGCGATGCCCACCAGCCCCGCTCTGGCGAGTTCCGCCCAGAGCTGCTCGTCGACGCGCGTCTCGGAGTCCTCCACCGCCCGGATCCGGTCGGAGGTGGTCCGGTCGGTGCAGATCTCGCGGGCCAGGTCCCGGACCGCGGCCAGCTCCTCGCTGAGGTGGAAGTCCATTCGGCGTTCTCCTTGGCGGTCAGGCCCGGTCGGTGGCGGGGCGGAAGACGGGCAGCACCAGCTCCGGGTCCGCTTCGAGCCACTCGAGCTGGACCGGCATGCCGATGGTGACCTCGTCCGGTTCGACGCCCACCAGGTTGCTGATCAGCCTGGTGCCCTCGGCCAGTTCGACCAGCGCGACCAGCAGCGGGTACTCGAAGGCCGGGTGCCTCGGGTGGTGGGCGACCACGTAGCTGTGGACGGTGGCGCAGCCGGACGCTTCCACGGTGTCCCAGTCGAAGGACCGGCAGTGCGGGCAGCAGGGGCCGGGCGGGTGGCGCAGCGCCTCGCAGGCCCGGCACCGCTGGATGACCAGCCGCTTCTCCCGCGCCGCGGCGAACCAGAACTCGTTGTCGCGGTTCACCGCGGGCCGCGGGCGCGGCGCCTTGCGCTCAGCGGGCCGGAACCGCAGCGTGCGCCACTTCTGGACCGCGACCTCGGTGCCGCTGGCGTCCCGGTAGGTGCGCACCGTGGTCACGAACCGCCCCGGTCCGAGTCCGGTCCGCTTCTCCGGCGAGATCGACTCCACGACCTCGTCGACGCTGACCTCGTCGCCGGGCACCAGTTCGCGCCGGAACTCGAACTCCGAGTCGGTGGCGACCACCGAGGTGTACCCGCCCCGGGCCAGCAGGTCCACCAGCTCGTCGGAGGCAGTCGCGCCGGCCGCCTCCGGAGCGGTGCTGGCGGCGTACCCCCGCATCGTCCAGGTCTGCATCATCGAGGCCGGTGCGACGACGTCGCCGCGCCCGGTGGCCCGGGCGGCCTCGGCCGAGAGGTGGACCGGGTTGGGGTCCCCCACCGCCTCGACCCAGTGCCGGATCATCGGCACGTTGACCGGGTCCTGGCCCGACCTGCCGGGCACCAGCACGCGCCCGACGAAGGACTGGAGGGCCTGGTCGTAGGCCGTCTCGCCGGTCATCCGGCCCTCCGTCCCCGCGGCAGGCCGAGGCCTCGGGTGGCGACCATGTCGCGCAGCACCTCGTTCACGCCACCACCGAAGGTGTTCACGATCCCCTGCCTGGACAACTGCTCCACCTGTCCACCCAGGACGGCCGCGGGCGAGTCCGGGCGGACCCGGCCAGCCGCGCCGAGCACCTGGGTCAGCGCCCGCTGCACCTCGATGTGGGTCTCGGTGCCGTACACCTTCGCCGCCCCCGCGGTCGCCCCGGTCAGCGTTCCTCCGGCGACGGCGGTGGTCATCTTCCAGTTCATCAGCCGCATCGCTTCGAGCCGGGCGTAGGCGCGGGCCATCTCCCGCTGCACCCAGGGCTTCTCGACCACCCCGGTGCTCTTCGCCCAGTCCAGGACCTGCTCCCAGAGCCGGATCATCCGGCCGCCGAGCGCGGCCAAGCCGATCCGCTCGTGGTTGAGCTGCGCGGTGATCAGCCGCCACCCGCCGTCGACCGCGCCGACGACGGAACTGGCCGGGACGCGGAGGTCGCTGTAGTAGGTCGCGGTGACCACCATGCCGCCCACGGCCTGGATGGGGCTCCAGGAGAAGCCCGGGGCGCTGGTGGGCACGACCAGGATGGAGATCCCCTCGTGCTTGGGTGCCTGCGGGTCCGTGCGCGCCGCGAGCCAGACGTAGTCCGCGGTGTTGGCGCCGGAGGTGAAGATCTTCTGCCCGTTCACCACGAACTCGTCGCCGTCGCGCACCGCCCTGGTCCGCAGCGAGGCCAGGTCGGTGCCCGCATCGGGTTCGGTGTAGCCGATGGCGAACACGACGTCACCGCTGAGGATCCCGGGCAGGTAGGCCTGCTTCTGCTCGTCGGTCCCGTGCTCCATCAAGGTCGGGCCGACGGTGTTCACCGTGACGAACGGGAACGGCACCCCGGCGCGCTGGACCTCGTCGAAGAAGACGTACTGCTCCTCGATCGAGCGGCCCTGGCCGCCGTACTCGCGCGGCCAGCCGATCCCCAGCCAACCGTCGCGGCCGAGCGCCTTGACGACCTCCCGGAACCGGGGTCCGCCGACGCCCTCCTCCCCCGCTCTCCTGAGCTCGTCCGCCGGGAGCAGCCCGGCGAAGTACTCACGCAGCTCCTGCCGGAGCCGGCGCTGCTCGCGCGTCTCGCGCACATCCATCCGAGGCCCTCGTTCCTGTGCTCTCCAGTCCTGCCGCCCCTAGGGGAGGAAGCGCAGCCTTCCGTTCGCGGCGAACTGCGCGCGGAGGTCCTGCTTGTGCTGCTCGGTCATGCGCACGTACGACGGCGCTCCCCGGCCCGGCCACCAGTGCACCTCGTCGGTCGTGCGCCAACCGTCGGCCTGCATCTCCTTCTTGCGCAGCTTGTTCGACCCGGTCGTGGGCAGCTGGTGCGACACCCGCACGTAGCGCGGGATCCCCTTGCCGCCGAGGTCCTGCTGCGCGGCGAGGAACTCCGCGAGGTGGAGGTCCGCGAACCGCGCGCGGGTCTCGACGGCCGCCATCACCTGGTCACCGGAACGCGGGTCGGGCACCGCGAAGACCCCGGCGGCGATGATGTCCGGGTGCCGTCGCAGGACCCGCTCGGTCAGCAGGGCGGAGATGTTCTCGCCGTCCACCCGGATCCAGTCGCCCGACCGCCCGGCGAAGTACAGGTAGCCTTCGGCGTCGAGGTAGCCGAGGTCGCCGGTCCAGTACCAGCCGTGGCGGACGCGTTCGGCGTTGGCCGCCGGGTTCTCGTAGTAGCCCTCGAACTTCGCGGCGCCCTCGGTGTCGACGATCTCGCCGATGGCGTGCTCGGCGTTGCGCACCCGGCCGTACTCGTCGAGCTCCGCGGGCGGGCACGTCTCGAGGGTCTCCGGGTCGACCACGCGGACACCCGCGTGCGCCGGGACGCCGAGCGCCGACGGCGGACCGTCCGGCGCCTGGTTGATCATCCCCGCGCCTTCGCTCGACCCGTAGCCCTCGTACAACCTCGCCCCGAAGCGGCGCTTGAACTCGGCTTGGTCCTCGGGCGAAGCCTCGGTGCCGAACCCGTGCGTCAGGGTGTTCTCGGCGTCGTCGGGCCGCTCCGGCTGGCTGAGGAGGTAGCCGAGCGCCTTGCCGACGTAGGTGAAGTAGGTCGCGCCGTAGTGGCGCACGTCGGCCAGGAACCCGGACGCGGTGAACTTCGGGGCCAGTGCCACGCACGCTCCCGCGAGCAGGGCCGGTGCCCACAGCGCCATCAGCGCGTTGCCGTGGAACAGCGGCATGCAGCAGTAGCAGACGTCGTCGCGGCCGATGTGGTACTTCGCCGAGTTCTGGCGGGCCAGCCCGGCGAGCCTGCCCTGGGAGCAGATCGCGGCTTTGGACGCCCCGGTGGTCCCGGAGGTGAACAGCAGCAGCATCCGGGTCGCCGGGGTGATCGACGGGTCGCGGACCGGTTCGCCCGGCTCGCCCGCCAGCTGCTCGGCGTACCCCGGCGAGTCCACCAGCAGGAAGCGGTCGCGCGGCACGCCGATGTCCAGGCCGTCGAGGAGGGCGAGCCCGGCCGCGTCGGTCACCACCAGCTGCAGGTCGGTGTGCCGCACCTCGGCCGCCAGGTACGACCCGCGGCGGGTGGGGTTGATGCCCACGACCGTCGCCCCGCTGAGCGCGGCGGCGCCGAGCCAGAGCACGAACTCCGGGACGTTGTCGAGCAGCACTCCGATGTGGAACGGTCGGTCGTCGTCGCGCAGCTGCCGGAGCCGGGCGGCGCGGGCCGCGCTGTCCCGCACCACCTCGTCCCAGGTCCAGGTCCGGTCCCGGCTGCGCAGGCCGGGGCGGTGGTCGCCCAGCCGGTCCAGCAGCAGGTCGGCGATGGTGTCGCGTTCTCGGCTCATCACCGGCTCACCCGGCGTAGCCGGCTTCGGTGCCCCAGGTCTCCGACCGCGGGCTGCTGCGGTCGACCAGCACGCAGCGCGCCCCGGTGTAGTTCGTGGGCATGCAGCGGTTGTTGTGGTTGCACAGCGACCGCACGCTCGCGTCGGCCTGGATGCGGTTGACCAGGTCCGGCTCGCGCAGCAGGGCGCGCGCCATCGCCACGAACTCGAACCCCTCGGCCATGCCCCGGTCCATGACCGCCTTGTCCGTGATGCCGCCGAGCAGGATCATCGGCAGCTTCACCGCGGCCCGGACCTGGCGGGCGTCCTCGAGGAGGTAGCCGTCCCGGTAGGGGTACTCGCGCAACACTGTGTGGCCCACCAGCTTCACGCCGAGCTTGATCGGCTGGGGCATCACCTCGGCGAAGGCGTCCAGCGGCGCATCGCCCTTGAACAGGTACATCGGGTTGCTCAGCGAGCTGCCCGCGGTCATCTCCAGCGCGTCGACCGAACCGTCGGCCTCCAGCCACTGCGCCACCGCGATCGCCTCGTCGAGCCAGAAGCCGCCCGGCACGCCGTCGTCCATGTTCATCTTGGCCAGCACCGCGATCCGGTCACCGACCGCGTCCCGCACCGCCGTCATGACCTCCCGCGCGAGCCGCGCCCGGTTCTCCAGGTCGCCGCCGTAGGAATCGGTGCGGTGGTTGAGCTTCGGGCTCAGGAACGAGCTGGCCAGGTAGTTGTGCCCGAGGTGCACCTCCACCGCGTCGAACCCCGCCTCGATCGCCATCCGCGCCGCCCTGGCGTGGTCCCGCACCACCCGGCGCAGCTGGTCCGGCGTCGCCGCGCGCGCGAAGCTGAACGTGGTCTTGTGGAAGTGCCTGCTCGGCGCGAGCGCCGGTGCCCCGTTGGCCTTGGGGTTGGCCACCGGCCCGGCGTGACCGATCTGCGCGGACGCGGCAGCGCCCTGGTCGTGGACGGCCTCGGTGAGCTCGCGCAGGCCCGGCAGCGCTTCCTCGGTCCACAGGACCTGGTGCCGGTCGGTGCGCCCCTCCGGGGACACCGCGCAGTAGGCCACCGTGGTCATGCCCACGCCACCAGCCGCGTGCCGGACGTGGAAGTCGACCAGGTCGCGGGTGACCCTGCCCCGGTGGCTGAGACCTTCGTAGGTGGCCGCCTTGATCGTCCGGTTGCGCAGGGTCAAGGGGCCGATCTTCCCCGGGCTGAAGACGTCCGGGACGGATGGGGATGTGGTGGTCACGAGCACTCCTGTTCCGCTGGATCGCTGCGACGGTAGGGCGGTGGCGGGGTCCCGCACCGACGTCGGTCCCGCTCACCGGGAGGTCCCGCTGGGTTCAGCTGAAGAACGCCTGGCCGCCGTCCAACGGCACGGTGGCCCCGGTCAGGTAGCGCAGGTCCGGGCCGACCAGGGCGGCGACCGCCCGCCCGATGTCGGCCTCGCAGTCGCCGATGCGGCCCAGCGGGATGGACTTGACGAACTCGGCCGCTTCCTCCGGGTTGCGCTCCGTCCACGCCGCCAGGCCCGGCGACAGCGCGTGCGGGGCGATCGCGTTCACCCGGATCCCGTCGCGGCCCCACTCCGACGCCGCCGTCCTGGTCAACGAGCGCAGGGCCTGCTTCGCCGCGGCGTAAGCACCGTAGGTCGAGGTGTCCCACCGCACCATCGCCGACGTGACCAGGTTGACGATCGACCCGCCGCCGCGGGCCTTGAGGTGCGGGTGGCAGGCCTTCATGAACGCGAACGCGGCGAAGGGAGCGCTGTGGAAACCCCGCTGGAAGTCCTCGTCGCTCATCGACAGCAGCGGCCCGTAGCTGCCGGTGTAGGCGTTGTTGACCAGGACGTCGATCCCGCCGAACTCCCGCATTACCCGCTCCACCAGCGGTGGGACCGCGGCGGTGTCGGTCACGTCGACCGGGAACGGTTCAGCCCGGCCACCGCGCTCCCGGACCAGTTCGCAGGTGGCCGCGAGCTTCGCCTCGGTGCGGCCGACCACCGCAACGGTCGCGCCCGCCCCGGCCAGGGCGAGCGCGATGCCCTGCCCCACGCCTTGGCCCGCCCCCGTGACCAGCGCGACTGCACCCCGCAAGCTGCCCATGCGATGCCTCCCGGTCGATCAGTTCTTCCCGCCCACCCGCAACAGTGGTGTGCTCACCGGGACACCGAGCGAGCTGTCCCGCTGAGCGGGAGGACGGCTGGGAAGCAGGTCCCGATGAACGGAAACCGGCACCACGCGGCCGCATTTGGTGCCACACCCTGTGCTGCGCACGATTCCGGCCAGCAGCAGGAGGAACGCCAGCTGATGAGCACGACCGATCCCGGCACTGCTGCCGCCGCCAGGGCCGCCCTGACCGGCCCCGGCGCCCCCTTCGAACTCGTCGAGGAGGACGTGCGCGGCGTCCGGCTCCCGGTGTTCAAGCACCGGGCGCGGTCGCTCGTCGAGGTCCTCGCCGCCTCCACCGCGCACGGTGACCGCGACTACCTGGTGACCGAGGACCGGCGGATCTCCTTCACCCAGCACGCCGAGCAGGTCGCCGCTCTTGCCGCGGCACTGCGCGAGGAGTACGGGGTCGGCGAGGGCGACCGGGTCGCGATCGCCGCCGCCAACACGCCGGAGTGGGTCCTCGCCTTCTGGGCCGCGATCTCCACGGGCGCGATCGCGGTCGGGTTCAACGCCTGGTGGTCGCGGCGCGAACTGGAGCACGGCACGGCGCTGGTGGCACCGAAGCTGATCGTCACCGACGACAAGCGCGCCGCCCTGCTGGACGGCTCCCCCGTGCCGCTGCTCCCGGTGGACCGCATCGGCGAGCTGGTCCAACAGCACGCGGGCGCGCCGCTACCAGCCGTCGAGGTGGCCGAGGACGATCCCGCGATCGTCCTGTTCACCAGCGGCACCTCCGGTCGGCCCAAGGGTGCTGTCCACTCGCACCGCAACGTGTGCTCGGTCGTCGAGTACCACCGCATGAACGACGCACTCGCCGCGGCGCTGGGCGATCCGACCGACCCGCGGGACCGGCGGTACCTCCTGGCGCTGCCCCTGTTCCACATCGCCTGCCTGCACAACCTGGCGGTGCCGCGGCTCGCCACCGGCAGCACCGTCGTCATGCACCAGGGCGCGTTCGACGTGGACCGGGTGCTCCGCCTGATCGCCCGCGAGCGGGTCACCAACTGGGGTGCGGTGCCGACCCAAGCGCACCGCCTGCTGGAGCACGGCGACCTGGCCGCCCACGACCTGTCGTCCCTGACCACGTTCGCCCTCGCCTCCGCGCCGTCGTCCTCAGCGTTCAAGCAGCGGCTGCGGGAGGCGCTGCCGTTCGCCGAGAAGTCCCTCGTGGACAGCTACGGCATGACCGAGACCTGCACCGCCCTCACCGCCGCCAGCCCCGCGGACCTGGCCGAGGCACCGAACACCCTCGGACAGCCGATCACGGGTGTCCAGCTGGAGATCCGCGACCCGCTGGGCAACCCCCTGCCGGACGGCGAGGAGGGCGAGGTGTGCGTCCGCAGCGCCTACAACATGCTGGGCTACTGGAACGACCCGGACGCCACGGCCAGCACCATCCGCGAGGAAGGGTGGCTGCACACCGGGGACATCGGGGTGGTCGAGCGGGGCAGGCTCCGGCTCAGCACCAGGCGCTCGGACCTGATCATCCGGGGCGGGGAGAACGTCTACCCCGCCGAGGTCGAGGGTGTCCTCGCCGAACACCCGGGGGTCCAGGAGTGCGCGGTGCTGGGTGTCCCGCACGCCGACCTCGGCCAGGAGGTGTTCGCGGTGGTGGTCACCGACCCAGGCAGCAAGCTGACCGAGGAAGAACTGCGCAACCACGCCAGGGAGCAGCTGGCGCACTACAAGGTCCCCTCCCAGTGGCGGATCACCCACGACGGACTCCCCCGGAACGCCACCGGCAAGGTCATCCGCAACCAGGTCCACCCAACCCCCTGAACCCCAACCTCCCACCCCAGATTCCCCACCCCGCAGGGCCACCCGCCCCCCCGGTCCCACCCCGCAGAGCCATCAACCTGCCCGATCCCAGGCCGCGAACCGCCACACCAGCCCCAACGCCGACCGCGGACGTGAGCGAAGGGCACCTTTCACCGACTGAGTCGAGAAAGGTGCCCTTCACCTCGGGCCGAGAAAGTGCGGCGACGCGTCGTCCGATGGGGAACGAGCGTAGTTTCAATTGAAACTGCAAACTCCGGCGTGTCGTGCGCCCGACACACCGGCGATGCGTCGGGGCGCTTACTGAGCTCACCTCAGTGGAACTCGGATGTCTGATTCCCATTGAAATCGCGCTGGACCGGCGCGGGCCGCGGGTTGGTTCTCCACATGCACCGGCGTGTCGTGCGTCCGGCATGCCCTGGGGTCACAGTTTCAACTGAAACTGCGGAACACCGATCACTCGGATGGTTTCAGAGGCGCGGGATCGCTGGGGTCGGTCTGTTCGGGCATCGGGGCGGAGTGGTGGCGTGGTGGTCGTGGGAAAGCCCCCGAGCCCATGGGGTCGGGGGCTTTCACGTGTCCGAGGTGGTGATTTCAGGAAGCCGGGGAATCCGGTTGCCCGGCCTGGTGCTTCCGGGTACCCGGGGAACCGGATGGCCGACACAGTGGACCCGGACAGCCAGGAATCCGCTGGCCGACACGGCGGGTCCGGACAGCCCGGGTATCCGCTGGCTGAGTTGGTGGGCCCGGGTGGCCGGGGGATTTGGCTGGCCGGGTTCGCAGGTCCTGGTGCCGGGGGTCCGAGGGGTTAGCGGGGTCGGGGTAGGTGTTTGGCGATGAAGAGGCCTTCGGCTGACACGCAGGCTTCGCCGGCTGCCGTGATCGCGCCTCTCGTGCGGATCTTCCGGCCGTCTACCTCCACTTGCTCGCCGGTGATGGTCAGCGGCTCGAACAGCGGTGTCGGCCGACGGTAGCGCAGCGTGAGCTCGGCCGTCATGCCCGAGGCCCCGGCCCAGTGGTTGGCCACGCCCAGGGTGTGGTCGAGGATCAGCGCTGAGATGCCGCCGTGCACGTGGCCGGGCGGGCCCTGGTACGGCAGGCCCAGCACCACCTCGCCCTCGACCGTGCCGTCGTCGACGCCGGTCAGGTTCAGCGGCGGTGCGATCGCGTTCTCCGGTCCGGTGACCGGGTCGTGGCGGGTGACGCCCTCCCCCGCCCACATGTCCACCATGCGCTGGTCCATCGCGGGGGCGTGCTCGTCGAGGTGGTCCGCGACGGCGTTGAGCTGGGCGGCCACCTGCGCCATCTCCACCGCCGACCCACCACCGGCCCGCAGCAACGACGCGACCACCCGGCGGGCCGCTGCCACCGCGGCGTCAACACCGCTCTGGTCGGGCACAGCGGTCAGTTCCTGGGCAGCGGTCACGACGCCACCTCCGCGGTCGCGTGGGTCAGCACCGGTGCGTCCCCGCGCTCGGGGCACGTCGAGCGCAGCACGAGCTGCTCGCCGTCCCGCCACACCGCCGTCCGGACTGTCTCCCCGGGCAGCAGGGTACCGGCGAACCGCACCGCGAAACCGCGCAGCCGCGTGGCGTCCCCGTCGAGCAGACCGTCCACAACGGACTTGGCGACCAGCCCGCAGGACGCCAGCCCGTGCAGGATCGGCCGGTCGAAACCCGCCGCCCTGGCGAAGGCCGGGTCGGCGTGCAACGGGTTCATGTCGCCGTTGAGCCGGTAGAGCAGCGCCTGACCGGGCGTCGTCGGTGACTCCAGCACCACGTCCGGGTCCCGTTCCGGCACCGCGGTGGTCGCGTCCGGACCGGGCTCGCCGCCGAAACCGCCCTCGCCGCGCGCCCAGATCAGCGTGCGCGTCGTCCACAGCGCCGCGCCGTCGCGGCCCGCCGCGGCTGACTCCAGCACGATCAGCGCCGCTTTCCCCTTGTCCCACACGTCGGTGACCCGGCTGCTGACGGTGGCGGAGCCGGAGGTCGGCAGCGGCCGGTGCACGCGCAGCTCCTCCCCCGCGTGCAGGACCGCGCGGAGGTCGATGTCGATCCCGGGCAGCGCCACGCCCGGCGCACCGCGCTCGCCCGCGGAGATTCCCTGCCCGGCCACCAGCGCGAACGTCGGCAGCACCTGGAGGTTCGCCTCGTAGGTGTAGGGCAGCTCGGGGTCGGCGTCGGCGCGGTTCCCGGCGCCGAGCGAGAGGTGGTAGAGCAGCACGTCCCGCTCCGTCCACGACGCTTCGCGCGTGGTGGGGCGGGCGGTCAGTGCCGCGTCGAGGTCGATGGGCATCTCGTCGTTCTCCTGTGTGCATGGGCCTGCGCTCGTTCAGCTTCCCGAGCGCAGTGGACCGGGGTCGCCGCCTCTGCGCGGCGCCCCGGGTGGTCAGGGCTTGGGGGTCGGTTCGGGGTCCCGGGGCAGGCCGAGGAGGCGTTCGCCGATGATGTTGAGTTGGACCTCGGTGGTGCCGCCCGCGATGGACAGGCACCGGGTGTTGAGGAACTTCCAGGTGGCGCCGACGGTGTCCGCGCTCGGGCGGTCGAGGTCGGCGTGCAGCGCGGCCGGGCCCTGCCACTGCACCGCCGTCTCCCACACCTGTTGGACGTGCTCGACGCCGAGCAGCTTGGCGATGGAGGACTCCGCGCCCGGCTGCTGGCCGCTCAACGAGCGCAGCGTCTGCCGCAGCCCGAGCAGCGCGCCCGCCTGGGCGTCGGCCAGGATCTGCCCCAACACCACCAGGCGGTGGTCGTCGGCGTCAGCGGCCGCCAGTTCCAGCAGCGCCTCGCCGCCCGCGCCCAGGGACGAGTCGGTCGACAGCGCGACCCGCTCGTTGGCCAGTGTGGTGCGGGCCAGCTTCCACCCGTCACCGGGCTCGGCCACCAGCATGTCGTCGGGCACGAAGACGTCGTCGAGGAACACCTCGTTGAACAACGCCTCCCCGGTCAGCTCGCGCAACGGCCGGACCGTGATGCCGGGGGACTCCATGTCGAGCAGGAAGTACGACAACCCCTTGTGCTTCGGCGCGTCCGGGTCGGTCCGGCCCAGCAGGATGCCGTGGTGCGCCTCGGTGGCCATCGAGGTCCACACCTTCTGACCGGTGACTCGCCAACCCCCGTCGACCTTCACGGCCCTGGTGGACAGACCGGCCAGGTCTGATCCCGCGCCCGGCTCGGAGAACAGCTGGCACCAGGTGATGTCGCCGCGCAGGCTCGGCGGGAGGAACCTGCGCTGCTGCTCCGGGCTGCCGTACTGGATCAGCGTCGGCACCACCCAGTTCCCGATCACCATGTCCGGGGCCCGCACCCCCGCGGCCCGCATCTCCTCCGCGATGGTGAGCTGCTCGACGGCGTCCGCACCCCGCCCCCACGGCTTGGGCAGGTGGGGCGCGGTGTAGCCGTGCTCAGCCAAGTACGCGGCCCGCTCATCGCCCTGCAGCGCAACGGCTTCAGCGAGCTCGGCACGCACCGCAGCCCGGACCTCCTCCGCTTCCGGCGGCAGCTGCACCGACAACTGGCGGCGGACACCACCGAGGGCGAGCCGCGCCACCCGCTGCTGCCAGTGCGACGTGGATCCGAGCAGCAGCCGCAGGGTTTGCGCACGGCGCAGGTGGAAACCGGCGTCGTGCTCCCACGTGAACCCGATGCCACCCAGCACCTGGATGCAGTCCTTGGCCGCGCTGAAACCCGCGTCCACGCTGGTGGCCCCCGCGACCGCAGCAGCCAGGGCGACCTCCTCCGCCTCGTCACAGGCGTCCCGCGCGCGGGCCGCGTCCCAGGCGCACGCCCGGGCGGCCTCAGCCCGCGCCAGCATCCGCGCGCACCGGTGCTTCACACCCTGGAACTGCCCGATCGGCCGACCGAACTGCTCGCGCACCTTCGCATACTCCGCAGCCGTCGTGGTGCACCAGTCGGCGATCCCGCACGACTCGGCCGCGAACAACGTGGCCGCCACCTCGTGGGGCCGATCAGCTGGGATCTCCAGGACGTCCTCAGCGGGCACGCGCACCCCGGTCACCGCCACGGCCGCAAGGCGCCGGGTCAAGTCGTGGCTGGGCACCTCGCCCACCTCGGCCGCACTCCGCGGCAGCACCACCCACGCCTGCCGCCCACCGCGATCGACGCGCAGGACGAGCACGTCCGCCAGGTGCGCGCCAAGCACGGGTGTGGCGGAACCGGTCACCAGCAGTCCCCCGTCGTCGGTGCGTTCAGCGGTGAAACCGCCGCCAAGCGAAAGCGCACCGACCACCGTGCCGTCCGCGAGCCCGGGCAGGTGCTGGTGGTGGCCTGCCTCCGACAGCACCGCGCTGGCCAGCACCGTCGGCAGGAACGGCCCAGGTGCCAGGGCGCGGCCCAGCTCCTCGAGGACGACCGCGAGTTCGAGCAACCCGAAACCCGCTCCGCCGACCTCCTCCGGCAGGTGCAGCCCGAGCAGGCCCTGCTCCGCCACCTTCGCCCAGAACGGCGGCAGCTGCTCGGCCCCGGCGTCGACCGCCGCCCGCACCACGTCCTCGGTGACGTGCCGCCCCGCGAAGGCCTGCACCGAATCCCGCAGGTCCCGGTGCTCCTCGCTCAACCCCAACGTTGCTCGTGCCATCTCAGATCCGTTCGACGATGGTTGCCGTGGCGTGCGCTCCACCGGCGCACATGGTGATCAGCGCGGTGGAGCGGTCGCTGCGCTCCAGTTCGTGGACGGCCTGGGTGATCAGCCGGGCCCCCGTCGAACCGACCGCGTGCCCAAGCGCGATCGCGCCCCCGTTGACGTTGACCACGTCCATGTCGGCGCCGTGCACCTGGGCCCACGACAGCACGACCGAGGCGAAGGCCTCGTTGATCTCCACGAGGTCGATGTCGCTGAGCGCCATGCCCGCCTTCTCCAGCACGTGCGCGGTGGCGTGCACGGGACCGTCGAGGTGGTAGTACGGGTCGGAGCCCACCATCCCGGAGGCCACGATCCGGGCCCGCGGCCGCAGGCCTTCCGCTTCGGCCCGTTCCCGGCTCATCAGGAGGACCGCCGCCGCGCCGTCGCTGATCTGTGAGGAGTTGCCCGCGGTGTGGACGCCTTCGGGGAGCACCGGGTTGAGCTTGGCGAGCCCTTCGGCCGTGGTCTCGCGCAGTCCCTGGTCGCGGCTCACCAGGGCAGTCTCGCCGGTGGCCGACCCGTCGACCAGGACCGGTGCCTCGACCGGGATGACCTGCCCGTCGAAGCGCCCCTCCGCCCAGGCGACCGCGGCCTTGCGCTGGGAGGCCAGGCCGAGCGCGTCGACGTCGGCGCGCGTGATGCCGCGGTGGCGGGCGATCCGCTCGGCGGCGGTGAACTGGTCGGGCAGGTCGATCGTCCACGACTCCGGCACCGGGTTGCCCGTGTCGGGCGCCAGGGCCGCGCCGAGGAAGACGCGGCTCATCGACTCCACCCCGCAGCCGATCCCGATGTCGGTGGCGCCGCTGGCGATCAGCCCGGCCACCAGGTGCACCGCCTGCTGGGAGGAGCCGCAGGCGCAGTCGATCGTGGTGCACGCGGTGGTGTGCGGCAGGCCAGCGTGCAACCAGGCGTTCCGGGTGACGTTGTTGGACTGCTCCCCCACCTGGGTCACGCACCCGCCCACGACCTGGCCGACCTGCGCCGGGTCCAGTCCGACCCGTGCGAGCACCCCCCGCTGGGCCTGTCCGAGCAGCTCGGCCGGGTGCAGTCCGGCCAGGGCTCCGTAGCGCTTGCCGACCGGTGTGCGGCCAGCCTCGACGATGACGGCTTCGGGCATCTGCCCCCTCCTCCGGGCGCGGGGCGGCGGACCTCGCGCCACTAGAATTCGTTATCCATCTCATCCCACCCCGTCGCCACCGATTCCCGCACTTCCGTGTCCACTCAGCGAGACCGACAACCCCCGCGAACGAGAACGAATACTAGTTTTCCCAGGAAAGCCGGTGAGATCGTCGGACGAAGGAGCAACGGATGGGCGAGAGCACGCTGGAGGGCCGCACCGCGGTCGTGACCGGCGCCGGAGCCGGGCTCGGGCGCGCGGAAGCGCTGGCGCTCGCGGCCCAGGGGGCCAACGTGGTCGTGAACGACATGGGGCCGGCCGCGGAGAGCGTCGTGGGCGAGATCAAGGCCATGGGCCGCGACGCGGTGGCGGTGACCGGCGACGTGGGTGACTGGTCCATGGGTGACCGGCTGGTCGAAGCCGCGGTGGACACCTTCGGGAGCCTGGACGTCGTGGTGAACAACGCGGGCGTCCTGCGGGACACGATGCTGTTCAAGCTCACCGAGCAGGACTGGGACGACGTCATCCACGTCCACCTCAAGGGCCACGCCGCCGTCTCGCGCGCGGCGGCGGCGCACTGGCGCAACGCCAGCAAGACGGCGGGCGGACCGGTCTACGGCCGCATCGTCAACACCACGTCGGAGGCGTTCCTGTTCGGCGCGGCGGGACAACCGAACTACTCGGCGGCCAAGGCCGGCATCACCGCGCTGACCCTCTCCAGCGCGCAGGGGCTGTCCCGGTACGGCGTGCGCGCCAACGCGATCTGCCCGCGGGCTCGCACCGGGATGACCGAGCACGTGTTCAGCGCGGACCCGAACGGCAACGAGCTGGACATCCTGGCCCCGGAACGGGTGGGCACCTTCGTGGCCTACCTGGCCTCACCAGCGGCCGCGGAGATCAACGGCCAGGTCTTCGTGGTCTACGGCGACATGGTCGCGCTGCTGGCCGCGCCCACCGTGGAACGCAAGTTCACCGCGGCCTCGGGCACCTTCAGCGTCGACGAGCTCGACGACCAGCTCACGCCGTACTTCTCCGGCCGCAGCCCGCACCAGAACTACGCCGCCTACAGCGTCGCGGAACTGGACACCACGGGCGTGCAGAACATCGCGGGCAAGAAGTAGCCGCGCCACCTGGAGGACCCCCGCGTTGCGCTGGCCAGCGGCGGGGGCCTCGCCGTCGCGCCGGGCCCGGCCCTCGGGCGCTC
>NZ_JBEPDU010000023.1:41044-106717 GCF_040300525.1 Saccharopolyspora sp. NPDC000359 | reverse complement strand
ATGGCCATCCGGTCCTTGGTCAGGTCGATGCCCGACGAGGACTTGAACTTCTCCACCAGCCACTCGACGATGCGCTCGTCCCAGTCGTCACCACCGAGGTGGTTGTCACCACTGGTGGCCCGCACCTCGACGACGCCCTCACCGATCTCCAGCAGCGAGACGTCGAAGGTGCCGCCACCGAGGTCGAAGACCAGGATGGTCTGTTCCTTCTCGCCCTTGTCCAGGCCGTAGGCCAGCGCGGCCGCGGTCGGCTCGTTGACGATGCGCAGCACGTTCAGGCCGGCGATCTGACCGGCTTCCTTGGTGGCCTGCCGCTGGGCGTCCTCGAAGTAGGCCGGGACGGTGATCACCGCGTCGGTGACGTCCTCGCCCAGGTAGGCCTCGGCGTCCCGCTTGAGCTTCATCAGCACGCGGGCGCTGATCTCCTGCGGGGTGTAGGGCTTGTCGTCGATCTGGACCTTCCAGTCGGTGCCCATGTGCCGCTTGACCGACCGGATGGTGCGGTCCACGTTGGTGACCGCCTGGTTCTTCGCGGGCTGACCGGTGAGGATCTCGCCGTTCTTCGCGAAGGCCACGATGGACGGCGTGGTCCGCGAGCCCTCGGAGTTGGCGATCACCGTCGGTTCACCGCCCTCCAGGACGGAAACGACGGAGTTGGTCGTCCCCAGGTCGATGCCGACCGCTCGCGCCATGCTTGATTCCTCCCGACTTCTTGCCTGTGCGCCCAGCAGCCACCAGGGCCCTGAGCCTTGCTTACTCAAGTTCTACCCACTGCACAACAGCACCGTCAATCGGGTTGAGCGCAGCTCACTCAAGCTTTCTGCCAGAACAACGCCCGGCCAGCCACGGGAGTTCCACGGAGTGACGCGAACCACCCGCCCGGGCGATCGAGGTCCGGGCCCGGCGCGGCTCAGGAGTGCACGCGGATCTCGCCGCTGCCGGTGGACAGCGTCAGCTGCTTGCTGGCGGACGGGTCCTGGGCCACCCGGACGTCCGCGTCACCGCTGCCGGTGTCGGTGCTCACCCGGTAACGGTCGGCGGGCAGCCGCAGCTCGATGCTGCCGGAACCGGAGTCGGCGACGATCTCCGCGCCGCGCAGGTCGGCCCCGGTGATCTCACCGCTGCCGGTCTCCGCCTCGACCCGCCCACCGAGGTCGACGAGCTCGATGCGCCCCGACCCGCTGCGCACCTCGACCGGCTCGTCGACGTCGCGCACGTGCACCGACCCGGAGCCGGTCCGGGCGGTCACCGGCCCGGAGATCGCCCGCAGGTCGATCGAGCCGGAACCGACCTCGGCCTGCACCGACCGCATGCCGACCACGGTCAGCGACCCGGAGCCGAGCTCCCCCGCCACCGGTACCGGCGCGGGCAGCGCGACCTGGTAGGACACCTCGCAGTTCCACCCGCAGCTGGTGTCCAGCACCAGCTCGCCGTCCTCGACCCGGTGCACGACCTCGTCGTCGCCGCCCCAGAGCGCGGCACCCCACCGCTCCACTCGCTGGGTGACCTCACCGCGCCCACCGGGCACGTACCGGATCTCCACCGACCCGGCCCCGTCACCGAGCTGCACGCGGTCGACGCCGCCGACCGGGTCGGTGCGCTGCTGCGTGGACGACAGCGGCCCCCCGAACGCCACCGCACCCCCGATCAGCACCAACGCGGCACCGCCGATCGCCAACCCCACCCGAGCCATGGCCGATTCCCCCTGTCCCCAGCACGTTCCGCGACGTTGAAACTACGCACCGGGGTGCGCACCGGGCATCGGGGTCCTCCCGGAATGAACCCGGATGCCGCGACCAGGGGTTCAGAGGTGGCCGCGGTCGCGCAGGTAGTCGACCGGCTGGACCAGGAAGCGCAGCACCGGTTCGAGGTCGTCCGCGGTGGGTGGTTCGTCGGCGATGAGGCCCTGCATGAGGATGCCGTCGAGCGCCGCGAACAGGGCCCGGACGACGGGCTCGTCGCCGCCGCGACCGCCGTTGACGTAACCGGCGGCGGCCTCGATCCAGCGGCGCGCGGCCGGGCGCAGCGCCGGGCGGCGGGCCGCCAGCAGGTACAGCTCGTACTCGCCGAGGGTGCGCTCGCGGTGCTCGCGCAGGACCCCGGCCAGGTTCTCCGCGATCACCCGGGGCCAGTCGGTGCGCTGCTGGACCTGCTCGTGCATCTGGTCCACCTGCGCGATGAGCGCCTCGCAGCCCTCCAGCAGCGCGGCCACCAGCAGGTCGTCGATGCTGTCGAAGTAGTACGCGATGGACGCGGGCGGGACGCTGGCCTCGCGCGCGATGTTGCGGTGGCTGACCGCGCCGACCCCGTCGCGGGCCACCACCCGCAGCGCCGCGTCGATGATCGCGCGGCGGCGGCGCTCGCCCTTGGCCCGGCGGCCGTCGGTCTCCTCGGCAGGGTCGCGCCGCGGCTGGGTCAATGCGCACCTCCCAGCTCCAGCGCGATGACCCCACCGATGATGAGCGCGATGCCCACGACCTGCACCGCGGTGATCGACTCACCGAGGAACACCGCGCCGATGATCGCCACCAGCGCGACCCCGGCCCCCGCCCAGATCGCGTAGGCGACGCCGACCGGCAGCCCCAGCTTGAGCACCGAGGCGAGCGCGGAGAAGGCGATCGCGTAGCCGACCACGACCAGGACCGAGGGGATCGGCTTGCTGAACCCCTCGGAGAGCTTCAGCGAGACGGTGGCGAGCACCTCGCTGAGGATCGCCACCGCCAGGACCAGGTAGGCCACGTCCGAACTCCCTCCGGAAGAAAACTGTACGAACGCCCCACTTTCAGGGCGCGCGGATGCCCCCGTCGCAGGGGGCACCCGGTTCAGTCGTCGGAGCGCTCGGACTTCCCGCCGCCGCCACCGAAGACCAGGTCACTGAGGATCACCGCGGCCCAGATGCCCAGCGGGATCATCGGCCAGAAGAAGCTGGGCTCACCGGAGGCGATGCTGGTGAACAGCCAGATCGCGACCAGGATGACCGCGACCCCACCCCAGTCCCGCCACTCCTTGACCTGCTTCCGCTTACGCTTCTCGCGCTTGGCGAGCTGCTTGGACCGCTTCGGCGGGGTCGGCTCGGGCAGGTCGGCGGTGAGCGGTTGGAGCTCACCGTAGGTGGTGGCCGCGTAAGCCTGCTGCAGGCGCTCGTCGTACTCCGGGAGGGAGAGGCGCCCCTCGTCCAACGCCGCCCGCAACCGCTGCGCCACGGCTTCCCGGTCACCGTCCGATGCGCGCATCGACCCGCTGTCCGCCCCAGTCATCACTACCCCCTGGACGTTCGGTGCCACCGAACGAACCGTTCACCTGAACAAATACGTGGCGAAAATCGCACTGCTCCCGCGAGGCCGCTCTGATCGACATCCACCAAGCGGAAGCCGCAACAGGATCGCAACCCCCGCCTCAGCCGTCTAACAGGAACAACCCGGACAACACCAGCAGCAGCACCCGGTGCCACCCGCGACTGACGGGGACAGCCTACCCGACAAACCTGAACGAATGCACAACTAGTTTTTCGGGCGGCCGTCTCGCAGAATCACCGACTGTTCCCGACATGCGCACAGCCCCCGTAGTTACCGGCGGGTAACAGGGCGTACGCTGCCCGAACGGACAACCCCCTCGAAACAGGAGGCCGCGAGCATGGGTGCTGTACAGATCACGCTTGGCGCGATCTCGGTCGCGCTCGGCGTCGTCGCGTGGAGCATGTTCGCCATGACCATCGCCCGGTTCGTGCGGATCATCCGCCTCGGGCAACCGGATGGCACCCGCAACGGCCCGGTGATGGCTCGGCTGGCGACCCTGGTCAAGGAGTTCGCCGCGCACACCAGGATGAACAAGTTCCGCAACGTCGGCGTGTGGCACTGGCTGGTGATGTGGGGCTTCCTGCTCGGCTCGCTGGCGCTGTTCGAGGCCTACGGCGAGGTGTTCGTGCCGACCTGGGGTTGGCCGTTCCTGAGCGACCTCGCGGTCTTCAGCCTGCTGATGGAGGTGCTCGGCGTCGGCACCGTGGTGGGCATCGTGGTGCTGATCGTGGTCCGACAGCGCAACCACCCGCGCCGCGCGGACCGGGTCTCGCGGTTCCAGGGATCCAACTTCAAGTGGGCGTACTTCATCGAGGCGGTCGTCCTGATCGAGGGCATCGGCATCCTCGGCGTGCGGGCCGCGAAGGCCGCGCTGGGCGTGCACCCGATGCCGCTGTGGTCGGAGTTCGTCTCCGGCCCGCTGGGCAGCCTGCTGCCCGCCAGCCCCGACCTGGTGTCGGTGTTCGCGTTCATCAAGCTGATGAGCGCCACCGTCTGGCTGATCGTGATCTCCCGGACCATGACGATGGGCATCGCCTGGCACCGGTTCAGCGCGTTCTTCAACATCTACTTCAAGCGCGAGGCGGATGGTGACGTGGCGCTGGGCGCGCTCAAGCCGATGATGTCGGCGGGCAAGCCGCTGGACTTCGAGGAGGCCGACCCGGACACCGACGTGTTCGGCGCGGGCAAGGTCGAGGACTTCTCCTGGAAGGGTTGGCTGGACTTCACCACCTGCACCGAGTGCGGTCGCTGCCAGTCGCAGTGCCCGGCGTGGAACACCGCCAAGCCGCTGTCGCCGAAGCTGCTGATCACCTCGCTGCGCGACCACGCCTACGCCAAGGCCCCGTACCTGCTGGCCGGTGGCCGCAAGGACATGGCCGGGGACGAGGTCGGCATCACCGGTGACGACGCCGAGGCCCGGCTGGCCGGGATCGACGCGCTGGCGCTGGCCGAGGCCGAGCGCCCGCTGATCGGTGGCCCGGAGGAGATGGGGGTCATCGACCCGGACGTGCTGTGGTCGTGCACCTCGTGCGGTGCCTGCGTGGAGCAGTGCCCGGTCGACATCGAGCACGTCGACCACATCGTGGACATGCGCCGCTACCAGGTGATGATCGAGTCGAACTTCCCGACCGAGCTGGGCGGGATGTTCAAGAACCTGGAGAACAAGGGCAACCCGTGGGGCCAGAACGCCAAGGACCGGCTGGCCTGGACCGAGGGCCTGGACTTCGAGGTCCCGGTCTTCGACGGCGAGCTGGCCGAGGACGTGGAGTACCTGTTCTGGGTCGGCTGCGCGGGTGCGTTCGAGGACCGGGCGAAGAAGACCACCCAGGCCGTCGCCGAGCTGCTGCACATGGCCGGGGTGAAGTACACGGTGCTGGGCCCGGAGGAGACCTGCACCGGCGACCCGGCCCGCCGCGCGGGCAACGAGTTCATCTTCCAGATGCTGGCCCAGCAGAACGTCGAGGTGCTCAACTCGGTCTTCGAGGGTCGCGAGCCGGGCAAGCGCAAGATCGTGGCGACCTGCGCGCACTGCTTCAACTCGCTGGCCAACGAGTACTCGCAGCTGGGCGGAGACTACGAGGTCGTGCACCACACCCAGCTGCTGAACAAGCTGGTCCGCGAGAAGCGCCTGACCCCGGTGGCCCCGGTGGCCGAGGACGTCACCTACCACGACCCCTGCTACCTGGGCCGGCACAACAAGGTCTACACCCCGCCGCGGGACCTGGTCGGCGCCTCGGGCGCGACCTTCCGCGAGATGCCGCGGCACGCCGACCGGTCGATGTGCTGCGGTGCCGGTGGCGCGCGGATGTGGATGGAGGAGCGCATCGGCAAGCGCATCAACGTCGAGCGCGTCGACGAGGCGCTCGGCACCGCGCCGTCGAAGATCGCCACCGGCTGCCCGTTCTGCAAGGTGATGCTCTCCGACGGCCTGACCGCCCGGCAGAGCGAGAAGGTCGCCTCGGAGTCGGTCGAGGTCGTCGACGTCGCCCAGCTCCTGCTCTCGGCCGTCAAGCGCGGCGAGAAGCAGGACAACGAGGACCCGGCACCGACCGGTAGCTGACGGATCAAGCGCTGGTGCCCCTCCGGATCCCGTCTGGAGGGGCACTTCCGCGTTCGCGGACTTCCCGTCCCGCGAGCCGACCCGGGGTAGCCAGCCGCGCACGTCGAGTTGCGGGTTCCGGCGTCATGTGCCGGTGGCCGGGGCGTCCCGGTATCGAGCGGTACCGGGAGCGGAGGGAAGATGGCAGAGACGCCCGAGGTCAGCGACGCCGAGTTGGTCGAGCTGGTCCGGTCCGGGGAGAAGTGCGCCTACGGGCAGCTCTACCGGCGGCACGTCCGCGCCGCCTACAAGACGGCGCGGCAGCTCTCGCGTTCCCCCAGCGAGATCGACGACCTGGTGTCCGAGGCGTTCGCCAACGTCCTCACCAGCCTGACCACCGGCGGCGGCCCCACCAGCGCGTTCCGCGCGTACCTGCTGACCACGCTGCGGAACCTGGCCTACGACCGGTCCCGGACCGCCCGGAAGGTGCACCTCGTCGAGGACGTCCAGTCCGTGGCGGAGGACTCGGCGGACCCCGTCGAGGACTTCGCGGTGGACGTGGCGGAGCGGACGCTCGCCGCGAAGGCCTTCGCCCGGCTCCCGGCGAACTGGCAGAAGGTGCTCTGGCACACCGAGATCAAGGGCCGCACGCCCGCCGAAGCCGCACCGCTGCTCGGGCTCACCCCCAACGCGGTGTCCGCCCTGTCCTACCGCGCCCGCGAAGGCCTGCGCCGCGAGTACCTGACGGCGCACCTGGCCGAGGTGTCCAACCCGCGTTGCCGGACGGTGATCAACCGGCTGGGCGCCTGGGCCCGCAACGCGCTGTCCAACCGCGACGAGCTCATCGTGGAAACCCACCTGCGCACCTGCGCCCGCTGCCGGGCGCTGGCCGACGAGGTCGCCGAGGTCAACAGCGGCATCCGCGCGATCATCGAACCCCTGGTCCGCGACGAGGCCGCCGCGGACCCCCGACGTCCCCGCAGCGGAAGGCCCCAGAACCTCCCGCCCTGGCTGCTCCTCCTGCTCAGCGCCCTCGTCCTGGCCATCTCGATGGCCTTCGCCTGGTCGAACCCGGTGTCGCCCAGCAGCTGGTCGTGAGTGCGAAACGGTGCTGGAACACTGTTACGCACTCACGACCCCTACTCTGGGATCGCCTTCACAGCGATGCGAAGAACTCCTCGACGTCACGGACGTAGAGGTCTGGTTCTTCCATCGCGGGGAAGGTGCCGCCGCGGTCGTATTCCGTCCAGCGCACGATGTTGTTGATGCGCTCCGCGAACGGTCGCACCGGAGCGAGGACGTCCTTCGGGAACACCGCCACGGCGTGCGGGACCGTGCCGTTCGACAACTGCTCGATGACGCCTTCCTGCTCCGCTTTCCCCGCGTTGTCCGGGGTTTCCACGAAGGAGCGCGCCGCCGAACCTGCCGTGTTGGTGAGCCAGTAGAGCATCACCGTGGTCAGGATGCGGTCGCGGTCGACCGCTTCCTCCGGGCTGTTGTCGCAGTCGGTCCACTCCTTGAGCACACCGACGATCCAACCCAGCAGGCCCACCGGGGAGTCGGCCAGCGAGTACGCCAGGGCCTGCGGTTTCGTGGACTGGATCAGCTTGTAGCCGTACAGCTCGTCGGTGTAGCGCTGCCAGCGGGCCATCCGGGCGTGGTCGACGTCGGTCAGCTCCGCGAACTCGTCCGGATCGCCGGAGGGGAAGGTGATCATGCCGTTGGTGTGCAGGCCGACCACCCGCTCCGGTTCGTTGATCGCCACCGTGCGGGAGATCCACGTGCCCCAGTCGCCGCCCTGCAGGCCGTACCGCTCGTAGCCGAGGCGGCGCATCAGTTCCGCCCATGCCCGCGCGATGCGCTCGGCGCCCCAACCGGTTTCGGCCGTGGGGCCGGACAGGCCGTAGCCCGGCACCGACGGGATGACCAGGTGGAACCCCGCCTCGGTGAGCGGTGCGATGACGTCCAGGTACTCCGCGACCGAGCTCGGCCAGCCGTGCGTGACGAGCAGCGGCAGGGCGTCCGGCCGCAGCGAGCGGACGTGCAGGAAGTGGATGTTCGCGCCGTCGATCTCGGTGGTGTGCTGCGGGAACTCGTTCAGCCGCGCCTCCTGCGCGCGCCAGTCGTAGTCGTCGCGCCAGTACTCCGCCAGCTCCCGCAGGTAGCCCAGCGGTGGGCCGTAGCTCCAGCCCAGCCCGGGCACCTCGTCGGCCCAGCGGGTGCGGGCCAGGCGCTCCCGCAGGTCGTCGAGGTCGCGCTGCGGGACGGCGAGGCGGAACGGGGTGATCGTCATGCGCAGATCCTTCCGTACGTTGTACGGTAAGTAATACGCGCGACCGGCCCCCGTTGTTCCCGGAATCCGCGAAGAAGACTTCAGCCGCAGGTCAGGCGAGCGCGGCGGACCGGCATCCGGGTGGTTTCCCGCCTCGCTGGCCGGCAGATGCTCGAAGTGCAGCACCCGCCCCCAGCCGACCCCGGAACCGCGGTGCCCCAGCGCGCGTTCGTGGCAACCGCGGTCGCCGCGCGATGCCCCCGCCCCCAGGCCGCCGTCGACGAAGCAGCGAGGGCGGCCCCAACCTGGGACCGCCCTCGCTGCTGGACCGGGGTCAGCTGCCCATCTCCTCCAGGGAGCGCCCCTTGGTCTCCTTCAGGTACTTCACCACGAACACAACCGAGATCAGCGCGAACGCGGCGTAGATGAAGTAGGTGACCGGCAGGTTCCAGTCCCGCATGCTCGGGAAGCTGACCGTCACCAACCAGTTCGCGATCCAGTTCGTCGCGGTGCCCAGGGCCAGCGCGGCGGCACGGATGCGGGCCGGGAACATCTCACCCAGCAGCACCCACATCACCACGCCCCACGACGCGGCGAAGAACAGCACGAACGCGCTCGCCGAGACCAGCGCCACCGCACCCCACTGGAACGGCAGCTGCGCCTCCTCGCCGACGACCTCGGCGAAGCTGAAGGCCCAGCCGGTCACCGCCAGCGACACGGCCATGCCGACCGAACCGATCACCAGCAGCGGCTTGCGGCCGATCTTGTCCACCAGGGCGATGGCCACGAAGGTGCCGATGATGTTCACGATCGACGTGAACAGGCTAAGCAGCAGCGAGCTGCTCTCGTCGATGCCGACCGAGTGCCACAGCGACGACGAGTAGTAGAAGATCACGTTGATGCCGACGAACTGCTGCAGCGCGGCGATCGCCATGCCGACCCACACGATCGGCAGCAGGCCGAGCCGCCCGCGCAGATCACTCAACCGCGGCTTGCGCTCCCCACCGAGCGCGCCCTGGATCTCCGCGACCTTCTCGTCCGGGTCACCGGAGTCGACCTGCGCCAGCACCTCGCGGGCGCGGTCGAGCTTGCCGACGGCGACCAGGTAGCGCGGCGACTCGGGGATCGTCGAGGCGACCACCAGGTAGACCACCGCGGGCACCGCAGCAGCCCCGAGCATCCACTGCCAGGCCTGCAGCGGCCCGAGCTCCCCCGACGCGCTCCCACCCGCAGCCTGTGCCAACGCGTAGTTGACCAGCTGCGAGACCGCGATGCCGAGCACGATCGCCAACTGCTGCAACGAGGCCAACCGGCCGCGGTAGGCGGCGGGCGCCACCTCCGCGATGTAGGCCGGTGCGATCACCGATGCGATGCCGATGGCGACACCACCGACCACCCGCCAGATCGCCAGGTCCCAGATCGCGAACGGCACGGCCGAACCGACGGCGCTGATGATGAACAGGATGGCGGCCAGCTGCATGACCCGGATCCGACCGACCCGGTCGGCCAGCCCGCCGGCGATCCCGGCCCCGACCGCCGAGCCCAGCAGCGCGGAGGACACCGTCAGGCCGGTCAGCGCGGAGCCGACGTTGAAGTGCGACTGGATGGCGTCGACACCGCCGTTGATCACCGAGGTGTCGTAGCCGAAGAGGAATCCGCCGAGCGCGGCTGCCCCGGCGATCATCACGACGTGCCCGAGGTGCTCAGTGGCAGCGCCCGAGGCACGCGACTGCGTTGCGGACATCGAGTACTCCTAGCCCGCACGTCGACCGCTCCGTTGCGAATCGTTCCAGAACGTCGGGCGGAGGGGATCCTAAGTTCTGAACCCCCTACTTGCTTATTCGATTCAGCGTGAAGTAGCTCACCGTCGTCGAAAGCGCTGGAAGTACCCGGCGACTATGACCCCACCAGGGAAAACAAGATCAACTTCGGTCGCGCTGCGTCACCGCTTGGTCTCGGAGCGCTGGAAGTTCAGGTACGCCCGCGACGGCGTCGGCCCCCGCTGACCCTGATACCGCGACCCGGCCTCCTTCGACCCGTACGGGAAGTCAGCAGGGCTCGACAGCCGGAACAGGCACAGCTGCCCGATCTTCATCCCCGGCCACAACGTGATCGGCAGGTTCGCCACGTTCGACAGCTCCAGGGTGATGTGCCCGGTGAACCCGGGGTCGATGAACCCCGCGGTGGAGTGCGTCAGCAGGCCCAGCCGCCCCAACGACGACTTGCCCTCCAACCGGCCCGCCAGGTCGTCCGGCAACCGCACCGACTCGAACGTCGCCCCCAGCACGAACTCACCCGGGTGCAGCACGAACGGATCGTCGTCGGGCGTCTCCACCAGCGACGTGAGCTCGTCCTGCTGCTGCGACGGGTCAATGTGCGTGTACCGGGTGTTGTCGAAGACCCGGAAGAAGCGGTCCAGCCGCACGTCGATGCTCGACGGCTGGATCATGGCGGCGTCGAACGGATCGAGTTCGAGGCGCCCCTCGTCGAGCTCTTTGCGCAGGTCCCGGTCACTCAGCAACACGCCCACAGCGTATCGGGAGCCCGGTTACGATCTACGCGCCCCACCGTGTTAGGCTGTCAGCGCCTCGAACAAGAGGTAACGCGGATGTAGTTCAATGGTAGAACATCAGCTTCCCAAGCTGAGAACGCGGGTTCGATTCCCGTCATCCGCTCGGAGCTGGGAGCCCTGTGTCCACGGAAGGCGTGGACCTGGGCTCCTTCGCCATCTCATTGGGGGGTTCGAACCCCCCAAGCCCCCCACGGGGCGGGAGTCACCTTCTCGCATGCTCCCTGCGATCAGTGACGTACCCGACCTGAGTTGGTAACCAGCCCTCCCGAAGTCCACCGAAGACGTGGACCTGGGCTCCCTCGCCATTTCACTGGGGGGTTCGAACCCCCCAAGCCCCCCACGGGGCGGAAGTCACCTTCTCGCATGCTCCTTGCTTTCACACGACTGGGCCCTCTCGCGAATTCGGTCATCCGGACCGGTGTCTCGGGACGTGCGGTGGGGTGTTTTGGTCTTCGTGGTGGTTTTGGGGCCAGGTTGCTGGGTTTGGGGTTTTTTGGCGAAAGACCACTGTTCTTTGGGCTAGGAAGTTGAATGTTGTTGCTACTGCTTGGGAGATCGCCCAGGCCAGGGTGATCTGCCAGGGGCCTTGGGGGAGGAGGCGGAGGGCTAGGGCGTTCACCCCTGCTACCAGGGCGAAGGTCAGGGCCAGGACTACCGCCAGGGTCGCCACCTCTCGCCTGCTCCTGGTGGAGGTGAAGGTCCAGCGGCGGTTCACCAGGTAGACCGCAGTGCTTCCGATCGTGAAGCTGAGGATCCTGGCCAGCTCTGGCCAGGTTTCCAGGGCGAGGAGCGCCGTCAAGCTGCCGTAGTCGACCACTGCGCCACCTGCTCCGACCAGGGCGAAGCGGAACGCTTGGGTGAAGAAACCCTTGTGCGGTCGGGGTTCTGCTGTCGAGTTCGAGCTCACGTCCCCTCCAAGGCGGCGGTGGCGTGCCCTGGATTCTCGCGGACTCCGCGATCGCGCTGGAGCCACCCCTGCCGACGGGCCTGTTGGTGCGATTTCAATGGAAATCGCTTGTGCGATTTCCATTGAAAGTGCGTCGTGGAGGGGGATCGCCCGCGGGGCGCGGGGGTTGGCGGTGGGGTGCTTGGGTTCTTTAGATGTTGAAGAGGACTCCGGTTTCGTTTTGGAGGGTGCAGGCGTTGGGGTAGCTCTTGGTGTAGCTGACCACCTCGCCTCGCCACTTGCCCTCCAGCTTCGCCGTGACCGGGAGGTACTCCAGGGTGCAGGCTCGGGCCAGGCGCGCGTTCATCCGGCGGAAGTCGCCCTGGACGAGTTCGAGGTCGCCGCAGGCCTGCTGGGCGAACTCGTGCGCGCCGCCCGCCGGGTGGCACTCCAGGACCGTCGTGCGCTGCGCCGACGAACCTTCGGTGCTTACCGAGAGGTGGAGCACGGTGGGGAGTTCGCTCTGCGCCGGGGCCGCCGTCGCGGAGGCCACCGCGGCTCCGGCGATCAGGGTCGTAGCCAGCAGCACGCGGCGAATCTGCTTCAGCAAAACTGTTCCTCCGCTCATCGGGGTGCGGGAAGTCGGGAAACGCCCCGCTTTCGGGGTGTTCTCGAAGTGAGGCGAGAGCGACGTTAATGGACTACTTGGCGTAGTTCTGATTAGCCCAACAGAGTGATCATGTTGGGCCGTTTCCCTCCGCGTGAGAACACCGCGTGCCCGCACCGCGCGAGCCGTGGAGCCGGGAAGCGTGGCGGTGTCGACGGCGTTGAGCGAGGTGCCGCCACCGATCCGACGGCGATCTCGTCCAGGGGGCGTGTGCGGTCGACCGACGAGTGGCACCGACTTCGGGATGGCCTACCGGCCGCTCGGCACCGACGGGCGGGTCGGTGCGTTCCGGGGGCGCGGTCACGTTCGTGCGGCCTGGCTCGTCTCCATGGTGAAACGCTTGACGGGAGAGGAAACCATGGCACGACTGGATCTCAGCAAGACCGCCCCCGAGCCGTACGCGGGGTTCCTGCAGGCCGACGCGGCGCTGCGGAAGGGACCGCTCGACGCCACCGTGCGCGAGCTGGTCAAGATCCGGGTTTCGCAGATCAACGGCTGCGTGTTCTGCGTCGACATGCACAGCCGGGAGGCGCTGCGCACCGGGGAGGGCCAGGACCGGCTGCTGCAGCTGCCGGTGTGGCAGGAGTCGGAGCTGTTCGACGAGCGGGAGCGGGCCGCCCTCGCCTACGCCGAGGCGGCGACCCGCCGCGAGCACGTCACCGACGAGCTGTGGGACTCGCTGCGCAAGGCCTTCCCGGACGAAGCCGAGCTCGGGCACCTCGTCGCGCAGGTCTCGCTGATCAACGCGCTGAACCTGATCGGGGCCCCGATGGAGATGAAGCCGCCGCGCCGCTGAGGGGGGTCGTGAGTGCGTAACAGTGTTCGAACACTGTTACGCACTCACGACCACGGGTCACTCGGCGATCAGGTCCTCGGGGATGGGCTGGTCGCCGTTGACCAGTTCGAACAGTTCGCTGGCCTGCTCCTTGTCCCAGCGGTGCGCGGTGGCGTCGGTGACCGGGACCGTCGTGGTCACCACCCCGCCCGAGGAGATGCCGCGCAGCGCCCACGCCAACGACAGCAGGTCGCTCGTGCCGTCCGAGTCGAGCATGGTCAGCGCTTGCGCGCCCTGGTCGGCCAGGGCGTAGGTCGTGAACGGGTTGATCAGGGTGCCGACGCTCGACGCCTCCTCGACCAGCGCGCCGATGAACTTGCGCTGGTTGGCGACCCGGTCGAGGTCCGAGCGCGGTGTCGCGTCGCTGTAGCGCATGCGGACGAAGGTCAGCGCCTGCTCGCCGTCCAGGGTCTGGCACCCGCCCGGCAGCGTCTGGCCGGTCTTGGTGTCGTGCATCTCCTCGTCCAGGCACAGCTCCACGCCGCCCACCGCGTCGACCAGCCCGGCGAAACCGCCGAAGCCGATCTCCGCGTAGTGGTCGATGCGCAGCCCGGTCGCCTGCTCCACGGTCCGCGCCAGCAGTTCCGGGCCGCCGATGGCGAACGCCGCGTTGATCATGGTGCGGCCGTGGCCGGGCACCGGGACGTGGGAGTCACGCGGGAGGCTGATCAGGGTCGGCGGGGTGTCGTTGTCCGGCACGTGCGCGACCATGATCGTGTCCGTGCGCTGGCCCTCGGCCGCGCCGACGTGCAGCGCTTCGGCCGTCTCCGGGTCCAGGCCGTCCCGGCTGTCGGAGCCGACGATGAGCCAGTTCGTGCCGGCACCCGCTTCCGGGCGGCCCGAGTAGTCCGGGAATGCGCTGATCCGGTTGATCGACGAGTCGACGTGGAACCAGAGCCAACCGCCGAACACCAGCGGGAAGAGGACCAGCACCAGCAGCACCAGCACTGGCCACCTGCGGCCCCGCCGACGCGGTGCGGGCCCCCGCCCGGGAGCCGGTGGTGGTGCGCCCCAGTCGTTCCGCATGCGTTGGGTGTTCATACCCGTCCAGACGTCCAACGAGCCACCTGGTTGCCAAGCTCCCGGAAAAAGGGACGCCCTTGCCCTTTCGGGCACCCCCGGGACCGCCTCCGACCACAATGGACTAGAGGTCGGTGCTGCGGTTGGTGGTGCGATCGGTGACGCGGGCCAGGAAGTCGTCGGCTGGTTGGGGGTCGAGGCGGCGGCCATCGCGGAGGCGGACGGAAACCAGGTCGTCGGAGGCCTCCTCCGCGCCGATCACCAGCTGGTACGGCACCAGGCGGGCTTCTCGGACGCGGGCGCCGAGGCTGCCCCGGTCGGGTGGCAAGACCTCCGCGCGGAGGCCGCGTTCCAGGCACTGCCGGGCGAGGTGCTCAGCGTGCGGCAGTTCGTCGTCGGAGACGGGCAGCACCACGAGTTGGGTCGGGGACAGCCACACCGGGAAGGCACCGCCGTGCTGCTCGAGGAGGTGGGCGACGGCCCGCTCCACGCTGCCGATGATGCTGCGGTGCACCATGACCGGCCGGTGCTTGGCGCCATCGGCACCGGTGTAGTGCAGGTCGAACTGCTCGGGCTGGTGGAAGTCGACCTGCACGGTGGACAGGGTCGACTCGCGGCCAGCGCTGTCGGCCACCTGCACGTCGATCTTTGGGCCGTAGAACGCCGCCTCCCCCTCGACGGCCTCGAACTCCAGACCGCTGCGGTCCAGGACCTCGGTCAGCAGCGCGGCAGCGCGGCTCCAGTTCTCCGGCGCGGCAACGTACTTCCCGCCCGCACCGGCCAGCGACAGCCGGTAGCGGGCCGGGCGGATGCCCATCGCGGCGTAGGCGTTGCCGATCAGCTCCAGCGCGGCGGACGCCTCGTCGGCGACCTGGTCCAGGGTGCAGAAGATGTGCGCGTCGTTGAGCTGGATCGCGCGCACGCGGGTCAGGCCGCCGAGCACGCCGGACAGCTCCGCGCGGTACATGCCGCCGAGTTCGGCCATTCGCAGCGGCAGTTCCCGGTAGCTGTGCGGGCGGGACCGGTAGATGACCGCGTGGTGCGGGCACAGGCTCGGCCGCAGCACCACCTGCTCGCCACCGAGGTCCATCGGCGGGAACATGTCGTCCCGGTAGTGCGCCCAGTGCCCGGAGATCTCGTACAGCTCGCGCTTGCCCAGCACCGGTGAGCTGACGTGCCGGTACCCCGCCCGCCGCTCGGCGTCGCGGATGTACTCCTCCAAGGTGTGGCGGACCACGGCGCCGTCGGGCAACCAGTACGGGAGCCCGGCGCCGATCAGCCGGTCGGTGTCGAACAGGCCCAGCTCGCGGCCGAGCTTGCGGTGGTCGTTCATGGTGGTCTCCTCGCAGGTGATGAGGCGGGTGACCACACGACGAAGCTCCGGGGCACCCGCCCCGGAGCTTCGGTGAGCAGAAGTCAGCGCGCCGGGACGTCGTCCGGCGTCGTAGTCAGACCAGCGCGCTTCACGGGAGTGAGGCTAGCAGGACACTCGTGAGTGCGAATGGTGGTTCTAGCGACCAAACGCACTCACGAGCTGGTCACCGCTGCAGTTCGTACGGTTCGGCACCGATGTGCAGCACGAATCCGCAGAGCACCACGTCGAACGACTCGTCCGGCAGGTCCAGGGACTGGGCGTCCAACCGACGGGCGGTGGCCCCGGACAGTTCCAGCGCGCGTCCGCTGCACCATCTCGGGCGCGATGTCCGACGCCAGCACCGGACCCGGGAAGTCCACATAGGACTACGGGGGTCACCAGAACTGGTGCTGCTTGCCGTCGGTGTCGGCGATGAAGACCACCGCGTCGGCACCCGCCAGCTGTTCCGGTGCCAGCGGCAGGTGGCCGGGGAACATCGGCTCGCCCGCGCTGGTCGACGCGGGCAGCGCGGCGCGCAGGGCCGGTGCCGGGAACAACGCGCGGCGGGTGGTCGCTTCGGCCAGCACGCCCTGAAGGGTTCCCGGTGTGCTGCGGGGGTTGGCGTCGGTCGCCACGAACATGTAGCGCTCACCCAAGGCCAGGGAGACGAGCGCCCCCGCGGCGTCCCAGCTCACCTCGTCCCCGCCGAACGGCCATGTCGGACGGCGCGCGCTGTAGGTGCGCGTTGTGCGCGAACACCAGTGTCGGGCCGCGGTGCTGCTCCCGGGCGACGATCGCGAGCAGGTTGTCGGCCATCATCTCGGCGCGCAGGCTGAGCAGCGTCGCGATCCGATCAGTCGAGGAGCTGGCCATCGCCGCGTGGTAGCGCAGCAGGCCCAGAGCCGTGCGCGCGTGCGCGGTGGCCCGGTCGTGGGCGTCCGGGTCCCGGCGGCACAGGCCCGGTGCCGCGCGACGCAGGGCGCTGGCCAGGTCGTCGGCGATGACGCGCAGCGCGCGGGCACGGTCGGAACCTCCGATGGACGCCGCCGGGTCGAACATGGCGGCTTCGCTGGACCAGTCCGCGTCGGCGCCGAGCAGCCCATCGACGTCCAGATCCACCGACAGGTAGTCGATGACCGAGGTCAGCGCGCGCCGCGGGCTGGGCGCACCGGAGATCTCCATGGGCCCGTCGAAGCCGCGGAAGCGGACCCGGTCCTGCGGTTCCCGCTCGGCGTTGTGGGCCCGGAGCCACTCGACGAGCTCGCGGTTTCCGGGCACCGCGCCGAACCGGTGGCTGAACCCGGTCTCCAACACCTCGTTTACGTCCGCGGTGCCCCCGGCCACGTAGTCGTCGACGACGGATGCGGCGAAGTGGTCCACCTCCAAGGCGATCGAGCGGTATCCGCGTTCGACGAGCGCGGGCAGGAGTTCGTTGCGCAGCATCGGGAAGGCCGCGACCCCGTGCGTGGGTTCACCGAGCCCCAGCAGGACCGGCGGTTCTGGCCCGAGCAGGTCGTCGATGGCGCCACCCAGGTCGTCGAGCTGGCGGCCGATCTCAGCGGTGGACATGAGCACTCCGTTCTCGAGGTTGGTGCTCCCTTCGACGCTATCGTTGAAGGATCGAGTGAAACTCCAGCGAGATCCACCTGGTGATTTCCGCCCAAAGCCTCAATCGTGGGCGCTCAGCTCTGCGGGCTGAGCCCCGTCACGACCAGTTGGTACAGGCGGGCCGCCCGGGCCGCGGGGTCGGCGGAGCGCTCGGCGACCAGGGCGATGCCGACGGCCAGCGAGAGCAGGTCCGCGACCGTGACGCCGGCCGCCACCGCACCGTCGCGTGCCGCGCGGGCCAGCAGTTCGCTTGCCGCCCCTTCCAGCGCTGCTGCGCAGCCGTTCTGCGTCGGGTCCTCGGAATCGTCGTGGGCCAGCGCGGCCGCCAGACCTCGCGCGGAGACGCAGTAGTCGACGAGTTCACCCAGCCACGTCAGCAGCGCACCGCGGCTGTCGTCCTCGTCGGCGAGGGTCTCGGCGCGCTCGCGCAGCGCCTCGATCCGCTCTCTGGACACCGCTTCCAGTAGCGCCTGCCGGGTGGGGAAGTGCCTGCGCACCGTCGCCGAGCCGACCCCTGCGATGCGGGCGATCTGCTCCAGCGAGGCGTCCGGACCGTGTGCGGCGACCTCCTGCTCGGCCACCGCGAGGATGCGCACGTGGTTGCGCTGGGCGTCGGCTCGCTGCGCCACCGCGTCACCTCCAGTCTTGCTAAACGGCGGGGCCCGCCATATCTTACTCGAACAGAAACGGCGGGCTCCGCCGTTTATCCACAGGAGGCACACCATGTCCGCACCCGTCCTGGTCACCGGCGCAACCGGCAGGCAAGGCGGCGCCACCGCGCGCGCCCTGCTCGCCGCGGGCGTGCCCGTCCGCGCCCTGGTCCGTGACCCGGCGACCGACCGGGCCAGGGCCGTCGCGGCGCTCGGCGCCGAACTGGTCCGCGGCGATCTGCACGACCGCGATGCCACGCGCCGGGCGGCCGAGGGCACCCGCGCGGTCTTCTCCGTTCAGATGCCGCCCTTCACCGCCGACGGCCCTGACTTCGACGACGAAATCGCCCAGGGCGTCAACCTCATCGAGGCCGCGCTGGCCGCTGGGGTGCCGCAGTTCGTGCACACGTCGGTCTCCGGCGCCGGGCAGCACACCGAGCACCCCGGCTGGACCAGCGGCCGCTGGCCGATGCTGGAGCGCTCCCTGGACGCCAAGGTCGCGCTCCAGGACCACCTCCGAGCAGCTGGTTTTGCGCGCTGGACCCTGCTCAAGCCGACCTTCTTCATGGAGAACTTCCTGCCCTCCACCACGTTCCTGTTCCCGCGCGGTATCGAGGGCGGTCTGGTCAGCGTCGTGCGACCCGCGACGCGGCTGGCCCTGATCGCGGTGGACGACATCGGCGCGGCTGCCGCGGCGGCCATCGCCGAGCCCGAGCGGTTCGACCGGGTCGAGCTGGAGATGGCGAGCGAGGTCCTGTCGATGCGGGAGGTCGCCGAGGTCCTCTCCCGCGCGCTCGGAACCCCGCTCCGCGCTCCCGACATGACCCAGGAGCAGGCCGTCGCCGCCGGGATGCCGCCCATGGGGGCCGGGCACGAGTGGCTCAACGTGGCGGGCCAACCGGGACGCCCGGAGCACGCCAGGGGCCTCGGCATCCCGCTCACCAGCTTCGAGGACTGGGCGCGGGAGAACCTGTCCTGACACCAAGCGTCAAGTCCTCTTTGGACTCCAGATTGCCCGGCGACCAGGGACTCCCGGGCACTTCTGCGGGACGAACGGGCGATCAGCCTTGTCGACGAGCGCGCGCACCGTGGTTCAATCCGATATGACCGCACTTCGCCCACTGGGCTCCTCCGGACTGTCCGTGTTCCCGCTGTGCCTGGGCGGCAACGTGTTCGGCTGGACGGCCGACGAGGCCACCTCGTTCGAGGTGCTCGACGCCTACCGCGAAGCGGGTGGCAACTTCATCGACACCGCCGACGCGTACATGTACTACTTCCCCGGCAACGAAGCTGGCCAGTCCGAGGCCATCATCGGCAGGTGGCTCGCCGCCCGCGGCAACCGCGACGACGTGGTGGTGGCGACCAAGGTCGGCGACAGCCCCGAGCGCAAGGGCCTCGCGCCCGCGAACATCGTCGCCGCCGCCGAGGATTCCCTGCGCCGCCTGGGCACCGACCACATCGACCTCTACTACACGCACCTCGACGACGAATCCGTCCCGGTCGAGGAGGTCATCACCGCGCTGGACGGCCTGGTGAAGGCGGGCAAGGTCCGCGCCATCGGCGCCTCCAACATCAGCCCCGAACGCCTCGCCGCCTCGCTGGCCTTCTCCGACCGCGAGGGCCTGGCCCGCTTCGTCGCGCTCCAGCCGAGGTACAACCTCGTCTCGCGCGACACCTACGAGGGCGAGCGGCGCAACATCGTGGCGCGCGAGGGACTCGCGTGCCTCCCGTACTTCGCGCTCGCCGCCGGTTTCCTGACCGGCAAGTACCGCCCGGGCAAGCCCGTCGGCGGGCCGCGCGACACGCCCACGATGGCGGGCAGCTTCGCGGACACCGAACGCGGTGCGCGGGTCCTCGCCGCGCTGGAGGAGGTCGCGACGGCCCGAGGCGCGGAGATGGCGACCGTCGCGCTGGCCTGGCTCGCGCAGCAGCCCACGGTGTCCGTGCCGGTCTCCTCCGCCCGCACGGTCGAGCAGCTGCCCTCGCTGCTCGCCCACCTGGATCTGCAGCTGACCGACACCGAGCTGAAGACCCTCACCACCGCCTCGGCCTGACCTGCGCGGCCCGGCCCGCAACACCCCGGGCCGGGCCAGCAGGCGGTCGAAACAGGTGCCGTGCCACGCCTGCTGGCCGACGGCGGTGGAGTCGTTCTCGCCGCACTGGCACCGGTCGTGGTGGCGTCCCGGTCTCCCGTGGTCTCGTTGCGGCAACGCGCAGCCCGCACTCCTCATCGAGCTGACCGGAGGAGTCGACTCCGTCCTGCGCCTGGGCAACGGCCGTAGCACCGACCTGCACGCGGCGCGGGGAACCTCCCTCCCACTCCACGGCCTGCTCAGTTGAGGATGGGAACCTTCCTGCCACCCCGGGGCCTGTGGTGAGGATGGGAACCTTCCTGTCACCCCGAGCCGTCCCGAGGAGTTGGCGCACACCGCCCTTCGAGAATCCGCTGAGCCTGCGGAACTCGCCCGACCCAACCGCTCAGGCGAGCCGCCCACGCGCCGCAGCACCACCAGTATCGTGGAAATCCCGCGAGATCCACCTGGTCAGCGACGCTCAAACCCGAAGCGGAGATCCCGGTTGCGCCCCATCGACCTGGCCCGCGAGCACGGGTTGTCCGCGCAAGCGGTGCGCAACTACGACGACGCGGGCGTCCTCCCGCCGACCGAACGCACCGAGACCGGCTACCGCCGATACACGCCCCGGCACGCCCAAGCCCTGCGCGCCTTCATCGCGCTGCGGCGCGGTCACGGGCACCAGCAGGCGGTCGAGATCATGCGTGCTGTCCACCGCGGTGACACCGAATCCGCTTACCAGCTCATCGATTCCGCGCACGCCGAGCTGCTCGCCGAGCGCGGCACCCGCACCGAAGTCGCCGCTGCCCTGGGCGCCCTGTCCACCACGTCCCCGAGCCCCGCCCGTCCGCTGACCGTGGGCGAACTCGCGCACCGGCTCGACGTCCACCCCGCCACGCTGCGCACCTGGGAGACCCAGGGGATCCTGCACCCCGAGCGCGATCGGGCGACGGGCTACCGCGAGTACGGCCCGGACTGCGTGCGCGATGCCGAGATCGCGCGGCAACTGCGCCGGGGCGGCTACCCGCTGCCCAAGGTCGCGCAGTTCCTCGCGTCGCTGCGCGAAGCGGGCGGCGCCGACGCGCTGGCGGCCTTCCTCGACGACTGGCAGGAGCGGTTGACCAGGCGCAGCCGCCACCTCCTCGCCGGAGCCGCCCAGCTCGACGCCTACCTCACCATGCTCGGCACCGGCTGAGCTGCGCTGCGCCGGTCAACGGCCCACACCACCAGCGCGCACACCGCGAACCCGGCTCCGAGCAGGCTGGACCCGAGCCACCCGCTGGCGGTGAAGACGGCGGTCGTCGCGGCGGCCCCGAGCGCGGAACCGAGCGAGTAGAAGACCATGTACCCGCCGATGGCGCTGCTCGCACGATCCGGGTGCGCCGCGGTGAGCAGGTGCTGGTTGCTCACGTGCACGGCCTGGACCGCGAAGTCCAGCACGACGATCCCCACCACGAGCAGCCCCAACGACCACGGCAGCTGCCCGGTCGCCGCCCACGATGCGATGAGCAGGACGAGCGCGAGCCCGGTCACCGGGGCCGCCCGCCCGGAATCCGCCCACCGGCCCGCCCGCGCCGCGCCGAGCGCACCCGCGAGTCCGGCCAGGCCGAGCAGCCCGACCTGGCCTTCGCTGAGCACGCCCGTCAGCGGCAGCGAAAGCCCGCTCCACAGCGTCCCGAACGACGCGAACAGGAAGAACGCGATGAGCCCGCGGGTCAGGAACAGGCGCTGGCCGAACAACCCACCGAGCGAGGCCACGGCCTGCCCGTACCCCGCGGGTCGGCTGGCTCCCGGGGGCAGCACGACGAGCACGAGCACGGCCAGCACCAACGACAACACCGCGAGCACGGCGTAGATGCCCCGCCACCCCCACACCTCGGCGAGCGCGCCGGTGACGACCCGCGCGCCGAGGATCCCGACCACGACGCCCGAGGTGACGACACCGATGTTCCGCCCACGCTCGGCGGGCGGTGAGGTCGACGCGGCGTAGGCGACCGCGGTCTGCACCACCACCGCGAACACCCCAGCGACCGCGAGCCCCGCGAACGCCACCCACGCGACCGACGCCGAAGCCGCCAGGACCATGCCCACCGCGGTGAGGCCCAAGTGCCCGGCGATGAGCCGACGCCGGTCGACGACGTCGCCGAGCGGCACCAGCAGCACCAACCCGACCAGGTAGCCGAGCTGCCCGGTCGCGACGATCCACCCGACCAGCTCCGCTGGCACCCCGAGGTCGCGTCCCATCGGCTCCAGGACCGGCTGCGCCGCGTAGATGCTCGCCACCGCGACCCCGCACACCACCGCGAGCAACAGCCGACGCCCCACGGCCAACCCCAATCAGTAGCAATTCGCAACTGATCGCGACCCTAGGGCACAATGGTTTCAAAATGCAACTCATCGGGAGGTGCCGTGCCACCGGACTGGACCGACCCGCACTGCCCGGTCGCCCGCGCGCTCGACCTCGTCGGCGACCGGTGGAGCCTGCTCGTCATCCGCGACGCGATGGACGGCGCGCGCTCGTTCACCGAGTTCCAGCGGCGCACCGGCATCGCCCGCAACATCCTCACCGACCGGCTCCGCAAGCTCACCGCCCACGGACTCCTCGACCAGCGCACCGCGCCCTCCGGCCGCCGCCAGGAGTACGTGCTCACCGACACCGGCCGGGACCTCTTCCCGGTCGTCCTCACGCTCCGGCAGTGGGGCGAGCGCCACGCCTTCGACCCCGGCGAACCCCACTCCACCCTCGTCGACCAGCACGGCACCCCGGTGCCCGAGCTCGCACCGACCAGCGCCGACGGCACCCCCCTCGACGCGGCGAACACCCAGGTCCGGAAGGTCGGCTGAACCGCCCTCCGTCTCGCGAGCGCACGGGGCGGAGGACGCGGCGGATCAGAGCTTGAAGTAGGCCTCGATGTCGATGTCGTGGTTGTTGGCGACCTTCACCCAGCGGGTGTAGCCCTTCTTCTCGTACACCGTGACGGGACCGTCCTCCTCGCCGTCGTTGTTCCACTGGACGTGCATCTCGTAGCCCGGGTCGATCCGGAAGCTGTCGGTGTCGTGGTAGGCCGAGCCGTACGAGTGCTCGCCCGGCTCGAGGTACTGGTACGGGTGCTTGTCGGACGGCTTGCCGCAGATCCACGTCTTCTTCTTGACCGCCCCGGCGGGGTCGTCGCCGCACCAGTCGCGGCTCACCATCACCTTCCGGTGCGACCGGTTCTGGATCTCGCTGCAGCCGAAGCTGCACTCCGCACCGCGGCCGTCGACCGGCTCGCCCGGCGACGCGGCCTGCGCGGGCACGACCCCCAGCGCCAGCGCCACCACGGCGAACGACCCAGCCGCCATTGACCGCACAACGGCGCTGACATCCACGTTCCTCTTCGACATGCGATTCCCCATCGGTGAATTCGGGCAGTTCGCCCAGTAGATCCGGAGCCCCATGCGATTCCCCCAGGTGCTCCAGCGGACGGAACAGATCGTGCACACCGCCGAACCACACCCGCAACACGAAACCCAGGAATGGGACGACCGGGATGCAGAACCTGCCCTGACCTGGGAATTCACCCGTTCCTGGGACGACCGGGACGCATTTCCCGGGCCCGTCCCAAGCGGGATTGCACGCGAATTCGCCTCGAATTGCGCGGACCCACCGACAACACCGGGAACTGATCCGACCCGCGAATTAGGGTGCGGCCATGCCGATCAAGCTCCGACCGCTCGCGCTCACCGACACCGACGCCGTCCACAGCTGGGCCCGCCTCCCGGAAGCGTGCCGCTACCAGACGTGGGGACCCAACACCTACGAGCAGACCCAGGCCTACGTGCGAGCCGCGGTGGCGGCAGCCCCGAACCGGCCGGTGTTCGCGGTGCTCCTGGACGGCGACGTCGTGGGCAGCGCGGACCTGAAGCTGCGCGGCCCGACCACCGGCGAGATCGCCTACGCGGTGCACCCACACCAGTGGGGACGGGGCATCGCGACGGCCGCGGCACGAGAGCTGCTGCGCATCGGTTTCACCGAGCACGGCCGCCACCGCATCTTCGCCACCTGCGACCCGCGGAACGCCGCCTCAGCAGCAGTGCTCCGCAAGATCGGGATGCGCCGCGAAGGCCGGATGCGCGCCACCGCCCGCCTCCGCGACGGCTGGCGCGACTCCGACCTCTACGCGATCCTCGCCGACGACTGACACCGCTCAACCGCCAAGCCGCGCGCGAGCACCGTCGGTGACCGGGGTGAAGAAGTTGACCAGGTTGCCGTCGGGGTCGCGGAACAGCAGCGAGCGGTTCCCCCACGGCATCGTGGTCGGCTCCTGCACGACCTCGGGGACGACAGCCAACCCGGCCAACCGCTCGTGCTCCCGGTCCACGTCGTCGACGAGGAACTCCAGGACCGCGGTCCGGTTCGACTCCGGCACCGCCGCCCCGGGGCTGAACAGCGCCATCGTCTCAACACTGCCGATGGCCAACGTGCACGCCGGGCCCACGAACTCGGCGAACTGCTCCGCGGGCCGCCGCGCGGCGAGGCCGGTCACCTGCTCGTAGAACTCGACGAGGCGGGGGACGTCGTTGGTGATCACGCGAACGGACACGAGCTGCACGGTGCTTCCTCTCTGCAAGGTGGGCGGCTCTGCCTCCGCCCTCCTGGGACACCGGCCACGGTAGGAGCAATAGTGGACAGGATCCGCCCGGTATTGCCAAGATCTTCCGCATGACCCGTCCGATCGCCCGCGTGCTGGCACTGCTGGAGGTCCTCCAGCGCGGAGGCACCCGGACCGTCGCCGACCTCGCCGAGCGGCTCGACGTCGACGAGCGCACCGTCCGCCGCTACGTCGGCCACCTCCTCGACCTGGACGTCCCCGTCCGCTCGGTGCGCGGCCGCCACGGCGGGTACCGCCTGGCCCCGGGCTACCGGATGCCCCCGCTGATGCTCACCGACGAGGAGGCGCTCGCCGTCCTGCTCGGCCTGGTCGCAGGGCGACGCGCCGGACTGCTCAGCACCTCGGTCGCCGCCGCCGAGAGCGCGATCGCGAAAGTCCGCCGAGTGCTCCCCGAACGCCTCGGCCGCCGACTCGACGCGCTGCTGGAGGTCGCCGACTTCACCGCGCCCCCGCGAACGGTGCCCACCGCGGAAGCCGAGGTCCTGCTCACCGTCGCGGAAGCAGCCCAGGACCGACGCCCACTCACCCTCCGCTACACCGCAGGCCACGGCGGCAGCAGCGAACGCGTCGTCCACCCGTACGGGATCGTGGCCCACTCCGGGCGCTGGTACCTGACCGGCTACGACTCCACCAGCGAGCAGGTCCGCACGTTCCGCGTCGACCGGATCACGACCGTCGAGGTGCGCGACGGGGAGTTCGCCGCACCAACCGGTTTCGACCCCGCCCAGCAGGTGCTCACCGCGATCGCCGAGACACCGCACCAGCACGAGGTGTCGGTGCGGATCCGCGCGGCACCCGAGCACATCCACTCGGTCTTCCCACCGTCCATCGCCCAGCTCGAGGAGCTCGACGCGGACTGGGTGCGAGCCCGCATCCGAGCCAACCGGCTCGACTGGCTCCCACCCCTGCTAGCCGCCCTCGACCGCCCGCTCGTCATCGAACACCCCGAAGCCCTCCGAGACCGGCTCCACGCCCTGGCCACCAGGCTCACCCACCACGCCACCACCCGCCCGTAGGGTCTGACGTCCTCGGCCGGAAGCAGCGGGGCTCAGCGGCCGAACATGGATTTCAACCGCGCGGGGACGCGCTCACCGTGGATGTGGCTCGCGGCCTCCTCGATGCAGTGCAGATCGCCGGAGGTCAATTCGACGTCGAGCGCACCCAGGTTCTCCTCCAAGCGGTGCAGCTTGGTGGTGCCGGGGATCGGCACGAACCACGACTCCTGCGCCAGCACCCAGGCGAGAGCGAGCTGGGCCGGGGTGGCGCCCTTGTCGTCGGCAATCTGCTGCAGCAGGTCGACCAGTGCCTGGTTCGCTCGCCGCGCCTCAGGGGTGAAGCGCGGCAGCATGCGGCGGAGGTCGTTGTCGGCCAGCGGTGTGCGGGGGTCGATCGTGCCGGTCAGGTAGCCCTTGCCCAGCGGGCTGTACGGGACCAGACCGATGCCCAGTTCCGCCAAGGTTGGAATGATCGCGGCTTCGAGCTCCCGCGTCCAGAGCGAGTACTCGCTCTGCAGCGCCGTCACGGGCTGCACCGCGTGGGCGCGCCTGATCGTCGTCGCCCCGGCCTCCGACAAGCCGAAGTGCTTGACCTTGCCTTCGGCGATCAGCTCCTTGACCGTGCCCGCCACGTCTTCGATGGGCACGTCGGGATCCACGCGGTGTTGGTAGAGGAGGTCGATGCGATCCGTGCGCAGGCGCTGGAGCGAGGCCTCGGCCACTCGACGGATCTGCTCAGGTCGGCTGTCGAGCCCCGACGCCGGGGTCGGCCCGTGCTCCCCGTGCCGGAGCCCGAACTTGGTGGCGATCACCACCTGGTCGCGGACCGGCGCCAGCGCCTGACCGACCAGCTCCTCATTGGTGAAGGGGCCGTAGACCTCGGCGGTGTCGAAGAAGGTCACGCCGCGCTCCACCGCAGTCCGCAGCAACCCCGTCATCTCGGCCGGGTCCGGGGGAGAGCCGTAGAAGAAGCTCATGCCCATGCAACCGAGTCCCAGGGCTGAGACTTCGAGGTGCTGTCCAAGTTCGCGCGTCCGCACTGGAGGATGCTCCTTCGGTACAGGTCAGTGGCTGTTCAGCCGGGACCGGTCACGGCCGGTTAGGCCCGCCCCGAGGATGACGGGGAGCTCCTCCGCGTACCGGTACTGCCGCTGCCCCCTGGTCCGGTGGGCTGCCGCTCCGTCCGCGGGGGCCTCCACCGTGGGGGTACCAGCAGGCCCTCCCTCCGCCTGCGGGCAGGGCCTACGGTGGTGTGGTGGCCGCGACCGATCTGCGCACCGAGATCAAGGGATTTCTCAGCTCGCGTCGTGCGCGGATCACGCCCCAGCGGGCCGGACTGCCCGCCTACGGCGGCAACCGCCGGGTCGAGGGACTGCGTCGCGAAGAGGTAGCTCTCCTGGCGGGGATATCGGTCGACTACTACGTGCGCATGGAGCGCGGCAGCCTCACCGGCACCTCCGACGGGGTGCTCGACGCCGTGGCCGCTGCCTTGCAGCTCGACGAGGCCGAGCGCGATCACCTGTTCCACCTCGCCCGGCAGTCCAGGACACCCAGCGGTGCAAGCCGCCGACGACCCGCCGTGACGGTGCGCCCGGCGCTCCAGCAGGTGCTCGACGCCATCACCGAAGCACCGGCCTGGATCTGCACCGGCCACTACGACGTGCTGGCCACGAATCAACTCGCCCGCGCGCTGTTCTCACCGGTGCTGGTCGGCACGCGACGCCCGGCGAACACCGCGCGGTTCGTGTACCTGGAGCCCGAAGCGGCGAGAACGTTCTTCGTCGACTACGACCGGATCACCTGTGATGTGGCCGCGAAGTTGCGCATGGAAGCTGGCCGCAACCCGCACGACGAGGAACTGATCGCCCTGGTCGGGGAACTGTCAACACGCAGCGAGCTGTTCCGGCAGCGGTGGGCGTCGCAGGACGTCCGGCTCCACCGGTCCGGACGCAAGCGCCTGCACCACCCGGTGGTGGGCCAGCTCGACCTCGACGTCGAGTCGATGGACCTACCTGCCGAACCCGGCCTGCTCCTGAACGTCTACACCGCGCCCACCGGCACGGCGGCCGCGGACGGCCTGGCCCTGTTGGCGTCATGGGCAGCCACCCAGGAGGACCTGGCACGCGAATCCGGTTGATCACCGACCGCGCGTGACACGCCGATCTTGTGTGCTTGCGGCACCTGCCTCCGCCCGCTGCGGTGAGCAGGAACGGCTGAGCGACGATGACGAACCGCGCTGTCGAAAGCCAGCCAGCAGTGAACGAACGGACCGCCCCAGCCATCAACGGCCCCGAGATCCGCCACCAAATTTCGAGACCTACAGGCGGGAGCGCTACTCCTGGGCCATGTCGACGAAGCGGCTGTAGTGCAGCTGGTGGGCGACGGTGACCGTGGCCGTGGGACCGGCACGGTGCTTGGCCAGTATCAAGTCGGCCTCGCCCATGCGCGGGTCGTCGCGCTCGAACGCGTCCGGCCGGTGGATCAGGATCACCATGTCCGCGTCCTGCTCCAGCGAGTTGTGCATGGCGATGCCGTTGGCCACGAAGTTGTGCGTCCCGTCGACCGTCGCGTCGTAAACTGGCTGTTCGCCGGTGCTGACGATCTCGGCGATCTCGTCCCAGAAGACGTCGTTGGTCGCCAGCATGTCCAGGTCCGCTTCGTCCAGGACGGCCGCTGCGCGCGCCAACCTGGTTCGGCTCGGTGCCCGGTTCCCCATGGCGGCGCCGCTGAACTGGACGTTCACCGGCGCCGAGGAGTCCCGGTGGGTCATCGAGCGGGCCGCGAGCAGGCCGCGCACCCGGTCCCAGACCTCCTTCGGCACCGTGTCGCGGTTCGTGTTCCCAGCAACGGTGCGCAGCTGCTCGGCCACGAACGCCGCCTGGAGCGAACGCGCGCCGTGGACCCCTGCCTCGTCCAGGAACTGCAGCTGGTTCTCGGCGCCGTCGACGACGACGTGGTAGCAGTCCCGGTAGCCGGACTTCCTCGCGGTCTTGATCCGCGCGAAGACCCCGATGCGCAACATCAACTGGGTCAGGTCGTCAGCAAGGCGGCGGCTCGTCGTGGCGTAGTGGAGCCGCGCCTGCCCAGCCCGCTCGTCCCAGCGCACCGATCCGCCCGTGGCCCAGAGGTGCCGCAGGAACAGTGCGACCTGGTCCCGCGGTAGCGAGAAGACGCGCTCTGGGAGGAACTTCTCGGGACTGCGCAGACCGAACAGCCCCAACTCGTCGAGCCACGCGGCGATCGGGTGCCGCTCGCCGTCGGTGTGGCGGTGTGGCGCCGGGAGCCGCAGCGTGGTCACCTTCGCCGCGGCGTGGTCGTCGCGGACGGCGGTGACGCCGAAGTGCTTCGCGGCGTCGGTCACGGCCGCCAGGTTCGCCTCGTCCGCGCTCGCGTAGCGCAGCGGCTGCCGCTTGACGAACGATCCATCGCCGATCAGGTGCGCGAGGAGCACGAGCTCGGCCTCGGGCATCGGCTTGACGTCCATCGGCTCCGGCGACCGCCTCGGGACAGCGACCCGCGATCCCTCGGTCAGCTCGCCCAACGGGACCCAGCCATCCACGGTGAGCACCGGGTGGTTCGCGGTCGCCTCGATCTCGCGACCGGAGGCCAGCCGGACCCTGAAGGCTTCCTTGGTCCCGCTGGAGAAGACGTTGGTGATCGGTCGCGGCACCAGGCGCATCCGGTCGTCGAGCGACCACACGATCGGCCGCTCGCCGGTCCGCATCAACTCCCCGAAGGTGACCTCGGCGCCGGTGTCCGCGCGCAGCAGACGCGTGTCGACGGTGAGGCAGCCCGACTCGCGGAGGTCGGAGAGTTGCGGCTTCTTGTCCGTTCGCTGTTCCGGGCCTCGGTTGAGCTGGGAGATCGCGACCAGCGGGACCTCTAGCTCCTTGGCCAGCAGCTTCAGGTTCCGGGAGAACTCCGAGACCTCCTGCTGCCGGGACTCGACGCGCTTGCCCGAGGTCATCAGCTGCATGTAGTCCACCACGATGAGCTGGATGTCGTGGCGCTGCTTGAGCCGCCGGGCCTTGGCGCGGATCTCCATCATGGTCAGGTTCGGCGAGTCGTCGATGTAGATCGGCGCCTCGCTGATCTCGCTCATCCGCCGGGCCAACCGCGTCCAGTCGTCGTCGGTCATCCGGCCACCACGCATGTCGCCGAGCCGGATCCGGGCCTCCGCGGAGAGCATGCGCATGACGATCTCGGTGCGCCCCATCTCCAGCGAGAAGATGACGCTCCCCATCCCGTGCTTCACCGACGCCGACCTGGCGAAGTCCAGGCCCAGGGTGCTCTTCCCCACGCCTGGTCGTGCCGCGACGATGATCATCTGGCCGGCGTGGAGGCCGTTGGTGAGGGCGTCGAGGTCGGCGAAGCCGGTGGGCACGCCCTGGGACTCGCCGCCTCGGGACGCGATCGCGTCGATCTCGTCCATCGTCGGCTGGAGGAGCTCTTCGAGGGCGTGGTAGTCCTCGCTCGCGCGGCGTTCCGTGACGTCGTAGATCGCCGACTGGGCGCGGTCCACGACCTCCTCGATCGGGGCGCCCTCGGAGCCGTGGTAGCCGAGCTGGACGATGCGGGTGCCCGCCTCCACCAGGCGGCGCAGGACCGCCTTCTCCGCGACGATCTCCGCGTAGTAGCCCGCGTTCGCCGCGGTCGGGACCGTGGCGATCAGCGTGTGCAGGTAGGGGGCGCCGCCGACCTTGAGCAGCTCCTGGCGGCGCTCCAGCTCCGCGGACACCGTGATCGCGTCCGCCGGTTCGCCGCGGCCGTAGAGGTCCAGGATGCAGTCGTAGATCGCCTGGTGGGCCGGGCGGTAGAAGTCGTTGGGACTGAGCGCCTCGACCACGTCGGCGATCGCGTCCTTGCTCAGCATCATGCCGCCGAGCACGGACTGCTCGGCCGCCAGGTCCTGCGGGGGTTGCCGCTCGAAGGTGCCGCCGCCGGGGCCGCTGCCGCCGCCGTCGTCGAAGTACGGGTCTTCGGGTTCCTCGGGCACCGCCACCTGACCCGGTCACCTCCTCGGAAGACCATCGCGCGCGGTGGGCGCGCAGGCCCGCGCGCGAAGCTAGATCGCCCGCGCGGAGCAGGCAAATCAAGCTGTGGACAAAGCTCGGGACAACCTGTGGATAGATCGACTCAAGCTGGGGATAACTCGCCGCAGCCTTCCGCGCAGCTGGGGACAACTTGGGGACAACTGCACAGAAGTGACAAGAATCCCCAGGTCAGAGGCCATGCGTAGGCTGTGGAAGAAATCCGTGGAAAAGTACGGGCGTGTCGCGCTGCTCGGCGTGTCGGACCGGTGGAACCTCGTCGTCACCGCCACCGCCGGTGCGCGCGCCTACCGCGGCACCGCCACCCGTCCCCGGAGGTCGGGGTGGGCGGTGCCGCGGGGCGAACCGGTGCTACCGGGTCACTGCTCCTTGGTGACCTGGACGGCGACGTTGGCCGACACGTCCGGGTGCAGCTGCACGTCGACGACGTGCTTGCCCAGCGACTTGATGTGGCCGCGCAGGCTGACCGAACGCTTGTCCAGGTTCGGGCCACCGGCCTTGCGGACCGCGGCGACGACGTCGCCGGTGGTGATCGAGCCGAACAGCTTGCCCTGCGGCGAGACCTTGGCGGTCAGGGTGACCCCGCCGAGGTTCTGCAGCTGCTGCTTGAGCTCGTGGGCGTGCTCCAGGTTCCGCACCCGGCGGTTCTCCTGGACGCGGCGGATCGTCTCGATCTGCTTCTGTGCGCCCTTGGTGGCCACGATGGCCAGGCCCTTGGGCAGCAGGTAGTTGCGCGCGTAGCCGTCCTTGACCTCGACGATGTCACCGGACTCGCCGAGGTTGGAGACGTCAGCGGTGAGGATGATCTTCACGACGTGGCTCCTTTCCTGGTCAGCGAGCGGTCGAGGTGTAGGGCAGCAGCGCCATCTCGCGGGCGTTCTTCACCGCGATCGCGACGTCGCGCTGGTGCTGGCTGCAGTTGCCGGTCACGCGACGGGCACGGATCTTGCCGCGGTCGGAGATGTACTTCCGCAGCAGCGTCGTGTCCTTGTAGTCGATCTGCGCCGCCTTGTCCTTGCAGAAAACGCAGACCTTCTTCTTCGGCTTGCGCACGGGCGCCTTGGCCATCGGTCTTCCTCCTGAACGAAAACTTCGAGAGCGTTGTCGCCGCGGTTAGAACGGCGGCTCGTCGCTGAACCCACCGCCGGAACCGGCAGGTGGTGCGGAACCCCACGGGTCGTCGGCCGGCGGACCGGCCGGGCCGCCACCGCCGCTGAAGCCGCTGCCGCCCCGGCTGACCTTGTTGACCTTGGCGGTCGCGTAGCGCAGGGACGGACCGATCTCGTCGACCTCGAGCTCGACGACGGTGCGCTTCTCGCCCTCCTTCGTCTCGAAGGAGCGCTGGCGCAGCCTGCCCTGCACGACCACCCGCATGCCGCGGGTCAGCGACTCGGCCACGTTCTCCGCTGCCTGCCGCCAGATGTTGCAGCGCAGGAAGAGGGCTTCGCCGTCCTTCCACTCGCCGGTCTGGCGGTCGAAGGTCCGGGGCGTGGAGGCGACCGTGAAGTTCGCGACCGCGGCACCGGACGGGGTGAAGCGCAGCTCCGGGTCGGCGGTCAGGTTGCCGACCACCGTGATTACCGTTTCACCAGCCATGACCTGGGGACTCCAGTCTGGTCGTTAGCGGTTCGGGCCGGTCAGGCGTTGGCCTGAGCAGCGCGGGCCTTGGCGGCGCGCGCGGCCTTGCGGGGCTCGACGACCTTGCGCAGGACCTTGGTCCGCAGGATCGACTCGTTGAGGTTCAGCTGCCGGTCCAGCTCCTTGATGGTGGCCGGCTCGCTGTTGAGGTCCAGGACGACGTAGATGCCCTCGGAGTTCTTGTCGATCTCGTAGGACAGCCGACGGCGGCCCCAGACGTCGACCTTCTCGACGGTGCCACCGTCGTTGCGGACGACGTTGAGGAAGTTCTCCATGGACGGAGCGACGGTGCGCTCGTCCAGGCTCGGGTCCAGGATGACCATGAGCTCGTAATGACGCATGAAGACCATTCACCTCCTGTGGGCTCACGGCCATGGGCTCTCCATGGCAGGAGGGTCGTTCGCGTCGACGAACTGGACAAGGCTAGCAAGGCCCGCCGACAGCACCGACACCCCCACCACCAGCCGGGGTGGGCTTGCGGAGGCGCGCGATCCCAGTGGGGTTCAGGTGCCCGGTTCCCGGTGGAACCGGGTGGTCAGGAGCGGCGGAGGACCCAGCTGCGGACCAGGGCCGCGGTGGCGATCGCCAGGGCGATGGAGGCGAGCAGCACCGGGACCGCGACGCGCTCGGTGACCTCGGTGGGCAGCGCTTCGGCCCGGCCCGCGGCGCGGACCTCGTCCTGCTCCTCCCGCACCTTCCGCTGCTCGGCGTTCTGCTCGACCAGGTCGCCGATGTTGGGCGTCATGCCAGGTGCCTGGCCGTAGTGGCCCTGCAGCCAGGCCAGCTCCGAACCCCGCAGCTCGGGCGGCAGGACGCTCACCGCCGAGGGCGCTCCACCCGGCTGCGGGACGAAGGCCCTCGGGTCCGGTGGGAGCAGCTCCGGGCTGGGTTCGGGCGGCGGCGGGGGCGGCGGTTGCTCCGCCGACGGGGGTGGCGGCGGGGGCGGCTGCTCGGTGGAGGGCGGCGGGGGCGGCGGTGCTTCCTCCTCGGGCGCCTTGGCGCGCACGGTCACCGCGTTGCCGATGGCGACGAGGTTGGTGAAGTGCCAGCGCACCGAGTCGACCGCGTCCTCCGGCAGGCCGATCTCGGCGAGCCGGGGCCCGGCGGCCTCGGCGATCTTCTTGCCGGAGTAGAAGGTGCGGCCCTCGGGGGCCGCGCCGAGGGTGATCGGGGGCAGCTGCGCGAACCGCTCGCTGGCGTCCTTGGCCTTGCCGAAGGCCAGCGGCATGGCCAGCAGCACCGCCTCGCGGACCTTGAAGTCCAGGGTGCTGGGCCTGACCACGACCTGCTGGCCGGGCACGGCGTCGACGATGGCCAGGGGGGTGTCGACGACCAGCGGTTCGACGGCGTGCGCGGTCCCGGCACCGAGGAAGGTACTCGCGGTGAGGGTGAGGCCGACGAGCCCGGCCGCCAGGCCGCGGGCCTTCGGCTTGATCAGCGGGTTGGTCCCCATGGCTCGCCTCCCCAGGATCGCGGTTCGGGTGATCACTGTCCCAGACCTGAACCTCTCAGATCTGTACAACGGTTGAACACCGCCATTGGTGACGGCCTGGTTCCGTCCCACCGCGTGGAACCACCCGTCCGGCGGGACCGCGCCAGCCCGGGCGGGCGGCGTCGGCGGGGTGCCTAGACTTCGGGCATGCGTATCGGCGCCCACGTCCGCGATGACGACCCGTTGACCGCTGCCGCCGAGCGCGGTGCGGAGGTCGTGCAGTTCTTCCTCTCCGACCCGCAGGGCTGGAAGGCCCCGAAGCCGCACCCGCAGGCCGAGCAGCTGCGCAGCAGCGACCTGTCGGTGTTCATCCACGCGCCGTACGTGATCAACGTGGCGTCGTTGAACAACCGGATCCGGATCCCGTCGCGCAAGGCGGTCCTCCAGCAGGCCAAGGCGGCGGCCGAGGTCGGCGCGCAGGGGTTGATCGTGCACGGCGGGCACGTGACCAAGGACGACGACCCGGGCGAGGGCGTGGCGAACTGGCGCAAGCTGTTCGAGCGGCAGGCCGCCGACGGCGGGTTCGAGGTGCCGGTGCTGATCGAGAACACCGCGGGCGGGGCGAACGCGATGGCGCGGAAGTTCGACGCGCTGGCGCGGCTGTGGGATGCGGTCGGCGAGTTCGGCGCGGGGTTCTGCCTGGACACCTGCCACGCGCACGCGGCGGGCGAGGAGCTGCTGGACGTGGTGGAGCGGGTGAAGGCGATCACCGGTCGGATCGACCTGGTGCACCTGAACGACTCGCGGGACGAGTTCGGTTCCTCGCGGGACCGGCACGCCAACATCGGCGCGGGCACCATCGAGCCGGACCTGCTGGTGGCGGTGTGCGCGAGCGCGGGTGCCCCGGTGGTGGTGGAGACCCCGGCCGAGGGGCAGGCCGACGACATCGCCTTCCTGCGCGGCAAGGTGCAGTGATCGTTCCCCGGTGAGGGGGGCGCGACGGGTGGAGGGATCGGCATCAGCAGGACGGCTCGCGGGCTGACCATCTCCGGTCTGGTGGCGCTGTGCGTGCTGACCGCGCTGTCGTTGGCGCTGGGGTACGCGAACAAGGCGCGCTGCACCGGTCCGGAGTTCGACGAGTGGGGTCGTTCGGAGCCCGCGTACCAGGAGCGGGCGTACGGCGACGTCTGCTACTCCGACATCCAGAACCTGTGGATCGGCCGGGACATCGACCGGCACGTGTTCCCGTACGTGCACGGTGGGATCGATCCGGACGGTTCGCTGTACGGCGGGGTGGTCGAGTACCCGGTGCTGTCCGGGGTGCTGATGTGGGCGGGGGCGCTGTTCGTCGACACCGATGCGGGTTTCCTGGCGGCGTCGGCGTTGCTGATGGCCCCGTTCGGGCTCGCCACGGCTTGGTGGCTGGGCCGGTTGAGCGGGTGGCGCGCGCTGCTGTGGGCGTTGTCCCCGCCGCTGGTGCTGTACGCGTTCCACAACTGGGACTTGCCGGTGGTGGCGTGCGCGGTCGCGGCGGTGTTCGTGGTGCACCGGTGGACGTCGGTGTCGTTGCGGCGGCGCGCGACGGTGGCCGCGGTGGTCTTGGGGCTCGGGTTCGCGCTGAAGCTCTACCCGGCGTTGTTCGTGCTGCCGCTGGCGTTGCACGTGCTGACCAGTGGGCGCGAGCGGTGGGACGTGCGCGGCGCGCTGCAGGTGGTGGGGGCTTCGGTGGCCACCGCGGTGGTGGTGAACGTGCCGTTCGTGATCGCTGGGTTCGAGGGGTGGGCGGCGTCGTTCGAGTTCCAGTCGCGGCGACAGGTGGACCTCAGCACGAACTCGATCTGGTACTGGGGTTTCCGGCACTGGACGGGTTCGGCGGACTTCCAGTCGGCGATGGGCGTGGTGTCGCCACTGCTGGTGTTGTTGTCGTTCGCGATCGCCTGCGCGGTGGGGTGGTTGCGGTTCGAGCGGTGCGGGACCTACCCGTGGGTGCCGGTGTCGGCGGCGATGCTGTGCGGTTTCCTGCTGCTGCACAAGGTGCACTCGCCGCAGTACACGTTGTGGTTGCTGCCGTTCTTCGTGCTGGTGAACGTGCGCTGGGGGTGGATCGCGGCGTACCTGGTGGCGGACGTGGCGATGGGGATCAGCATCTTCCGCTGGCTGTACCTGAACTCGGCCGGTGAGGCCAGCGGCATCCACGACGGCTTCACGGCGCAGGCGTTGATGATCGGGGTGTGGGGCCGGGCGGCGCTGCTGGTCGGGTTGTTCGTCGCGTTCCTGGCCGCTCGGTCCACTGTGGATGATTCGCGGGCCGCGGCGTTGCCGGGGCGGCCAGCTCCCGGGGTGCGGGCCGGGGTTCAGCGGGCGTAGCGGGCCGCGAGGGTGGTGACGGCCTCCGCGACGGCGGCGCGGAGTTCGGGTGGCGCGAGGACTTCGGCGTGCGCGGCGAGGCGGAGGACGTCGTGGACGGCGACGGCGGTCTTCTCGACCGGCAGGTCGACCTCCACCCAGCCGTGCTCGTCCGGTGGGCCGGACTCGGCCAGGGCTCGGGCGCCCTTCGTGCCGAACTGCGCGGGCAGGAGTTGCTGCGCGGTCGGTGAGATCCGCAGCCGGGCGGTGCCGCGCACCATCGAGGCCTCCATCCGGCGGGAGGATTCCGCCCAGCTCGCGGCGAGGTCGAAGCCCGCCGGGCGGGTGAAGGTCGCGCCCGTGGTCCGCACGTCGAGGAAGCGCGAGATGCGGTAGGTGCGGATGGCTTCTTCGGCGCGGGCCACCAGGTACCAGATGCCGCCCTTGAGCACGATGCCGAGCGGGTGGAGCTCGCGGTGCACCTCGCCGTTCCAGCGGCGGTAGTGCGCGTGCAGGACGCGCTGCTCCCAGACCGCGCGGGCGATCTCGGCCAGGTGCGGCACCTCGTCGGCGTCGCGGAACCAGCCGGGTGCGTCGAGGTGGAAGCGGTCCTGGATGCGGCGGGTCCGCTCGGCCAGCTCCGCGGGTAGCGCGGCCTGCACCTTCAGCTGCGCGGTGGCCAGCACGGCGCCGAGGCCGAGGTCGCGGGCCGGGCCGGGGGCGCCGGACAGGAACAGGGATCCGGCTTCGGCGTCGGTGAGGCCGGTGAGGCGGGTGCGGTAGCCGTCGAGCAGGCGGTAGCCGCCGTCGGGGCCGCGGTCGGCGCAGACCGGCACGCCTGCCGCGCCGAGGGCTTCGACGTCGCGGTAGACGGTGCGGACCGACACCTCCAGCTCGGCGGCCAGTTCGGGGGCGGTCATCCGGCCGCGGTTCTGCAGCAGCAGGAGGAGGGTGAGCAGGCGGTCGGCGCGCATGCCGAGGATCTTGCCGCGCGTACCTGACAGGAGGTGTCAGGTTCGACATCGATGCTGGTCGCGCCCCGATGGACCGCGCCATGGGTGGTTCCCACCGGAATCACGTGGTCCAGGGGCGCACGGCCGCTCAGCGGCAGCACCGATCGAGAGGAACTCCATGCAGACCACTGGCCACTTCACCGTCGCCCGCTGGGACGAGCGCACCGTCGGGACGGATGAGCACCCGAAGCTCGCGCAGGCGTCGATCACCAACACCTTCACCGGTGGCATCGAGGCGGGCGAGGTGGCCTGCGAGTACACCCTCGTCTACAGCGAGGACCTGACCGGCGCGTTCACCGGGGTGCAGCTCGTCCGCGGCGCCGTCGACGGGCGGGAGGGGTCCTTCGCGCTCCAGGAGCGCGGCCACTTCGGCGCGGACGGCGGGATCCGCAGCACCTTCGAGGTGGTGCCCGGTTCGGGCACCGGTGAGCTGGCCGGGCTGCACGGCACCGGCGAGTACACCGCCGAGCACGGGGTGCGCGCGGTGCCGTTCACCTTCGACTACGAGTTGTGAGCAACGACTTCGGGCGCAGTTCCGGGGAGGAACTGCGCCCGAGGCCGGGGGTCCACCGCGGTGGGTCAGAAGACGGACTCGTCGAGCTCCATCAGCGAGTTGTCGGCTGCCTCGATGATCTTGCGGCGACCGGTCAGCTCCGGCAGCACGTTCTTGGCGAAGAACCGGGCCACCGCGACCTTGCCCTGGTAGAAGGACTCGTCCTTGGCGGAGGCACCGGCGTCCAGCGCGGCCAGCGCGATCTCGGCCTGCCGCAGCAGCAGCCAGCCGATGAGCAGGTCACCCATGCTCATCAGGAACGACACGGCGTGCTGGCCGACCTTGTAGATGTTCTTGACGTCCTCCTGCGAGGAGGTCAGGAACTCGATCATCGTGCCGAGCATGCCCTGGGCGTCCTGCAGCGCCCGGGCGACCAGTGCGCGCTCCTCCTTGAGCCGCTCGTCGGCGCCCTCGGCCTCCAGGGTGGCCTGGATCTCGGCGGCGACGTGGCCGACCGCGGCACCGTTGTTGCGCACGATCTTGCGGAAGAAGAAGTCCTGCGCCTGGATCGCGGTGGTGCCCTCGTACAGGCTGTCGATCTTGGAGTCGCGGATGTACTGCTCGATCGGGTAGTCCTGCAGGAAGCCGGAACCGCCCAGGGTCTGCAGCGACAGGGCCAGCATCTCGTAGGCCCGCTCCGAGCCGACGCCCTTGACGATCGGCAGCAGCAGGTCGTTGACCTGCTCGGCGGTGCTGAAGTCGGTGCCGTCGTGCTGCCCCTGGGCGACCTGGTCCTGGAAGTTCGCGGTGTAGAGGTACACCGCCCGCAGGCCCTCCGCGTAGGCCTTCTGCAGCATCAGGATGCGCCGCACGTCGGGGTGGTTGGTGATGGTGACGCGCGGGGCGGTCTTGTCCGCGGCCCGGGTCAGGTCCGCGCCCTGCACGCGCTCCTTGGCGTAGTCCAGCGCGTTGAGGTAGCCGGTGGACAGGGTGCCGATGGCCTTGGTGCCGACCATCATCCGGGCGTACTCGATGACCTGGAACATCTGCGCGATGCCGTCGTGCACCTCGCCGAGCAGCCAGCCCTTGGCCGGGACGCCGTGCTGGCCGAAGGTCAGCTCGCAGGTGGCCGAGGCGTTGAGGCCCATCTTGTGCTCGACGTTGGTGACGAAGGCGCCGTTGCGCTCGCCGGGCTCACCGGTGCTGCTGTCGAAGTGGAACTTGGGCACCAGGAACAGGCTCAAACCCTTGGTGCCGGGCTTGGGCTCGATGCCGGGGCCCTCGGGGCGGGCCAGCACCAGGTGCATGATGTTCTCGGTCATGTCCTGGTCGGCGGAGGTGATGAACCGCTTGACGCCCTCGAGGTGCCAGGAGCCGTCCTCCTGCTTGACCGCCTTGGTGCGACCGGCACCGACGTCGGAGCCCGCGTCGGGCTCGGTGAGCACCATGGTGGCGCCCCAACCGCGCTCGATCATCAGCTCGGCCCAGCGGCGCTGCTCCTCGGTGCCGTTGCGCCACAGGATCGTCGCGAAGTTCGGGCCCGCCATGTACATGTAGATCGCCGGGTTGGCGCCGAGGATGAGCTCGGCGGCCGACCAGATCACGCTCGGCGGGGTGCCGTAGCCGCCGAGCTCGTCCGGCAGGCTCAGCCGCCACCACTCGCCGTCGATGACGGCCTGGTAGGACTTCTTGAAGCCCTCGGGCAGGGTCACCGAGTGGGTGGCCGGGTCGAACTGGGCCGGGTTGCGGTCGCCCTCCACGAAGGACTCGGCCAGGGGCCCGGTGGCGAGCTCGTTGAGTTCGGTGAGCACGCCGCGCACGGTGTCCTCGTCGGACTGCTCGAAGGCGCCCTTGCCCAGCCGTTCCTGCACCTTGAACAGCTCGAACAGGTTGAACTCGAGGTCTCGTACGTTGCTCTTGTAGTGGCCCATGGAAAGGCTCCCTCTTGCACGCTGCTGCGGGTGGGCCCGGCTCGAGCCCTTACTCGTCGGTAACAAGAGGGTATTACCTGACGGTAACTTCTGCCAAGGCGGTCTTCGCTACACCACCCGGGCGGGCCAGCTGAGCTGGTCGTTCACCGCTGCCGCGGGATCAGCAGGTAGCTCAGCCCAGCGAGGACGCGCGTGTTGTGCGCGTAGGCGCGCTTGACCTCAGCCACGATCCGATCCTCCTCGGCCGCGTCCCAGCCCGCAGTGTCCAGGAGGGTGCGGTAGGCGGCCTTGAACCGCGGGCCGTCCGGGATCCGCTCGAAGGTCAGGAACGCGGAACCAGCCTCCGCCCGCTCCAGGCAGCGGCGCAGGACCTGCCCACCGGAGAGGTCACCGAGGTAGCGGGTGTAGTGGTGCGCGACGAAGCCACCCGGCCAGTCGAAGCAGGTCTCGCGCATCCGCACCCGGTACTCCTCGGTGGCGGCACTGGGCGTGATCTTGCGGCGCCAACCGCGACCGAAGTAGTGCTGCAGGTCGGTCTCCAGCGCGGGCAGCCGCCGCAGGCGGTCGCTGACGAAGGGGCCGGCGACCAGGTCGCTGCGCATCCGCTCGGCAGCCGCCTCCAGCACCTCGTAGGCGAAGTAGTGCTGGGCGAGCAGCACCGCGAAGTCCTCGCCCCCGAGCTCACCGGCCAGCAGCGCGCGGACGAAGGGTTGGGCGTGCGCCCGCTCGTGCTCCACCCGGGTCTCCGAGTGCAGCCGTCGCGCGAAGTCGGTGCGGACCGGGACCATCGACTCCTCCTTTGTTAGGTAAGCCTTACTTAACATCGACTCTAGATCGCGGGGCCCGCCCTGCCAAGCGCCCACCTCCGGTGACCTCGGCCACGTCCGGGCGGACGCGGCACAATCCGGCTTGACCCTCACGTTGCGTGAGGCCACAGGCTCGTCCCCGAGGAGGTGAGGACCGTGCCCTACTCGGTCGGCGAAGCGGCCCGGATCTCCGGCGTGACCGTGCGGACCCTGCACCACTACGACGAGATCGGACTGCTCACCCCGAGCGCCCGGACGGCCGCGGGCTACCGCAGCTACTCCGACGCGGACCTGGACCGGCTGCGCCGGATCCTCGGGTACCGGGCGATGGACCTCGGCCTCGACGAGATCGCGACCGTCCTCGACACAGGCACCGCGCGCGCCCACCTGGAGCGGCAGCGGGAACTGCTGCTGGAGCGCATCGAACGGCTGCAGCGGATGGTCGCGGCAGTGGACCGCGAACTGGAGGCGAGCACGATGGGCGTCAACCTGACGCAGCAGGAGAAGTTCGAGCTGTTCGGCGACTTCGACCCGGACGACCACGCGGCGGAGGCCGAGCAGCGCTGGGGCGGCGGCGAGGCGTACCGCCAGTCCCAGCAGCGGATGAGCCGCTACACCAAACAGGACTGGCAGCGCTTCATGGCCGAGCAGCAGGAGGTCGGCGAGCGGCTGGCGGAGGCCAAGCGCTCCGGCGCGGCCCCGGACAGCGACCGGGCGATGGACCTGGCGGAACAGCACCGCCAGCACATCACGAAGTGGTGCTACGACTGCACGTACGAGATCCACCGGGGCCTCGGCGACATGTACGTGGCGGACGAGCGCTTCACGGCGACGTACGAAGGACTCGAGCCCGGCCTGGCGGACTACATCCGCGCGGCGATCCACGCCAACGCCGACCGGGCCGAGGCCTGACCACCAGGCCCCGCCCGGACCCGGACCACCTGCGGTCGTCCCACCAGGACGACCTCGGAGTGCCGGCGCGGAAGGACTCGCGGTGGCGAGGGATCAAGGGGAGTTGCACGGGGTGGGGGCCGTCGGATTGGGGGTACCGTTCGTGGGGAGACGGTGAGCAGCGGCGGGGAGGGGTTATGGGGTCCGCTTTCCCCGCGGAGCTGCGTTCGGCGGGCAAGGCCCGGACGCGTCCGGCGTGGGACGTCCTCGCGGTGGTCGGCGCGGGCGGTGCCGTCGGCGCCGTGCTGCGCTACGGCGCCTACCTCACCTGGCCGGGCCCGCTGTCGACCCTGCTGGTCAACGTGGTCGGCTGCGCGGCCATCGGCGTGCTGATGCTCGTCATCACCGACCTGGTCACCGCGCACCGGCTGGTCCGGCCGTTCCTGGGCGTCGGGGTGCTGGGCGGGTTCACCACGTTCTCCACCTACGTCGCCGACGCCGTGCACCTGGTACTCGACGGGCGGCCCGCGCTCGCCCTCGCCTACCTGACCGGGACCGTGCTGGCCTGCCTGCTGGCGGTGGCCGCCGGGCTGCTCGCCGCCCGGTCGGTGGCCCGCGCGTTCGGGCGGGTGAGCCGGTGATGCGGCTGCGCGGCCAGGGGCTCCGGCTCACCGCGATCGTCGGCGAGACCGACACCTACCAGCACAAACCGCTCTACCACGAGATCGTGCGGCGGGCCAGGGAGGCCGGGCTGGCGGGGGCTTCGGTGTTTCGCGGCGTGGAGGGGTTCGGGGCGTCCTCGGCGATCCACACCGCGCGGCTGCTGTCGCTGAGCGAGGACCTGCCGGTCGCGGTGGTGATCGTCGACGACGAGCAGCGGGTGCGCGACTTCCTGCCCGAGCTCGACGAGCTGGTCACCGAGGGGTTGGTGCTGCTCGACGAGGTCGAGGTGATCCGGTACGCCGGGCGGGAGCGGCCGTGAGCTTCCTGCTCGTCGCGGTCGGTGGCGCTCTGGGTGCCTGCCTGCGGTTCCTCACCGACCGCTGGGTGCAGGCCCGCCACGACACCGGTTTCCCGTGGGGCACCCTGGCGGTCAACGCGCTCGGTTCGCTCGTCCTCGGCGTCCTCACCGGACTGGCGCTGTTCGGGGTGCAGGCGCCGGAGCTGCAGGCGCTGCTGGGCGTCGGGTTCTGCGGGGCCCTGACCACCTTCAGCACGTTCGGCTACGAGAGCGTGCGGCTGCTGACCGACGGCGCACGGCTGTACGCGGTGCTCAACGTGCTCGGTTCGGTGCTCGCCGGGATCGGTTCCGGGGTGCTCGGCGTGGTGCTGGCCGCCGCGGCCCTGGCCTGATCGCGCTGCCCCACCGGGCGGGCGGCGGGAGAATCGGGGCACACGCGGGGAGGTGGATCCGATGAGCGACACCACGATCACCAAGGTGGACGGTGCGCACTCGCCGCGCGGCTCCCAGGGCCAGTACTACCTCGCCGAGGGCGTCGGCCTGGCGATGCGGCTGTGGCGCGGGGAACCGTCCGGCGTGGAGAAGGAGCCGACCACCCGGGACTACGAGACCGCCGGCTACGTGATCAGCGGCCGCGCGGAGCTGCACAGCGAGGGCCAGGTGGTGCTGCTGAGCCCCGGGGACTCCTGGATCGTCCCGAAGGGCGCCGAGCACCACTACAAGATCCTCGAGGAGTTCACCGCCGTCGAGGCCACGCACCCGCCGGCCCAGGTCCACGGCCGGGACGAGAAGTCCGCCTGATGGTGGAGGTCGAAGCCGTCGAGACCGCTTCGCTGGGCGATCGCAGCTACCTGGTCTGCGACGGCGGGCGGGCGGCGGTGGTCGACCCGCAGCGCGACGTCGACCGATACCTCGCCGCCGCGGGTCGGCGCGGGGTGCGCATCACCCGCGTGCTGGAGACCCACCTGCACCACGACCACCTCTCCGGGGGCTTGGAGCTGTGCCGGTTGACCGGCGCGGAGTACGGCATCGCGGCGGATGACGGGGTGCCGTTCGCGCGGCCGCTGGCCGAGGGCGACGTGCTGGAGGTGTCGCCGCAGGTGCGGCTGCGGGTGCTGGCCACGCCCGGGCACACCTTCCACCACCTGGCCTACGTGCTGGAGAACGCCGGAGGCGCGGTCGGGGTGTTCACCGGCGGCTCGCTGCTGGTCGGCTCCACCGGGCGCACCGACCTGCTCGGCCAGCACCACAGCGAGGACCTCGCCCGGTTGCAGCACGCCTCCCTGCGCAAGCTCGCCGAGCTCCTGCCGGAGCAGGCGCGGGTCTGGCCCGCGCACGGTTCCGGGAGCAGCGCGACGATCGGCCAGCAGTTGAAGGTCAACACCGCGTTCCACCTCGACGAGGACGGTTTCGTCGAGCACGCCCTCACCGAGCTGGACCCGCTCCCCGACTACTTCGCGCGGCTGGGGCCGCGGAACCGGGCCGGGCCGGACCCGGTCGACCTGCGCGAACCGGCCCGGCTGCGGTCCGCCGAGCTGGCCCGGCAGCTGCGCACCGGGGACTGGGTGGTCGACCTGCGCCCCCGCCGCGAGTTCTCGCGCGCGCACCTGGCGGGCGCGATCTCGTTGGGCCTGGACGGTCCGCTGGCGCGCTGGCTGGGCTGGCTGGTAGACCCGGCCGACCCGGTGACCCTGGTGGGCGGGACGCCCGAGCAGGTCGCCGCGGCCCAGCGGGAGCTGGTGCGCATCGGCCTCGACCGCACGACGGCGGCGGTGGGTGCCCCGGACGAGCTGGCCGCGGGCCCAAACCTGGTGCGCGGCATGCCGTCGGCGTCCTTCGCCGACCTCGCCGAGGCGGGACCGGGAACGGTGGTGCTGGACGTGCGGATGCGCCGGGAGTGGCGCACCTGCCACTTGGTCGGCGCCGCGCACATCCCGCTGTTCCAGCTCCGCGACCGCTCCCACGAGCTGCCCGACGGCGTGGTGTGGGTGTACTGCAGCGAGGGTTACCGGGCCGCGTTGGCCGCCTCGCTGCTGGCCCGCGAGGGGCGGGAGGTGGTGTTCGTGGACGAGGACTTCGCCGCGGCCCACCGGGCTGACCTCCCCCTCGCCTCCGACCGCTGACCGCCCGCTCCGGCTCGCCCCGCGCTGGTCCGGGCCTACACTCGGACACGTCGAACTTCCGGTGAGTGCGGGTGGTCGCGATGACAACCCGGCGGGTGGGCAGGCTTCCCGACGACCTGACGAGCTTCGTCGGGCGACGCGGAGCGATCACGCAGGTCAAGCGGCTGCTGTCGACCTCCCGGCTGGTGACCCTCACCGGCGTGGCCGGGGTCGGCAAGTCCCGCTTGGCCACCCGCGTCTCGCGCGACCTGCGCCGAGCCTTCCCGGACGGGATCTGGCTGGTGGAGCTGGGTGAGGTCCCGGCCCGCGGTGACTTCGCCCAAGCGCTGGTGAGCGGTCTCGGCCTGCACGGCGAGCAGACCGCCTCCGCCGAGGACGTGCTGGCCGAGCACCTGGCGGACAAGCGGATGCTGATCGTGCTGGACGGCTGCGAGCACCTGCTGGACGGGTGCGGTCCGCTGGTCGGCTGGCTGCTGGCGTCGGCCCCCGAGCTGCGCGTGCTGGTCACCTCGCGGGCCCCGCTGGCCATCGCCGGGGAGCAGGTGTGGTCGGTGCCGCCGATGCTGACGCCGCGGCTGGACCACCAGGGCCGGGTGGTGCAGCGGGCCGTCGGGCACGAGGCGCTGGAGCTGTTCGCCAACCGGGCGTCGGCGGTGCTGCCGACCTTCACCATCGGGCCGGACAACGAGGCCGACGTGGTCCGGCTGTGCCAGCAACTGGACGGGTTGCCGCTGGCGATCGAGCTGGCCGCGGTGTGGATGCGGTCGTTGTCGGTGTCCGAGGTCCTCGCCCGGCTCACCGACCGCTACCGGCTGCTGACCTCGGGGGACCGCAGCGCGGCGCCGCACCACCAGTCGCTGCGGGCGGCGATCGAGTGGAGCTACGGCCTGTGCTCCCCGGTGGAACAGGCGGTGTGGGCGCGGCTGTCGGTGTTCGCCGACGGCTTCGAGCTGGAGGCGGCCGAGGCCGTGTGCGTCGGCGACGGCGTGACCGTGGAGGACGTCTTCGTCGGGGTGGCCGGGCTGGTCGAGAAGTCCGTGCTGGTCAGGGAGGACCGGCAGGACTCGCGCACCCGCTACCGGCTGCTGCGGACGATCCGGGAGTACGGCCGGGAGCGGCTGGGCGGCGGCACCGAGGAGCTGGTGCTGCGCCGCCGCCACCGTGACCACTTCCTGCTGCTGGCCGAGCAGCTCGACGCGCAGTGGCTCGGACCGGACCAGGGGGAGTGGCTTTCCCGGCTGCGGTTGGACCGGGAGAACCTGCGCGCCGCGCTGAAGTTCTGCTGCACCGAGCCCGGCGAAGCCGACGAGGCGCTGCGCATGGCGGCGGCGCTGCGGTTCTACTGGATAGCCGGGACCTCCCTCCGGGAGGGCATCTCGTGGCTGGGCGAGGCGTTGCAGGCCTCCCCGGAGCCGAGCGCGCAGCGGGCCCGCGCGCTGCTGGTGGCCGCGCTGGTCAGCGGTTGGCAGGGGGATTGCGACGCGGCGCTGGACCTGCTGGCCGAGGCGCAGGGCGTGGCCAACCAGGTGCGGGCCGACGCGGTGCTGGCCCTGGTCCCGCACACCGCCGGGACCATCGACATGGTCCGCCACCACCACGGGCCCGCGCGGGCGCGGTTCACCGAGGCGTTGGAGCAGCTGGACGCCCTGCGCCACGACGGGCTGGCGGTGCTCAGCATGTCCGCCCTGGCGGTCCTGCAGGTGTTCGAGGGCGAGCTGCCGCGGGCGGTGGAGCTGTGCCACCGCTGCCAGGAGATCTGCGAGGAGCACGGGGACCAGTGGGTGCGGTCGTGGTGCGAGCTGGTGCTCGGGTTGGCCCGCTGGCAGCAGGGCGAGCACGACGCGGCCGTGTCCCACCTGCACCGGTGCCTGCGGATCAAGCACCAGTTCGGCGACGTGCTGGGCGCGCTGCTGGCGGTCGAGGTCGAGTCCTGGGTGGCCTCGGCGCAGGGCTGGGCGGCGCGGTCCGCGCAGCTGAGCGCCGCGGTGGGCCGGTTGTGGCAGCCGATCGGCAGCTATCTCTACGGCGTGCGCCGCTACCTGGCCTGGCACGCGGAGAACGAGGAGCGGCTCCGGAACGTGCTGCCCGCCGGGGAGCTGCGCGCGGCTCAGCGCCGAGGCGCGGAGTGCACGGTGGACGAGCTGGTCCAGTTCGCGCTCGGGGAGCGCAGCCCGGCGCCGCGGGCGGACGCGCCGGTGCGGCTGACGCCGCGGGAGCGCGAGGTGGCGCGGCTGGTGGCGCAGGGCCTGTCGAACCGGCAGATCGCCGAGCAGCTGGTGATCTCCAAGCGGACCTCGGACAGCCACATCGAGCACATCATGGCCAAGCTAGGCGTCACCTCGCGCGCGCAGATCGCGGTGTGGGTCGCCGAGCAGCCGTGATGCTCAGGCCGCCGCGCGGGGCGCCATCAGGCGGGCGCGCCGGGAGGCCGAGCACACCACCTGGTGAGCGGGCGCCGACAGGCCGATCCGCGGTGGGCTGATCCAGCGCGGGTCGCGCACCGGCGGCAGCGCGAGGCGGGTGCCGACCGGGACGGCGGTGAGTTCGGGGAGGTCGGCCGGAACTTCGGCGCGCAGCTCGGGCTGGGTGAACAGCACCCAGTCCGAACCGTCGGCGAGCACCGGACCGGCCTGCAGGTGCACGGCCAGCACGTGGTGCACGTGGGCGGCGAAGTCGAGGGGTGCGCGCAGGGCGCTGGCGTGGTCGCCGATGAGGAGCGTGGTGTGGTGGGAGCGCGGGTCGTGCTCGACCCGCCACCCGGCTGCGTGGAACTCGGAGTGGCTGGACATGGTGGTGGTTCCGCGGGCCTTCTGCGGATCGGGGGTGGGTGGCGCGGAGTTGGGGAGGTTCAGCGAGGTGGGTGGCGGCGGCTCCGTTGCCGCCTGGCCGGACGGGTGGACACCTACCTCGCTGTCGGGAGGCCGGGCGGCAGCCAGCTGGGGCAAGTGCTGTCGCCCGGTCGCCGGGACCTCCTCCCTGTTGCGGCTCGGGCCCGCACCGCCGTCCCGGCCGGGTGGGCCAGGGCCGGAGCGGCGGTTCGCGGCTGCCCTCCAGGTGCTTTGCGTTGGGTGTGCCGCTGGTCAGCGGCACCGCGCCGTTTCCGGACGCAGCTGAAGCATGGACCTCTGGCCCTGGTGCTCGAAGCGGGACAAGTACCGACGGGCATACCTAGGCCGCCGCAACTTCACCCGTCAGGGGGTACCGACACGGGTGCACGACCTTGCTTGCGCTACCCGGGTTTCCCGTGCTCGCTCCCTACCCTCGGAGTGATCCGCACACCTGAGCGAGAGGAGCACGCCATGCGCACCACCTTCATCCACGGCGAGGTCGACCGGTTCGAGGCCGCCCGCGCCGAGCTGATCGCCCGGTTCACCCGCAGCCGCCCCGAGCTGGGCGCCGAGCCGCTGCTGGACCAGCTGCTCACCGACAAGTTTGACCGGGACGGCTTGCTGGCCTGGTGGACCGAGGAGGAGCTGGCCAGGTTCCTGGTGGAGGTGGTGCCGCGCCGGGTGGTGCTGGCGGACTGGTCGCTGGCACCTGACTTCCTGCACCAGTGGATCGGCTTCCTCGCCGAGCACGACCTGCTGACCGGCCCGGACCCGGTCGCCGACCTGCACGAGGCGGTGGAGCACGCCACCCCGGACTACCTGGCGGCGATGGCCGAACCGTCCGAGTGGAGCTCGGAGAAGTTCTGGGAGGTCGCGATGCGGGAGCTCGGCGTGGACCCCGAGGACCCACCGGCGGTGGCGGAGTTCTTCGCCGCGGTGGAGGCCGACGAGGTCGAGGTGGACCACGACGTGCTGGAGGAGATCGAGCGCCGCGAGGCGCTGGAGCCGGGCGGCCAGCCCGCGCTGTGGTTGCCGCCGGTCGAGCTGGCCGAGGTCGAACCGCACCGGGTGATCGCCGCGGGTTCACCGGTCGTGCAGCGGATCCGGACCGTGCTCGACTGGCTCGGCGACGGCCGCGACCCGTCCGATGTGGACGAGCTGGTCGCGGCGCTGGGCGGCCGCGCGGAGGACGCCGACCTGCTGCTGGAGTGGGCCGAGCGCGCCGGTCTGGTGCGCCCGTCCGGTGACCTGCTGGTGCGCACCCTGGTCGCCGATCCGCTGCTGGCCCAGCCGGAACTGCTGTGGTCCCGGCTGTGGCAGCGGTTCGTGCTGGTGGACGACGTCTTCCGGGAGCAGCTGGACGTGCTGGCCGACGCCGACGCGCTGCCGGAGATCGTGCAGGCGGCGTTGAGCGTGCTGTACGCCCGGACCGACGCGGTGCCGCTGGAACTGATCGTGGCGATGACCTGCGAGCTGCTCGAGGAGTCGGAACCCGAGGCGCAGGAGGCGGTCCGCGAGGTCGTCTGCCGGGTGCTCGCCCAGTGGGAGTCGATGCAGGCGGTCCGCACGCACGTCAGCACCGAGCCCGAGGAACACACCGTGGTCGAGCTGCTGCCAGCCGGGCTGTGGGCGGCCCGGGAGTCGTTGCGGGCCTTCGGTTTCCAGGTGCCCGCGGTGGACGACGTGGTGACCGCCCCCGCGGAGCTGCTCGCCCTGGCCGTCACGGACACCCCGGCCGACGCGCAGCGGGTGCTGATCGCGCGGTGGATCGAGCACCGCGGCGCCCGGGAGGCGAGCAGCGAGCTGGCCGCGCTGCTGCGCCGGGTGGACGATCCGACGGTCCGGCTGTCGGCGCTGGCCGTCCTGGAGCACACCGGTGCGGAGGGCGTCGCGGCCGCCCGCGACCTCGTCGAGGACCCGGTGGCGGGTCCGGCGGTGCGGGTGTGGTTGCAGGCCGGGCGGACGAGCGCCGACGTGCTCCGCCCGGGTGATGAGCTGCTGTGCGCGCTGGACGGCATGGCGGCCGCGCTGGACGAGGACACCGAGCTGTTCCTCACCGAGTTCGACCAGCACCCGGCGGCCGACCAGCTGTCCTTGGTCACCGAGATCGCCGGGAGCGGGCACGCCAGCGCGGCGGAGGTGCTCGCCGTCATCGCCGAGCACCACCCGGAGGAGGTGGTCGCCGCTGCGGCTCGCGCTGGCGTGAGCAGCTGATCCGGGGCGTGCGGACCGGCCGCGACCGGCCCGCACCCGCCACCTGGTCGAACCGGCCCCACCTCGGTTTCCACTGGTCGGCCCCTTGCGGCGGTGAGCTCCCTCATGTTCGTTTGGGCTGCTAACCAAAAATTGTTAGCCTTGCGAACGAGGTTACTTCCAGCTGCGAGGGGTGTCGGCCGATGAGCGCCGAGCATGACGTTCGGTTTCTCGACGTGTTCAAGGGGCAACCGAGGGCGGTGTGGATCACCGCCTTCGCCGCCGTGATCGCCTTCATGGGCATCGGTCTCGTCGACCCGATCCTGCTGTCCATCGCCGAGGCCCTGCGCGCCGGGCCCGAGCAGGTCACCCTGCTGTTCTCGTCCTACCTGGGCGTGCAGGTCGTGGCCATGCTCATCACCGGCGCGTTCAGCGCCCGCTTCGGCGCGAAGCGGACCGTGGTCACCGGGCTGGTGCTGATCGTCGTCGCCACGCTGCTGTGCGCGCTGGCCAGCTCGATCGGCCAGCTCGTCGCGCTGCGCGCGGTGTGGGGCCTGGGCAACGCGTTCTTCATCGCCACCGCGCTGTCGGTGATCGTCGGTGCGGCCAGCGGCGGTCAGGGCGCCGCCATCATGCTCTACGAGGCGGCGCTCGGCATCGGCCTGTCCACCGGACCGCTGCTGGGCGCCCTGCTGGGCAACATCTCCTGGCGCGGGCCGTTCGCCGGGACCGCGGTGCTGATGGCGATCGCGCTCGTCCTGTCCGCCGGTTTCCTGCCCAAGGACGGCGACCGCGCCGGGCGCGCCAAGGTCCGGCTCCTCGACCCGATCCGCGCGCTCGGCCACGGCGGCCTGCTGCGCACCGCGCTGGGCTCGGCCTTCTACACCGCCGCGTTCTTCATCGTGCTGGCCTGGGCGCCGTTCGTGCTGGAGTTCGGCGCGATCGCGGTCGGCCTGGTGTTCTTCGGCTGGGGTTTGTGCGTCGCACTCGCCGGGGTGTTCCTGGCCCCGCGGTTGGCGGCCCGCTTCGGCGAGGTCGGCGGCACCATCATCGCGGTGCTGGCCTTCGCGGTCCTGCTCGGCGTGATGGCCATCGGCTCCAAGCCCGTGGTGGTCGTCGCGGTCATCCTCAGCGGGCTGGCCTCCGGCCTGCTGAACACCCTGTTCACCGGAACGGCCATGAGCATCAGCAACGCGCCCCGTCCGGTGGCCAGCGCCGGTTACAACTTCCTGCGCTGGCTCGGCGGCGCGGTCGCGGCCACCCTCGTCGGGCACGTCGCAACCTGGTTCGGCTCGGACCACGCGCCGTTCGCCGTCGGCGCGGTGCTCTGCGTGATCGCGGCCGGTCTGCTCTCCCTGGAGCTGCGCTCCAAGGGAGACGCCCACCAGGTCCCCGCCGAGGCCGCGCTGGTCGGCGAGGAGTTCTGAGCCACCCCGACCGGACGGGCCGCCCACGTGGCGGCCCGTTCGTCGTACCGGAGGCAAGTCATCGACAAGAATTCACCTGTTTTCCGCAAAACTCTTGCCGATCGTTCACCTTGGCATACGCTCCAAGCCGTTTCCCGAACTGCTTGGAGGTACCGGTGCCACCACAGCCGGACGAACGCCGACTCCTGCCCCTGCTCTCCACCGGTCGGTCGCGCCTGACCTGCCGCTACCGCTGCGGCGACCAGTGCTCCGAACACCCGCCGAACCCCACGGACAACCCGTACTTCGGCGACCTGCTGGCCGCCGCGCTGGACCGGCGCGGGTTCCTCCGGGCAGGTGCCGTGGTGGCGGCCTCCGCGGCGGTGCTCCCCGGCCTCAGCGCCCGGCCCGCCGCGGCGGCACCCGGCCCGCCCCCAGGTCTGGACTTCACCCCGGTGCGGCCGAACAGCGCGGACGCCGTGGTCGTCCCGGACGGCTACCAGCACGACGTGGTGATCCGCTGGGGTGACCCGATTCTGCCCGGTGCGCCGGAGTTCGACTTCGACAACCAGACGCCCGAGGCCCAGGAAGCCCAGTTCGGCTACAACAACGACTTCTGCGCGCTGCTGCCGCTCGACGGCAAGCGGCGGCTGATGGTGAACAACCACGAGTACACCACCGAGGAGTTCCTGTTCCGCGGCTACGACCCGGACAACCCCACCGAGCAGCAGGTCCGCGTCGCGTGGGCGGCGCACGGGCTGTCCGTGGTCGTGCTCGAAACCGGCGACGGCGCGCCGAAGCCCGTGCTGGACCGGCGCAACCGCCGGATCACCCTCAACACCCCGTTCGAGCTGCGCGGACCGGCCGCGGGCAGCGACCTGCTGAAGACCCCGGTCGACCCGACCGGCACGCGCTCCTTCGGCACCATGAACAACTGCTCCGGCGGCGTCACGCCGTGGGGCACCATCCTGTCCGGCGAGGAGAACATCCACCAGTACTTCGCCAACGCCGACCAGGTCACCGACCCGGCGACGCGGGAACGGCTGGCCCGCTACGGCATCAAGGGCACCGCCACCGAGCGCAAGTGGGAGCGCTTCGACTCCCGCTGGGACCTCGCCCAGCAGGTCAACGAGCCGAACCGGTTCGGCTGGATCATCGAGCTCGACCCCCACGACCCGAGCTCGACGCCGGTCAAGCACACCGCCCTGGGCCGCTTCAAGCACGAGGGCGCCAACATCCGCATCGCCGACGACGGCCGCGCCGTGGCGTACATGGGCGACGACGAGAAGTTCGAGTACCTGTACCGCTTCGTCTCCGACGGCAAGGTCAAGCGCGGCAGCAGCGCCCACGCCCGGCGGCACAACATGGCGCTGCTGGACTCGGGCACCCTCTACGTCGCCAAGCTCACCGGCGACAGCCCGGACGAGATCGACGGCACCGGCGAGCTCCCGGCCGACGGCGAGTTCGACGGCACCGGCGAGTGGATCGCGCTGGCGCACAACGACACCAGCTTCGTGGACGGCATGACCGCCGAGGAGGTCTACGTCTTCACCCGGCTGGCCGCCGACCAGGTCGGCGCCACGAAGATGGACCGCCCGGAGGACGTCGAACCGCACCCGACCACCGGCCGCGTCTACGCCGCGCTGACCAACAACTCCGACCGCGGCCCGGACGGCAAGGCACCCGCCGACGAGCCGAACCCGCGCACCGCCAACAAGCACGGCCAGGTCCTGGAGCTCGACGACGACCCGGCGGGCACCCACTTCACCTGGCGGCTGCTGCTGGTCTGCGGCGACCCCGACGACCCCGCCACCTACTTCGGCGGGTTCGACAAGTCCCAGGTCAGCCCGATTTCCTGCCCGGACAACGTGACCTTCGACAGCCACGGCAACCTCTGGATCAGCACGGACTCCTCGGAAGCCCTGGGCGCCAACGACGGCCTCTACGCCGTCCCGCTGGAAGGCGCGCACCGCGGCCACGTGATGCAGTTCCTGTCCGTGCCGCGCGGCGCGGAGGCCTGCGGCCCGATCGTCCAGGACGACCTGGTCCTGGTCTCCGCACAGCACCCCGGCGAGATCGACGGGGCGAGCGCGGACAACCCGGCCTCGCACTGGCCTGACGGCGGTGACTCCCAGCCCCGCCCCTCGGTGGTGGCCGTCTGGCGCTGATCCGCGCGGTGGGCACCGACGCACCACGGTGCCCACCGCGTTAGTCCACACAGGCCAGTGGTCGCTCCGCGGCGGGAACTGATCTCGATACCAGCGGCCGGGCCGGAACCACCGGTGCCCGCACCACCGTCCCAGAGCTCGTGCGTCGACCCGTCCGGTGGTCGACCCGAGAGGAGGACGTGGAATGTACCCCGAATGGTTGACAGCTGGCCTGACCTACCCCGCGGGCGGTCTGGTGGACCACCTGACCACGGCCACCGAACTCGCCCCGGAGGCGTTGCGCCACGACAGCGGACAGGCCGGGGAGCTGGCCGACTGCATCGCCTACGAGTACAACCACCTCTGGATGAACGCCCTGCACTTCATCGGGCACTGGGCGGATGAGGACGGCAGGACCGACGAGCTGCCGACCGAGTTCTGGGTGCGCGTGGCGCAGGCGGCACACGCCATGGAGTACCCGCAGTTCGTCCCGTACTGCCTCGGCAAGGCCAAGGGCCTCCCGCGCCAGGACCCGGGTGACCTGATGGCGGCGTTCAGCACCCTGCCGTCCGTCGTCGAGGTCCCGGACGACCTGCGCGAGCTCTGCCTCGAAGCGGCCGACCACCTGCACGAGGACGACCCGGCGACCGCGCGGATGGACCTGGACGAGCTGGCCGCGCACCTGCGCGACGGCGCGTACGACCGGCTCGGCGAAGAACTGAGCGAGCTGTTCACCGACGCCTTCGACGACCTCTTCGACCTGGTCACGAGCCCGGACTTCCCGGCTGAGCACGCCAGGCACGCCTGGGCGGTGATCGGCGCGAACCCGTTCCGGGTGGTCCTCGGCGAGGGGATGTTCCCGACGACCGAAGCCCACCCCTGGTGGCGCGCCCTCTCCTCGTGAGTGGCGATGGTCGTCCTCACCACCACCGCCACTCACGAGTGCTACTTCGTGAACAGCGGGACCAGCACGTCGTCCACGATCTCCACGATCACCTCGTCCGGGATCGGGGTGCCGCCGAAGAGGAACTGCTGGCGGAGCATCGCTTGGCCGACCTCCAGGCGGCGGGCCGGGACCTCCGCCGGTACCTCGCCGCGCTCGACCGCCCGCCGGATGACCTCCGCCATCGTCCGCCTACCCCGCGCTCGGGAGAAGCGGCGCAGCCGCACCATCCGGTCCTCGTCCGCCAGCACGTCCCCGAGCAGGCCCCGCAGCGCCTCACCCGCCGGGCCCGCCAGCACCTCGGCGTGGTGGCGCAGCATCGCGAGCAGGTCGCCGCGCAGGGTGCCGGTGTCAACCGCCTCGTCCGGTTCCGGCCAGGCGCTGTAGACGGCGGCGAGCACCAGCTCCACGCGGCTCGACCACCTCCGGTACAGCGACGCCTTGCCGGTCCTGGCGCGTTCCGCGACGCGTTCCATGGTCAGGCCCGCGTAGCCGACCTCCGCCAGTTCGGCCAAGGTCGCCGCGAATATCGCGGCGGTGAGCTCGTCGCCGCGGCGGCGGGGGAGCTTGCGGTGGTCGGTCGTGGTCATGCGGCGGGCTCCTCGGGGTGCGCCGGGACGACCCGCCCGGTGCCGCCGTCGACGGTGATGACCATCCCGTCGGTGATCTCGCTGGTGCCGGTCGCCGTGCCCATCACCGCCGGGATGCCGTACTCGCGGGCCACGACCGCGGCGTGCGAGGCGGGGCCGCCGGAGTCCACCACCACCGCCGCGGCGCGCTGGAACAGCGGTGTCCACGACGGGTTCGTGTAGCGGCAGACCAGCACGTCACCGCTGCCCAGCCGGGGGAACTCGGCCGGTTCGCGGATGATCCGGGCCGGGCCGGTGGCCCGGCCGCCGCTGGCCGGGGTCCCGGACACCAGCGCGTCAGCGCCGTCCTCGCGCGGGAAGACCGAGCTCGGGTCGATGAGCCGGACCCCCGCCAGCTCCTCGCGGCGGGCCGACCGGGCTGCGACGAGCCCGCGCAGCCGCTCGGCCCGGGACGGGTCGCTGATCGCCTCCAGCTCCTCCAGCCGCAGGTGGAAGACCTGCTCCGGCTCGTCGAGCACTCCGGCGCCGACCAGTCGGCGACCGATCTCCAGCAGTGACCGGCGCAGGATCGGCTGCGGCATCGTGAAGTAGAAGTGGCTGTCCTCGCGGAAGGCGACACCGTCGCGGGCGCGTCGCAGCCACCGGCGCAGGAGCGGGCTGCGCAGCTCCCGGTCCGCGCGCCTGACGGGATTGGGCTCTCCAGCGGCCAGCACCTTGACCAGTCCGAGCACCGTTGCCGGCGATTCGCCCCAGGTCGGCGGTGTGACCAGGACCGGGGTTTCGGTCTCGCGGTGGCCGTACTCGGCCAGGAACGCCGCGAAGTCCGCCTGGAACTCCGGGAAGTCGGCCAGCCCCGCCGGGTCGAGGCCGTCGACCGCCGCCTTCAGCTGCGGATCCGCCCGCACCTGGGCGGCCAGGGACTCCAGCGCGCGGTTGGCGTCCGAGGTGCGGGTGTGCGCGCCAGCGATCAGATCGCCCATCAGCTCCGAGCGCCCGATGACCTTGAGCGCGATGAGCAAGCGCAGCAGCGACAGCCCGGTCGCCGGGAGGTAGTCGATGCGCAGGTCGGCGACCGGGTCCACCGCGTCGAGCGCCCGCCCGGGCACGCGGACCAGCTCCGACCACGGCATCGCCGCCAGGTCGAGGGCGGCGAGCTCGCGGATGTCGGCTCGGAACCGGATGAACCGCGGATCCGCCGTCCAGCGCGCCGGGTCGTAGCGGCAGGCGCGGGAGAGCAGCTCGAACGGCGTCGCCAGCATCCGCAGCGACGGGCGCGGCGACGGCGGGATCATCCGGTCCACCACGCCGTCGACCTCCGGCAGGAAGTTCTCGAACGCGCCCCGGAGCCCGTAGGCGCTGGTCACGCGGGCCATCAGCCCGACCGGACCGCGCGGTACCCATGTCGACATGTCGATCGGGTACGGCCGGTGCGGGATGTACTCGAGCAGGATCGAGCCGAGCTTGCGCTGGACGCGGTTCAGCTCCAGCGGCGGCGGCGGCAGCGCCGTCATCGGCCTGGCCTGCAACAACAGCACCCGACCAGCTGCGCAGGCCCACTCGATGTCCTGCGGGCGCCCGAAGTGCGCGGCGACCTCGGTGCCGAGCCGCGCGAGCTCCGCGAGCACCTCGTCGGGCAGCCGCTCGGCGACGGCACCGGTCTGCTCGGTGACGCCGCCGCCCGCCTTGCTCCTGATCACCACCTCGCGGCGACCCGGCGACCACTCGTGGACCTGCCCCTCCGGCGTCAGCACGTAGTGGTCGGGTGTGACCAGGCCGGAGACCACCGCCTCGCCCAGGCCACTGCTCGCGTCGACCACGAGCTGCTGCCGATCACCGGTGACCGGGTTCGCGGTGAACACGACCCCGGCGGACTCGGCGTCGACCATCCGCTGCACCACCACCGCGATGCGCACGTCCTCCGGCGGGATGCCGCGCTTGTCCCGGTAGGCGATCGCGCGGTCCGTCCAGAGCGAACCCCAGCAGCGGCGCACCGCGTCGAGCAGCGCCGCCTCGCCGACGACGTTGAGGTAGGTGTCCTGCTGCCCGGCGAACGCGGCTCCGGGCAGGTCCTCGGCGGTGGCGCTCGACCGCACCGCGACCGGGCCGCCTGCCAGGTCGCGGTAGGCGGTGGTGATGGCCTGGCGCAGCTCGTCGGGCACGGGGACCGCTTCGAGCTCGGTTCGCAGTTCGGCCGGGTTGTCGGGGTTCGTCGACCTCGCGACCAGGGTGTAGGCGTCGGTGGTGATCACGAAGCCGTCGGGGACGGAGAAACCGGCGTTGACGAGGTCGCCCAGGTTCGCCGCCTTGCCCCCGGCGGTCGCGAGGTCGGCTCGGGTGAATGCCCGGAGTGGGCGGACCAGGTCCACGGGGACCTCCCCAGGAGACGGAGCGTTCACTAGTGAACGTAGACCTGGGTTGGTTGAGAACGCAACGTTCACTAGGGGCGGGGGCGGTCGTACCGGGGGTTGGGTGCCTGGTTGGGTTTGGGTTCGAAGCGGTGGGGTTGGTTGCGTTGGGTTGATGCAATTTCAATCGAAATTGCCGTCGTTCTCGACGGAACCTGCGGTGGGGCGGTGAGGCAGTTTCAATCGAAATTGCAACCCTCACCACCCCTCGGTCGGCCGCAGGAGAGGCCTTGGCCTTGACCTTGGTTCTTGGTCCCTAGCCTTGGTTCTTGGGCCTGGCTTTGGCCTTCGTTCTCGGTCCTTGGTCTTGGCTCTGGTCCTTGGCTTTGGTTCTGGGGTCTTCGGGGTTGTGGTCAGGTGGTCCTGGTGTAGAGGCGTGGCCAGGCTTCGGTGGGGAGGTCTTTGGGTAGGGGCGGCAGGTCCCTGATGTGGTGACCGGTTGCGTTGCGGACGATTTCCGTCATTCCTCGGCCCCTACCGGTGAACACTGCTTCGACGAATTCCTGGTAGCTGCGTTGGTGTTTCAGGGGCAGCAGGGGTCGGGGTCTCCTGGTGAGTTTGAGGACTCCGCCGTCCGCTGCCGGTTGGGGGCGGAATGAGCGGGCTGGGACCTTGCCGTGGAGGTGGAACTCGTACCAGGGGGCCCACTGGGCGTTCAGTTGGTTGGTGGCCTTCGCACGCTTACGGGCGACTTCCCACTGGACCAGCAGGACCGCTTCTGACCAGGACTCCTCGGCCAGCAGGCGGCGTGTCATCGAGGTCGTGAGACCGAAGGGGAGGTTGCCGATCACCGCGTGCTCCGACGAGGGGAAGCGGTAGTCGAGCATGTCGCAGCGGACCACGCGGACGCGCGGGAAGGCTTCCCGGAGGTGGTTCGCCCAGTGCGGATCGAGTTCGACGGCGACCACCTCTCGTCCACTGTGGACCAGGTGGCGGGTGATCGCGCCGCTTCCGGCGCCGAGTTCCACGACCGGGGTCTGGGTTGGTTCCAGGAGGTCGACCAGGTGGCGGGCTGCGCCTTCGTCGACCAGGAAGTTCTGGCCCAGTTCGCGGCGCGCGTGGTCGCGCGCCGACCTGCGGCGGGTGGACATGGTGAGCTTCTCCTGCGCTTCGCGGACCGGTGGGAACCGGGCCCCGCGAGCACAGGTCGGCGTGGCACCTCAAGGCACGACGGACCGCGCGTCGGAGCGGGAGCCCGGACGCGGACGGCGGCGCCAAGAGCGGTTGCTGCGCCGCCTAGGCGGAGCGCAGCCGCGCGATGACGACAACGGCGAAGGAAGCCATGGCGCGAAGTTAGCAGCAGGACAACGCCGGGCGACACCGATTTTTCCGGGCCCACGACCGGCGTTCAGTCCCGGGACGAATTGCTGCCCAGCTCGGCGGCGAGGCTAGCGGTAGTCCACGGCCTCCCGGTGGACCGTCGACCCGCCACGCCCCCGCTCTCGAACACCGATGTGATCGAGCCACTACCCCGTGTCACCTCTTTTGGCAGATCAGCGGGCAGTTTCGACAACTCTGCGCCGCAAGTTCGGCCGTCGTTCACCTCCGCGTACTGGAACCATCGCCTGATCGCCTTAGCGTCCGGTTGTTCCCGACGAGCACTTGGAGGTCCGCTTGTCTCCCCGACCGGACAACGGGCGGGTCATCCCGCTGCCGCTGCTTCCCCACCACTCGGCGAACCGCGCCTCGGTGACCTGCAAGTACCGGTGCGGCAACGCCTGCGCGCACGAAGCGCCCAACACCTCGGGCAACTCCTACTTCGGCGACATCGTCGAAGGCGCGCTCAGCCGGCGCAACGCGCTGAAGGCCAGCGGCGCCTTCGCGCTGGCCATCGGTGGCGCGGCCGCGCTGACCGGCACCGCGGCCGCCGCTGCGCCAGCGCCGCTGCGCCGACCAGGCCACGGGAGCATCCCGGGCACCGACTTCACCGCGGTCGCCCCGAACACCGAAGACGCCGTGGTCACCGCGGAGGGCTACGAGCAGGGCATCGTGATCCGCTGGGGCGACCCGGTAGTGCCCGGCGCCCCCGAGTTCGACTTCGCCAACCAGACCGCTGCCGCGCAGGAGCAGCAGTTCGGCTACAACAACGACTTCGCCGAGCTGGTCCCCCTGGACGGCAGCGGCAAGCGGAACCTGCTGGTGGTCAACCACGAGTACACCACCGAAACCCACATGTTCACCGGGTACGACGAGAACAACCCGACCGAGGAGCAGGTGCGCATCGCGTGGGCCGCGCACGGCCTGTCGGTCGTCTACGTCGAGCGGGAGCGCCGGGGCGGCCTCCAGGTGCGACCGAGCCGGTACAACCGCCGCATCACCCTGAACACACCGTTCGAGCTGCGCGGACCGGCCGCGGGCAGCGACCACCTCAAGACCTCCGCCGACCCCACCGGCACCACGGTGCTCGGCACGCAGAACAACTGCGCGGGCAGCCTGACGCCGTGGGGCACCATCCTGTCCGGCGAGGAGAACTTCAACCAGTACTTCGCCAACGCCGACTCGATCACCGACCCGGTCGCCAAGGAGCGCCTCGCCCGCTACGGCTTCAAGGGCACGACCAGCACCCGCAAGTGGGAGCAGTTCGACAGGCGCTGGGACCTCGCGCAGGAACCCAACGAGGCCAACCGCTTCGGCTGGATCGTCGAGATCGACCCGCACGACCCGCGCTCCACGCCGATCAAGCACACCGCGCTCGGCCGGTTCAAGCACGAGGGCGCGGCGGTCAAGGTCGCCGAGGACGGCCGGGTCGTCGCCTACTCCGGTGACGACGAGCGCTTCGACTACATCTACAAGTTCGTCTCCCACGGCAAGATGAAGAAGGGCAGGAGCGCGCACGCCCGGCGGCACAACATGACGCTGCTCGACGACGGCACGCTCTACGTCGCGAAGTTCAGCGGCAACAGCCCGGCGGGCGAGATCGACGGCACCGGCAAGCTGCCCTCCGACGGCGCCTTCGACGGCACCGGTGAGTGGATCCCGCTGGCCAGCGGCGACAAGTCGTTCGTGCCCGGCTTCACCGCCGAGGAGGTCTACATCTTCACCCGCCTCGCCGCCGACGCGGTGGGCGCGACCAAGATGGACCGGCCGGAGGACATCCAGCCGAACCCGGTCAACGGCCGCATCTACTGCGCGCTGACCAACAACTCCAACCGCGGGTCGACCGGCAACGCCGCACCGGACGAGGCCAACCCGCGGGTCGGCAACAAGCACGGCCACGTGCTGGAGATCGACGACGACGCCACCGGCACCGAGCTGCGCTGGAACCTGCTGCTGGTGTGCGGCGACCCGAACGACCCGAGCACCTACTTCGGCGGCTTCGACAAGTCGCGGGTCAGCCCGATCTCGTGCCCGGACAACGTGGCCTTCGACCGGCACGGCAACCTGTGGATCTCCACCGACGGCAACGCGCTGGACAGCAACGACGGCCTGTTCGCGGTGCCGGTGGACGGCCCGGAGCGCGGCTTCGTCAAGCAGTTCCTGACCGTGCCGAACGGCGCGGAGACCTGCGGCCCGGTGGTCCGCGACACCCTGGTGACGGTGAGCGTCCAGCACCCGGGCGAGCTCGACGGCGCGAGCGCGGACAACCCGGCCTCGCACTGGCCCGACGGCGGTGACTCCCAGCCGCGCCCGTCCGTCGTGGCGGTGTGGCGCAAGGACGGCGGTGAGATCGGCCGACGCTGATCCCACCTTGCGAGCGCGGGGGTCTCCGGCACGGACCGGAGGCCCTCGTTGCGCTCCCGGGTTGAGCGCGCGCCTGCCCGGGACCAGCGGGGCGCGCCCTGTGTTGGTGCGCCGATGTTGTTCACCGCTGCGGCCTAGCATCGCGTCATGCGCGCGGTCACCATCGCCAGTGGTCGGTTCGAGCTCCGGCAGCGCCCGGACCCCGTCCTCCAACCGGACCAGGTCCTCATCGGTGTCCGCGGGGCCGGGCTCAACGCCGCGGACCTGCAGCAAGCGCGCGGGGACTACCCGGCGCCCACCGGCTGGCCCGCCGACATCCCCGGGTTGGAGGTCTCCGGCGAAGTCCTCGAAGTGGGCTCGTCGGTGCGAGGTGCCCAGGTGGGCGATCGCGTGATGGCGCTGGTCGGTGGCGGTGGACATGCCGAGCGCATCGCCGTGCCCACCGACCTGCTCCTCCCGGTCCCGGACACCACCCCATGGTCGCAGGCAGGTGGGTTCCCGGAGGCGTTCAGCACCGCGTGGGACGCGCTCGTCACCCAGGCGGGCATCGCAGCCGGGGAGCGGGTGCTGATCACCGGTGCGGCGGGCGGGGTCGGCACCGCGATGGTCCAGATCGCCGCGATCTCCGGAGCCGACGTGGTCGCGAGCGTGCGGCGCACCGAGCTCCACGGCGAGGTCGCTTCGCTCGTGCCGGAGAACGGTCGCCTCGAGGTCGTCACGCCAGACGGTGAGGCCGACTGCGGACCATTCGACGTCATCGTCGAACTGGTCGGTGGAGACGACTGCCTGGACCGCGTGCAGCTGCTGCGGACCGGCGGGCGGATCCTGATCGTGGGCGTCCAGGGAGGGATGACCGCTCCGCTGAGGATGTTCGACCTCATGCTCAAGCGCGCCCGCCTCATCGGGACCACCATCCGCGGCCGCAGTCCCGCGGAGAAGGCGCTGCTGGCGCACCGCCTCCGCACCCACGTCGTCCCGCTCCTGGCGCAGGGCCGGGTTCGGGTTCCGATCGAAGCGACCTACCCCCTCCAAGCCCACGACGACGCGTACACCCACCTGTCCGGGGCGGGGAAGTTCGGAAAGATCGTCCTCACTCCCTGAACACCGGTCGGGTCAGGCGGGGAGTGCGTGCGTGGGGCGGTCTTTGAGAGCAGTGGTCGCCGCGACCATCACCAGGTGCGGGAACCACTCCCTCGAATGAGGTTCGGTGTTGGGTGTGGACCTGGAACTCCTCGGTCTGGCGTTCTCACCGCAGGAGCCGGGCAGGCGGTAGGAGGGTCTTCGCCTGCCCGGCCCTGTTCAGGCGTTCTGCGGTTCCTCGATGCGCCAAGCGATCAGGGCAGCGGCGAGGAGACCCACCAACGCCAACGCGCAGCTGGCGGTGAAGGGGTCGACGCCGGGGACCGCGGGCGCGAAGCCGACTCCGATGTAGAGCGTGACACCCGACGAGCCGCCGAGTTGGTCGGCGGCGCGCTGGACACCCGAGGCGACTCCCGCGTCGTCGTCCGTGACCCCGGTGACCGCCGCGTGCTGGAGGCCGACCAGGCCGAAGCCCATGCCCGCGGCGATCAGGATCATCGCCGGGATCGTCTCGACCGCTCCCGCGCCGAAGTGGGCGCCTGCGGCGATGGCGGCCATGCCCGCCGCGGTCGACGCGATGCCGACGACCGCGCAGGTTCGCGAACCCCAGCGCCCCACGACACGGGGCACGAACGTCGCTGCCGCGACCAGCGCCACCGCCAGGGGGAGCAGCGCAACTCCGGCGGCGAACGGCGTCAGTCCCGCGCGTTGCTGGAGCTGGAAGGTGAACAGCAGGAACGACGTCGACAACGCGGCGCTGAGCAGCGCAGTCGCGAGGTTGGCGCGCACCCTCGTGCGGTTGCGGAAGAACGCCAGCGGGACCAGCGGATTCGGCGCCCGGCGCTCCACGACGACGAACAGGGCGCTCGCGAGCACCGCGCCGATCAGGGCCAACGGTGCCAACCCGCCCTCGCCCGCTTCGACGACGCCGAGCACGAAGAGCAGGGGAGCGGCCGTGAGCAGCAAGGACCCGGGCAGGTCCAGCGGCTTGCGCTCCCCCGGCGGGTCAGCCGGGACGAGGACCAGCGCCGCGCAGGCCACGTACAGGGTGAACGGGACGGCGACCGGGAAGATCCACCGCCAGCCGAGCAGTTCGGTGATGACGCCTGAGAGCACGAACCCCAGCACGAGACCGGCGCTGGCGACGACCGCCCACACGCTCAGCGCCCGCGTTCGGCGCGGGCCTTCGGGGAAGGTCAGCACGATCATCGCCATCGCCGCCGGGAGCGCGATCGCCTCGCCCACGCCCTGCAGCAGTCGTGCGACCACCAGCAGCGGGAACGTCGGTGCCAATCCGGCGAGGAGGGAGGCCGCGCCGAACACCGCGGTGCCGACCAGCAGCACCCGGCGTCGGCCGAGCACATCGCCCAAGCGGCCGCCGAGCATGAGCACACCGCCGCCGGTGACGGCGTAGCCGACGACCACCCAGGTCAGCACGCGCTCGTCCACGCCGAACTCGACGCCTATCGACGGCAGGGCGATGTTGACCACCGTGACGTCGACAGCGATCAGGAACTGGAGCATGGCCAGGGACCCGAGGACCAGCCATGGCCGCGCGCCGGTGGTCCGGCGCTGGACGGGGATGTCCGATTGCAAGGAGAACTCCGTTGCTCGAAGTGGATCCGAGCAGCACGAAACTGCCGCTTCGGTCTGGACGCGAAGCAGCGGAACGTTCAGGAGGACCGCGCCGCCGCTAGGAGCGGGGCGTGCGGGTCACAGCCGCAGCGGCTGCGGCGGAAGCAGCGGACATGGCGGCGAGGCTAGCAGGAACGGGCAGGGCCAGTCGCGGCATTTTCCGCGCCTGAACCGGTCAGGTGTGGTCCGGGGAGTCCGAGCGTGGGGCGGCCTTCAGGACGATCACGGTGATGGCCGCTGCGACCATCACGATGCCGACGACCCACAGGCCGGTGCGCTGCGATCCGGTCGCGTCCTTGAGGGCTCCGGTGATGTAGGGCGCAGCGAAACCGCTGATGTTGCCCAGCGAGTTGATCAGCGCGATGCCGCCCGCTGCCGCCGCACCGGCCAGGAAGTTGCTGGGCAGCGCCCAGAACGTCGGCAGCGCCGAGCAGACACCGACCGCGCACACCGTCACCGCGACCATCGCCAGGAACGGATTCCCCAGGTACAGCGCGATCGGGATGCTCACACCGCCGAGCAGCAGCGGCAGCGCGACGTGCCACACGCGTTCCCGCTTCCGGTCGCCGTGCGCGCTCCACACCACCATCGCCACCGCACCGATCACGTAGGGGACCGCCGTGATCAGGCCGGTTTCCATGGTCGACAGCTCGGTGCCGTACTGCTGCTCGAAGCCCTTGATGATGGTGGGCAGGAAGAACCCGAGCGCGTACAGGCCGTAGGCGATGCCGAAGTACACGAACGCCAGGGCCAGGATCCGCGGGTGGGTGAGGGCCTTGCGCAGCGGCCAGCTGTGCTCGGCCTCGGTCTGCGCGCGCTCGGCCGCCAGCTGGTCATCCAGCCAGGTGCGCTCCTCGGCGGTGAGCCACTTCGCCTCCGACGGGCGGTCGGTCAGGTAGAACCAGGTGACGAACGCCAGCAGCATCGCCGGCACGCCCTCGACCAGGAACATGAACCGCCAGCCGGACAGGCCGAAGATGCCGTGTCCGCTGCTGATCAGCGCGCTGGACACGGTCGCCCCGATTGCGCTGGACACCGGTACTGCCGTCATGAACAGCGCGACCGCCTTCGCCCGCTGCGCGGCCGGGAACCAGTACGTCAGGTACAGGATGATCCCCGGGAAGAACCCGGCCTCGGCCACCCCGAGCAGGAAGCGCAGCACGACCAGGGTGGTGGCGTTCGGCACGAACGCCATCGCGGTCGCCACCGCGCCCCAGGTGATCATGATGCGGGCGAGCCACTTGCGCGCCCCGAACCGGTGCAGCGCGAGGTTGCTCGGCACCTCCAGCACCAGGTAGCCGAGGAAGAAGATCCCCGAGGCGAAGCCGAAGACCGTCGCGGTCAGGCCGAGCTCGTCGTTCATCCCGTTCGGGCCGGCGAAGCCGATGTTGACCCGGTCCAGGTAGTTGACGAAGTACAGCAGGCACAGGAACGGCATCAGCCGCACCGCGACCTTGCGCAGGATCCGGTTCTGCACGACGGCAGGGGCGTCCTCGACTCCGCTCACGCGAGTGACCTAAGTCCCCTGCCCCTTCCGGGTCAAGGGGCTGCCCGCCGGTTGGGACGGCCGGTGACCGCGCCAGGACCCGCCGACGTTACCGTTGAGGCATGCCCGAACGCCCAATTGCCCTGGTCACCGGTGCCTCACGAGGCATCGGTGCCGCCGTCGCCCGCTCGCTCTCCGACACGCACGATCTGCTGTTGGGCGGGCGCGACGCCGACGCGCTGCAAGCACTCGTCGACGAGCTCCCCGGCGCCAAGCCGTGGCCGGTGGAACTCACCGACCACCAGGCCGTCGCCGACGCGGTCGCCGACATCGACCGGCTCGACGTCGTGGTGCACAGCGCCGGTCTGGTGGAGCTGGCCACGGTCGCCGACACCACCAGCGACTCCTGGCGGCGCACGTTCGAGCTGAACCTGTTCGCGGTCACCGAGCTGACCCGGCTCCTGCTGCCCGCGCTGCGCGCGAGCCAGGGCCACGTCGTGCTGGTCAACTCCGGCGCCGGGCTGTCCGCGAAGCCGAACTGGGGCTCCTACGCCGCGAGCAAGTTCGCACTGCGCGCCTTCGCCGACGTGCTCCGCGCCGAGGAAGCCGCCAACGGCGTGCGGGTCACCTCGGTGTTCCCCGGCCGCACCGCCACCGACATGCAGCGCAACGTCCGCGAGCAGGAGCAGGCCGAGTTCCAGCCGGAGCACTACCTGCGCCCCGAGTCGGTGGCCGGGCCGATCGTGTCCGCGGTCCACGCCAGCGCCGACGCCCACCTGACCGAGATCGTCATCCGGCCGTCCTGACCAGCACCGCGCAGCGACCGGGCCTCGGCTCCAGCCTGACGGCGGTCAGCGGCGCTGGGGCCCCGCCGGGCCGAACCGGGCCTGCCCCGGCGCGGCCCGGCCACCGCCCAGCCGCGAGCGCGACTCAACCCGACGGCTCAAACCCCGGGTAGCGCGGCCCTGCGGCGCAACCACACGGATCAATCCCAGTGCGGCTCCCCCGCAAGGCCCTGCGCCAGGTGCCGAGCCCGCGGTGCGGCCCCATACGGCTCACCCGCAGGCCTACCCCAGCTGCCGGGCCTCGCGGTTCATCCCCGGCACGGCTCACCCACACAGCTCGCCCCCGATGCTGAGCCTCTCGCGGTTCGGCTCCGGTGCGGCTCACCCACAC